>NZ_JBKBWN010000013.1:0-131651 GCF_046314235.1 Anaerobacillus sp.
ATTCATATGAATTTTCTCCTCGAATCCGAATCATCTATTTTCACTATTATACATTAAAAAAGTACCCTATAGAGATCGTCCCTTTAATAAGGTGTCCACTCTATAGGGTACAGTTTACTGTACCCTTGTCTCTCACTTCCGCTTTGTTTTCATATTTATCCTTAGCTTTTTTCTTGTCCCTACTTTATATTACATGTAAAAAGCCAACATTAATTGGTTTTTTTGTTATTTAGGTAATCCTGGTGGGCAGTAATAAGGTGGTACTTTTAACCAACCTCTTTTTCGTAAAAGTGTTTTAGTAGTTGCTCCAAAAGCTAACATCTCTGTATAAAACTCTGTCCAAATCAATCCAACATCTGTCCTGATAGCTTGGGAATTCCCTATTGCACATTCCAGACCGGCAGTTGCAATTTTTAAAGATACTCCATTTGCAATCTCATCATCGGTAAGCTTAACTCCTAATGGAATTTCATTTGGCTCTGATACTGGCTTTTTCTCCTGGCTTCGAGGCAGTGGAAGTCCCTCTTTTTGCATAAATCTCGACAATCTCTCGGACTGACTTTCACATAATTTTTTAGCATCTACAAGTAATTCTTTTACTTCATTATCTATGGTCGTATTTAAACCTACTTCTTCATATCTTAATGCCTCATCAAGAACCGTTAAGTAAGTCCAGATGCTCATTACTTCTCCTACATGCAGTTGCGATTTAGGTTCTGTATCAACTAAGGTTTTTAATGTATTCCAAACGGCTTCAAAAGGATTAGACATTTTTTCACCTCCAACTTTTTAACATCTTTTATTATAATTTCTAACAACAAAAAAAATATCCAAATTATTAACATAGTTCAATAATTGTTAATTCCCCCAAATGAAGCGTTTCAGAAGATAGAAAGTTTCATTTTTCTTCTTGTTAAAGTAAACTGCTTCGTTCTGTAGTGCTAGTATAAGGCTTACATCGGTAGAGTCGTGCACTTTATTTGGACTAGCGGCATAAAAGTCTATTTCTTTGAGCCAGCAAAATTTGTTTCGCCTGGCTCACATAACATCCAATAGACCTGGAACTTTTCAGAAAAAACAAAGAAAAGCAAAGGAAAGTAAATTCCCCCTGCTTTTTTCAATGTTATTTTATAGACAATATATTTGTGATTAATTCGCTCACTAATTCCACTGCGTAATTAGTTTTTGTACCTCAATACCGAACCCGTTAGTTATCAATTAGCTCTTCTTAAAATTGTTCTTTATGACATCTGTGAAAGGATTTGACTATTATCGGCACTGATATTTTATTGTCTACTTATCCTCTCAACTTCTACTTCCAGACGATAAACACGTTTATTTAAGGCATCAGTTCTATTATCTATATGTTCAGTAATTTTTTCTGTATAAGATCCAAGACTATCAATGATATTCTGTTGAAGGCGCACTTGGCCTTCTTTTAATTCGGTTACATCAGTTTGCAATTTTGATTGGCCAACCTCTAATTTTTGTTGGCCATCTTTTAATTCATATACATCCGCTCGTATTTTTGTTTGACCGTCTTTTAACTCATTTACATCCGCTCGCAATTTTGATTGGCCATCTTTTAACTCATTTACATCCGCTCGCATTTTTAATTGACCATCTTTTAACTCATTTACATCCGCTCGTAATTTTGATTGGCCATCTTTTAACTCATTTACATCCGCTCTTATTTTTGATTGGCCATCTTTTAACTCATTTACATCCGCGCGCATTTTTGATTGGCCGTCTTTTAACTCCGTAACGTCTAATCGTAACTCTTGAAGATCAACATCCAGCTTGTCAAATCGCTGGTCAATTTTCCCCATGAATTGTTTTAATAATTGTTCCAACTTGTTCACCCCAACTTATTTCTTTGATTATACCACGAACATAAGCTACAACGGACGACTTATAAACAATTTAATTAACTACGGTTAAACGCTAACACCTCCACTCTGAAATCTACTATTATTATATCATAATTTAGTTACTGCGGGAACATTAGTTCTCATGAAGGGGACAGGTTCACTGTCCCTGTTCTCATCACTTACCGATTTACAATTATCTTAAAGGGTGGGACAACGTACCTGTCCCCTCGTCCCACCCAACGCTGTACAAGAGTTCTAATATCCTTTATAGTAAGATTTCAGGTAGGTGATAGTATGATTACGTTTGACAGTCAACACAAACAGGTTTTGACTAGTGCTTGTTTAACATGTAAAGACACTTATTTTGCTCCAGCTCGTCCCGAGATGCTTCATGTTGGGTGCTGCAGCTATAGTCCTGTTTTTGGTTTATTTGAAATCTTTCAGATGATCAAGGCTGGGAAAGCGGACTTTTTTATAGAAACGATTTTTCAGCATAGGTCAGCTACTATTATGCCCTATGAAATTATTATTAACGCCGAGGTAAGTCCTCTTTATTTTGAAGAAAAGATAGACCATCTTTCACAAATTGAAAAAGATGATCTACGCCTTCAATATTCTGTTTGTCAATTTTTTCAACCACAAAAAGGATGCACTCTTCCTCCAGCATATAAAAATTCAACATGCCGCTCATTTATTTGTTTAACTGTAGAAGAACAGTTAGATGAGCAAACACAAGCAGAGTTACAGAAATGGAATTCAATGATCAAACAAGAAGTACATGCGTTTGTTGAGCAGCACCGATCGGCGTTACAGAGCCGCGGCTTGTGTTTAGAAACTAACGTTCAAGGCGTTGTCGAATACCTGAAATCATTAGTGTACCTCCCGTAAATAGTGGGTGCCAGGCACCACTCGTAGTTCAGTGCCTGGCACCCTGACCTTTAAACAGATTTAATTATCTTAAAAATCGCGCTCCCTGCAGCAGCATGTCCTGCTCCGTTTATCTGATTAGTCGTACCACAAAAGTATAGATCTGTATCGGGATGATACCAGGCAAAAGAACCTGTTTGCCCCCAAAATCCGACAATCTCTTTAATCGGTTTAAATGGAGAAATGATTCTTGGCGTGAAAAGCTTTTCCAAACCTATCCCGTAGTAAAAAATGCTAGGCGGCGGTAAAATTAAATTCCATTTCTTTAACTTCTCAATATTCTCTTTCGGGAAAAAACGGCCGTTAAAAAATTCTTTTATGAAGAACATTGATTCCTCCGCGGTCGAAACAATGCCTCCTTCAGCTGGCACTGATACCATATAATTTGGTAACCATAGTTTTTTAGACTTATAGTAAAAAGGTACAGGCGCATTGTCAGAAATATCCTTAAAAACATAGGTATGGCGTAAACTGAGCTTATTAAAAAGATACTCTTTAAATACTCCGTCAATCCTATTTTCTGTAATAATTTCAATAACTCTACCAAGAAGCTGATAGTTAGTATCCGAATAAGCAGCTTTACCCTTTTTTCCTGGGGGGAAATTTGGTGTGAGTTTTTTTGCTGTTTGAATCGTTGTATCTAAATTCCATGATTGATCATTACCTTCTAGCAACGATGAAGCAGCTGTTTTTCCATTCGCTTGCTTATGAAAAAAGTAATCCGGCAACCCAGATGTGTTAGAAATCAGATGCTCAACCGTGATGTCGTTCGAATAATCTACTCCTTTGAGCACATGAAGTCCTTGCATATATTCACTAGGCATATATTTGGCAATTTTATCATTAAGGTTTAATTTCCCTTCCTCTATAAGGCCCATGACAATTGCCGTAACATATAGTTTTGTGACGCTGGCGATAAAGTATTGGCTATCTTTTTGCATCTCGCCAGCAGCGCCTGTCCATGAGAATGAATTATCTCCACTTTCGACACGAAGTACTGCACTAAACACATTCTTTTTGTTAATTATTTCTTGTAAACATTGATTGAGCAACTCTTCTTTGATTTTCATCATCACTGTTCCCCCCTATAATTTCAATTTCAACTGGCTCCCTTTTTATCATTCAGGTTCCATTACTCCCGAAATCTTCTTATCTATAATTAAGTTTCACTTACTATAATCCTTACATAAATTTTAACATTAAACCCCAAAAATACTTCCGTCATTTTTGTCAGTGAAATGAAAACTAACTGACAGAAAGCACGTTTCCGTGCAGTAGTATTAAAAATTGCCTGCAAATTAATAGTGAATATAAAAAATGGCTTACCAAATTGAATGTGTTTTGGTAAGCCATTTCTATTTTGTTTAGTTTTTCCTCTCCTAATTAATTCATGCTTTTTAGCAGGGTAAACATACATAGTCAATCTCTAATTAGAGCAACAATTTAAGCATTTTTCAGCTTGAAATTTTTTAATCCCATAATCTAAATCTTCAGTTGTAAAATAGCCGCCGTGATTTCTCAATTTCTCTCTAAAACTAGAAATTCTCACGTCCTGACAATGGGACCGATGTATAAATGTACGAGTTGGATCTTGAATGATAATATAACCATCCCTCCACTTAAAGTATTGAAATTCTTCTTCTGTAGTTAGCTCTAGTATCATTTACTTCCCCTCCATTTTAAGTCTTATACAATCATTTATTAGGTTATAATGAATAGTCAGAATGAAAAATGGCTTAATCACGCAATTGCTTATCTGAAGTAATTATACTAAATTTTCTGTCAATTTACCACTATTGAATTTTTCTGTTTCGGAGAAAAAGAGCCTTATAGGATTACTCCTAGTTATTGTTTGCAAATCTTAGAAAGTCCTCGGAACAATTCTCAGAATATCTTCCATCTAAAAATCGTTTTTTTTTTTTTGAAAAATCCTATTTACATTCACGCAACGTAAAGGTGTAAAGTTAAATTGTCAGGAGGTGAAGTCATGGAATATACCGTAAAAAAGCTTGGAATGTTGGCTGGTGTTAGCACACGTACACTTCGATATTATGATGAAATTGGCCTTCTAAAGCCGGCTAGAACCAATTCGTCTGGATATCGAATTTACGGGCAAGTGGAAGTTGATAAATTGCAGCAAATTCTTTTTTACAAAGAGCTTGGGTTAGAACTGGACCTGATCATGGATGTTCTCAATGATCCTTGCTTTGACGCCAATCAAGCATTAAGGGAGCACCGTACTAAGCTGTTAGACAAACGAGACCAACTTGATTTGTTAATTGCCAACGTAGACAAAACGATAGGCGTAAAAGAAGGGAGAATTTCTATGTCTGATAAAGAAAAGTTTGCAGGATTTAAACAGGAATTGATTGAGGAGAACGAGCGCAAATACGGAAATGAAACTAGAGAAAAATATGGAGATGAGACGATTAATCAGTCAAATGCAAAGCTTCAAAACATGACTCAGGAGGACTACGAAAAAGTCACAAGACTCGCTGAGCAAGTTCATGAAACCTTAGCAGTTGCGTTAAAAGTTGGAGATCCATCAAGCGATATTGCTCAAAAGGCTGCCGATTTGCATAAACAGTGGCTGACATATTACTGGTCTGAATACAGTAAAGAAGCTCACGCTGGTCTTGCACAAATGTATGTGGACGACGAGCGCTTTAAAGCATATTATGATAAGGATCAAGATGGTGCAGCGGAATTTCTGAGAGATGCCATTCACATTTATACAGGAATGAAAAAATAAACGAAGGTAAGAGAGCGATTTATTCGTCTCTCTTACCTTTTTCTAATTGCCAACTAAATCCCTTAATTCTAAGTAAATACTTTCATAAGTCTCGCTTAGTATTTTAGGGTCGCTAGAAAAAAGCAATAAACTAAGGTACCTACATAGCCCTAAAAGTTGTACAATCTTGCATTTTAATTTATTATACTTTATATAACAGAAATGTTAATTAAGTATGGTTTACCGTCAAATCATTAGACAAAAAATTCATGAGGAGGTTCAATATGCTAGACACAGATCTTGGTCGATTTCGAATTATGGGCTTTTTTGAAGGCCTATCGTTAATTATATTACTTTTCATCGCAATGCCCTTAAAATATCTAGCAGATATTCCTGAGGTGGTTACGATTGTTGGCTCTCTTCATGGTATACTTTTCGTTGCTTATTTCCTTCTTTGTATTTATACAACATATAAAATACGCTGGTCTTACATATGGTTTATTAGTGCCGTAGTTGCTGCTTTTATTCCATTTGGTAACCTGATCTTAGATCGACGTATTAAACAAACATTTAGTTATGGACACGATATAACTCTACCCCCAGCGCAGCATTAAACCAACTGCGCCAAGGGTAGTTTTTTTTAGTTCGCACCACCTCCACCTACTTGATATTTTGTCCATCTCAGGTGGACTTTTTAATAAACTTGTCCATAAGAGGTGCCAGGCACCTAAATGGCATATGAGGTGCCAGGCACCATACACAAAAACTTTTATTTCGGTGACCGAAATGTTAAAATAGATTTATAGTTTGGAATATTAGGAGGAATTAAAATGACGAAGCGTCCGATTACAGCGGAAGATCTATGTAAATTCAAGTTTGTTGGCGATCCTGTCGTATCACCTAACAAAGACAAAGTTGCCTATGTATTAACTCATGTTGATCAAGAAAAAGATGGCTACTATTCTCATATTTATGTCACTAATTTAAATGGTAAAGGGCGACAGTTTACGTCTCATTATTCAAAAGATCAATTAGTCAAAGATGTTGCTCCTAAGTGGTCACCTGATGGAAGCACGATTGCCTTCCGCTCAAACCGTACTAGCAAAAATCAGCTATGGCTTTTACATACTGATGGTGGTGAAGCTGTTCAATTAACAGACATCAAGCAAGGTGTTGGTGATTTCGATTGGAATCCAGACGGCAGTTCACTGGCTGTGACGATTACCGGCGAATTAAAGCTTACTTCTGATAAGGAAGATGAGAAAAAGGAAGAAAAAAGTGATGTGAAGGTTATTACTAGACTTCGTTATAAAGGTGACGGGGTTGGGATTTATAACGAGGACCGTAAGCATGTTTATGTTTTCGACCTCAAAACAAAGGCATATACAAAGATTACAGAAGGTGACCATGATTTTGGTCAGCCTCGTTTTACTCCAGATGGAAAAAGCTTATTTTATATTGGAACAAAGGCAGAAGATCAAGAATGGGGCTACCTCCCTGCGATTTGGAAATACGATCTTGGGGCAAAGAAAGAAGAACTCTTTTATCAAGCAAATGGTTATATTATGGCCCCTTCCCTATCACCTGATGGTAAATGGCTAGCGGTAGCAGGTCATGATCGTGGTGAAAGAAGTCAAGGAAACGCCAATGTTCTCCTCCTTTCTACAGAAACTGGTCAATTAACAAACCTAACAGAAAGCTTTGATTACACAGTTGGTAATCTTGTCGGTGTTGATGCGAAGTATGACACGGCAGAGCAACGGCTAATCTGGGATACTGCTAGCTCTCACATTTACTTCAACGCAACGGTTGGTGGTGATTGCCAGTTATTTAAGGTAAATCTTGCTGGTGAGGTTTCAGCTGCCCTCTCACCAGCAGTCGCATCTGTAACGTCTTATGATATTGTAAGTGACGATCAAGCCGTTCTTGTTCTGGCGACTCCTCATTCAACAGGAGATTTAGTTACGCAAGATTTAACTAACGTAAAAAATAGTAATAAGCTTACTGATTGGAATCAGGATCTCTATAACGAGGTTTATTTAAGTACTCCCGAAAACTTCCATTACAAGAGTACTGATGGTGGCGAGATTGAAGGTTGGATTTTAAAGCCTTACGGGTATGAAGAAGGTAAAAAATATCCGATGATCCTGCAAATTCACGGCGGGCCAGCAACAGCCTATGGAAATGGATTGCACCACGAAATGCAATTAATGGCCGCAAAAGGCTATGTTGTCCTTTACACAAATCCAAGAGGAAGCCACGGATATGGCCACGACTTCGTCAATGCGGTGATCGGTGACTACGGTGGTATGGATTATGAAGATATTATCGCTGGTGTCGATTATGCTCTAGAAAACTTTAACTATATCGATCAAGAACAATTATTTGTGACTGGAGGAAGCTACGGTGGCTATATGACCAATGTCATTGTCACTCGTACAGATCGCTTCAAAGCAGCAGTCACGCAACGTAGTATTTGTAACTGGCATAGCTTCTACGGAACAAGCGATATCGGCTTTTTCTTCACTGAATGGCAGCACGGACATGCTGATTTATGGGATGATGTCGAGAAACTATTGAAACTCTCTCCTCTTACGTTTGCACGTAATGTCAAAACGCCAACGTTAATCCTACACTCTGAACAGGACTTACGTTGCCCGATGGAGCAAGCCGAACAATGGTATATCGCCCTAAAACGTCTAGGCGTAGAGACAAAACTCGTACGCTTCCCAGATGAAAATCATGATCTTTCACGCTCAGGTAATCCAAAGCACCGCTTAGAGCGCTTGCAGCATTTAATCCGCTGGTTTGAAGACCGCCGAAATTAATTAAAAAACAAAGGACGGCTCTCCTTCTAAAAAGAAAGGAAGTGCCGTCCTTCACTAATCTAGTTACCTATTTCTTTACTCTTAACATTTGAGTGTGTAGAGACCTCTTATCACAAATTATTTTTCTGCAATAATCCTAAAATGTTCAGGGCCCAATTCTTCAATGTACGCATTCAACCCTATTGATTGGAGTAAAGTAACCATTGGCTCACCCTTAAGAGGTAAATGAATTTCAAATCTTGTTACCTCTTTAGCATTTTGTACAAACTCTAATACCAAATTTTTCGGGTGTTCACCTCTTAAAACATTTTCACGGACATCAATGATTGCTACATTCCCTTGTACTTTTGCATCTAACATTTTGTGGCACCACCTGATTTTTTTATTTAATATGTTAAGAATATCAAGTAATGCACTTCTAAGCAGTGACGATTATCACCAAATTTTAAGGCTTGTTTGGTACCTATATTTTATATAAAGCTAAAATGTATGCCATGATAATCGGCAACACAAAAACTACTATACCTATCCCTAAAAATCTATTGATATACCACGCCAATTGAAACTGTTTCCGAAAGTAATAATAGTTTATGAGTTGTGAAGAAACAGCTGTAATAAGTGCAAGTATTAAAATACCACTAACGTTCCATGAACCCGAAAATAAAATCAATAATGCGATACAAACAAACGTCAATTCAATTACTATTGGCTTTTTCATTTTTAACCTCCTATGTTATAAATCGACAATGTACCTTGTTCCACTACTCTTCCAATACCGTTCCGCTAGTAGAACAAGGAACCTATTTATCTCCTTGAGTTTTTAATATTTTAATTCCCGCAAATACCAACAAAACTATTCCAAGAACTAAAAATAATCCTACAAAGAAATTATCAAAGATACCAGGCATAGGTTGACTAGAATAAGAACCATTTCCGTTCAATTTTACTGGAAAACTTTCACTAGCATTTTGGAAAACAGTGATAAACCTTTCAATAGTAAATAAAATACCACTTAATGCTATTAATCCAATTCCCGTAACAAAACTTATCTTCTCCATTTTAAAACCACCTTTACCTCTCTCGTAATTCGTTAAATTTATAAAAAATAAACCTGGTATACTAAGCAACCAGGTCCAACGCTGCAAAATTCCCCTTAAAGCTATCATTAATGTCCTAAACTAAAATATTAAATAACTCATCATCTGTAGAAAGCAAAAACGCCCATTCACCTTTTTGGGGTAACGCTAGATTAGAAGGCATGTGTGCATCTGGTCCGTTAACTTCTCCAAGACTTGATATGTCTAATAAAAATATTCCCGCCCCCATTACACATAGTAAAAATGTAGGATATATACAATTTCACTTACTTTATTATGGAATTATTGACTGGAATTAGCAATGTTTTTTGACAACAAAAGACAATTTTTTATTTAAAATAGGCAAATATTGTTTTTTTGGAAATTAGCAATCTATTTAACAAATCACTTTCGAAAGTGAACTAGAAGATGTTGATTACAATGTAATGCCATCAGTAAGTCTTACAAAACACTAATTTCTTTATATATTGCACAAAAAATGCGCACCTGCTCTTAAACAGGAACGCTGTTACACTTTTCACAACCAATATCGAAAGTATTGGAAATCTCCTCCATAGGTTTCCCCCTATAATAAGAAAAATCCCTCGATATACAATAGTCCCTTAACTAGTGCATCCTATACTTCAACATGTTTATTTCTAATTTTTATCTAAATCATCATCAAAAAAAGATTTTTTATCTTCTTTAATCCCATACTTCTTTTCAAGAAATTTACCTATTATGGAAGCGTTAATTCCTCTCCTAACTGCCGTTTCAATTACTATATAAAGAATAAATATTCCAACAATATACAAAATGATAGATAACATCATAAGAGCTCCCCTTAAATTAATAATTATAATGTTTCAATAGTTGAAAAACGAAGAACTGCCGCAATTGACAGTCCCATGTTCAGCTTTTCCTTATCGTTAGCTTAAAACATAATTTAAGAATTATTGAAAAGTTCCGCTTCCATTGTTGGTTGTATGTTTTAATTCCTTCTTATACTTAGTATAGGAAACAAGAGCTCCTATCAAATATAACCCCCATAGTATTGGATTAGTCAATCCAACACCAACCTGGGAAGCACCACCAAGTAAACTTAAAATTATAAGTAATGAAAAAAAGTATGTCCCCGAAAAAACAGTAAAAATAAGTACCTGTTTGCTTGAGCTAAATACTTGTTCTTGTTTTTGTCGAGTAAGAACAGCAAACATAATAAATGTAACAAACCCTATTACCCCTATCGACATATTTATGCCTATATCAGGGAAGAAGTCTATTATAACCACTAAAGTGAAAAAAACCACTGCTAAAGCCTGGGATATAAAATTAACTCTTTTTTTCATACGTCACCTTCCTCTCCTATGCTTAATCCAACCATACAGTTACATACTTTAATCATAACACCAATTTCCTTTTATTGTATTTCACAAAGCTAATTGAATTTTAACATAAATACCCAGTGTAAAACTCTGAGTTTTCAAAAAAAGCCCCTATCCCTTATACTTTAAATACGAGGGAACTAGGAGCTAAAATCATCGCCTTACTTTTCTTTTTTTCCTAATCGTAGTGCCTGCTTCATGCCGTCTTTAAATGAAAACTTGCCGTACATGATCACGCCACCTTTATAAATTCTTGCTGCTAGCAGATTAATAAGGATTACACTGATTATTAAGATGCTAATGATAATGATAATTTCCCATAGTGGCACCGTCGTCATTCCCATTCGCAGGAATAACAATTGCGGTGTGAAAAAAGGAATATAAGAAAGAACTTTAATGAACATTGTATCTGGTACGTTAAGACCAAACATTGCAACGAAAAATGCAATCATCGCAAGAAAAATTAATGGCTGTAGTGCTTGGTTCACTTCTTCAGCACGACTTACGAGTGCACCTAGCATGGCAGCTACTCCACCGTATAATAGGTAACCTAAAACAATAAGTAATAAGGCATAACCTAATAGCGAAAGATCAACTACGTCTCGAAAAATCGTGTCAAGGTAATCAGCACCACTAATTTTGTAGCCAACCAAAGCGGCAACGACAATCAACAATAAGTTCACTAACCCTGAAATACCGATCCCAATAATTTTTCCAAACATTTGTGTTACCGGGTTAACACTAGATACAATTAGTTCCATGACTCTTGAAGATTTTTCTGTTGCTACTTCTGTTGCAATCATTGAACCAAATAAAATGATAATCATATAAATCGCAAACACAAGACCATAAACCATCCAATATGATTGCATATGGCTTTCCTCTGTCTTCACTTCACCATTTTCACTTAAAGGTAGTTCATTAAAGGTTATTGGGTAGTAAATCTTCGCCAGTTCTTCCTGGTTCAAGCCGAGTTCATTCGTAACAACGGTTTCTTTCATCCGTTGAAGTTCCATTCTAACATGCTGTCCGACCATAAAATCCATACCTGCACCAAAAAATTCCGCTTCAAGATTTAATATGTCTCCGGATAATCCAAGAACATAATCGAATTCGTTATTTTCTGCCGCTTCTTTGGCTGACTCTATATCACCATCAGTATAGTTGACATAGTTGAATTCCCCTTCTTCATACGAGAAGAGCATATCACCTAGTTCCTCATTTCCTTCACTAGTTACAACTGCCACAGTCGATTTTTCAACTGTATCATCGTCCCCTGAGAAAGTATCAACAATCGTTCCAATATTCATTAATGCAATTACAATGACAGAAATGATGATCGTAGACCACAGAAATGTTTTTGATTTAAGCCTTTTTTCTGCGGTATGTCCGACTATAATCCAGAAATTACTCATCTCCATCACCTCCTACCTTATCGATAAAAATATCATGTAATGAAGGCTCTTCTACTTCAAACTTACGGACGAAACCTTTTTCCATAATTTTTTGGAAAACTGCTTCTGCGACATTCTCGTTTTCTACTTTCACTGTCGCTCCGTCCTTTAATTTTTCCAATGTTAATACACCTGGGATAGACTCGAGAAATTGTAAGTCATAATCAGCACGGATACTGATACTTTTCATCCCATAGGAACGCTTAATTTCTCTTAGACTACCATGCAGTACCGCTTTCCCCCGTTTTAACATAATCAAGTCTTCACAAAGTTCCTCTACATTTCTCATTTGGTGACTTGAAAAAACAATCGTCGTTCCTTCGCTTTGTAAATCGAGTACTGCTTTCTTTAACATATCAGAGTTGACTGGATCAAGACCGCTAAAAGGCTCATCCAAAATTAACAGCTCTGGTTTATGTAAAATAGATGCCATAAATTGAATTTTTTGTTGATTTCCTTTTGAAAGTTCTTCAACTTTCTTATTTTCGTATTCAGGAACTTGAAAGCGCTCGAGCCAATTGCGCATCTCCTTAATAATCTCTGGCTTCTTCATTCCCTTAAGTCTCATTAAATAGATCAATTGTTCTTTTACAGTTAGTTTCGGAAATAAGCCACGTTCCTCTGGTAAATATCCCACTAAGTGAGTTCGTTTATAGCTGATCCGTTCTCCATTCCACGTAACCGATCCCTCAGTCGGGTCAAGCAGACCAAGGATCATACGAAAAGAAGTGGTCTTCCCAGCTCCATTCGCCCCAAGCATACCGAACATCTCTCCCTTTTCTACTCTAAGAGAGATGCCATCAACAGCATAATGATTTTCAAACTTCTTTTTAATTCCGTTAAGCACTAAAGTCATGTTATTCCCCTTTCCTCTCGCACTCGCAAGCTCTAATCTCTTAGAATATAAGGCAATTATGCACTGCGATTATTGCTTTTTCTACACTCCTATTTTACACATAATACCAAATATAACAATAACTTTCCCTCATGTAATACGTGTGAAAACCAAAAAGGTTTCATAGGATAGGGATTTTTTATTAGGATCGTAAATTTGATGGTGGCTAAATGACCAATGATTTCGTTACTCGCACAAAGAAAACATTAAATGGTGTTTTTCACCATTTAAATATTGAGGTTCTTTCGGAAAACATAACTATGCATATTGATGGTAAGCTACAAAATCACCTATTTGGAAATAAAAATCGAGGGAACTGCAAAATTTAACGGTGAAATGGTGCCTCGTATATTAGAGGATAGAGGAGAACAGACAATTTATTGTGCAAACGGGATGGGTGTTTTAGCCTCATTTTTTCGTATGGCTATGTACAGTTAAATAGATCTTTGCAGTTCTAAATATGAATAACAAACTTAAATCCTGAATAAAAAAAACTAAGTATTGGTATTTTATGTTAAAATAATTAGAGATTATTACTAATTTTGTGGAAATGTACTTAAGCGAACGAGGCGGATTATGCAATAATGAAACCTTTTATTTATTCCCTCGTAAATAAAGTTGTTATTGAAAGGAAGTGTTGTATATGAGGAACAAACTAATCAAAGTTTTATCTATTTTTCTAATTTCTTTTTTATCATTAAATGCTATATTTTTACTTTCTCAATGGATTTCTGGTTACATATTAACCGTTATTAATGTTCCAGATATTGTTGATGCCTATGAACAAGCTGGTACATTGCCGAATGAAGTCACTTTCGGTACGGGTTATAATGTTACATGGTGGAGCAATCCTTTCTTAATCTCTTCTATTCTTACTTCTATTCTTCTAACAATTTATATATATAGAATTAAAAGCAGAATTAATGCCTAATAGAAGATTATTACCTTGTACAGTAATGAACTAAAACTAACTGGGTGCATTAGTTGAGGAACTGTTGTAACGGCAGTTCCTACCGTTGTTCAAGTAAAGAGCAAATTAGTGCAATAACTGAACAGAAAAGTAAAAATCATAAGGAGAAAAAATGAAAAAAGCTATTATAATCTTAACTAGTATTTTAGTTCTTGTTGTTTCCTTCTTTCTCATCCAAAATGAAACTTTTACAATAAAGGAAATTCACTATGGACAAGATGACTATTCTATTTTGCTTACAGTTAAAAGCAATAAAAAATTAAACCCTACATACTATTTGGTAAATGTCTTAGTAGGTAAAGAGACAAAGATAATTGATAATGACAATAAGTTGTTAGAACTTAATCATTTAGAGGTTGGGAAAAAGTTAAAGATTGAATTCGAGGAACAATTAATTAAAGTATTACCTGGAATACCATTACAAAGTGCAGAAAAAATTGTGTTACTGAACTAATGGGTGTTTTAGTTGAGGAACTGTTGTAATGGCAGTTCCTATTTATTGGGGCAACAGAGCAGGAAATTGAAGAAGAAAATAGTGTTAACCTTTTATGAAACTGAGGGATTATGGTGAAAAAAATTATAATGTTCATGTTTATTGGAATTTTGTTTATTACTTTTTATGAATACCAAAAACCAATAATGAATTCTGGAGAAGCAATGATTAGTGCAGTGGACTGTATAAATAATCCACCAGACAAAATGGGTATATTTGCAGATAATATTGAAATAGAAACAATACCTAATGAAAATATTTATACTTATTTATCTCAACAAGATGGGTTCTATAATAAGTTAATGAATAAACAAAAGTGGGAAATTAATCTTAAATACGGTGATAAAGCACCTACTGTTGTTATTAATGCTTATTCGGGAAAGTGTATTAATGTTTATGGTCCAGTTAATTAATTCCCTTATTAAGTTAACGGAGGCGATTGTTCAAGATGAGCAGTCGTTTATACCTTATCAGGGCCAAATACGGAATGAAAAAGTTTTTCTAATTCGGTGCCTTCGATTTTATTTGATTATGAGGTTTGGTTTACACGCCAAAGGAAGAACGCAAAAAAGGATATGCTCGGACGCTTGTTAAGGCGGTTTCAAGAGAACTACTTAAAGACTTCAACTTTTGTGTCCTGTACACAGATCTGATGAATCCGACATCAAATAAGATCATAGAGAAATTGGCTATGAAAGGATTGCAGACTCTGTTCATCTCGGTTTTGATAAAGGCGAATAATTCTGTTACAATAACTAATCAATATTAAATCTGATCTTCAATATTGGTTAATGAAAGTTATTTTAGTTCTTATGGGTTCTTTGTTATTATTTTTGGATTTTTTCTTCTTACTACCTAATTAAAGAGAAATAGTTAGGAAATCTGTTATTGAACAAACGGGTGCGTTCAACAAAAATAATAATAATAAATGTAAAAAGGCTCCGTTCAAATTGACTGAGCCTTTTTACATTTTTTAGATAATCGTAAATTACAGTGCAAAATATAGGTCACCTACATTTCTAACTGTAATTTATGTTTTTGCGATAGATACAGGACCCGTTAACTTTATAGGGTTCTTTTTTTAATACTTAATTTAATTTCGAGAAAAACTCCATCGCTCCATCCTTCAAATAGTACTCAATTTCACGAACACCATCTATGCCTGTAATCGTTTTGAACAGAAGTTACTTAGCTTTTCATGTAGTTCTTCCGATTCCATTGCTAAGGATAAAGTGGCGTGGATATACCCCCAAACGTCTCCGATATCGAAGCGTTCACCTTGTAATATGTTCGCTTGCATTCCATGAGTGCTACAAAGTGCTTTAAGGGCATCGGTTAATTGAATTTCGCCACCGCTTCCTGGTTCTGTTTTTTCTAAAATATCAAAGATATCAGGGTGAATAATATAACGTCCCACAATCGCTAAATTCGATGGTGCTTGCTCAACCGGAGGTTTTTCGACTAAATCGTCTACCTCATATACCTGATCATGAAGTTGCTTACCAGAAATAACCCCATACTTAGACACTTCTTTCATCTCAACTTCCTGAACACCTACAATACTTTTTCCATACTGTTCAAATTGTTCGATCATTTGACGTAGTGCTGGCTTTTTTGAATGGTGAATAATGTCGTCGCCTAACATAACGGCAAACGGTTCATCGCCAACAAAACAGCGTGCACAATGAACTGCATGGCCAAGACCTAACTGTTCTTTTTGCCGAATAAAATGAATATCTGCCATTTTAGCGATATCTAACACTTCTTTATATTGAGACCACTTGCCACGACTTCTAAGTATATTTTCTAGCTCTACACTATGATCAAAATGATCTTCTATCGATCGTTTTCCTCTTCCAGTTATAATTAGAATATGTTCAATTCCTGACTGAATTGCCTCTTCAACAATATATTGAATTGCTGGTTTATTAATTAACGGAAGCATTTCTTTTGGCTGTGACTTAGTCGCAGGTAAAAAACGTGTACCAAATCCCGCTGCAGGTATAATTGCTTTTCTAATTTTTTGAGACATTAAATCAATTCCTCCAATTAGTGCCCACCTGGACTTTCCAGATGGGCACATTCTTTTTTTACATTATTACTTCGACATTATGTTTCTTTTGGTTATCTTCTAATACGACATACGCCCCGTCTCCTGAAAGAGGAACTTCATTTTCATCGATGATTAATCGTTTTACGCCTTTTGTAGTGCTTGATTCGTTTTTTACAGTAATTTCATACATGGTCTCTCCAAATCGGTAGGATACCGTATAACCTGGCCACTCGCTTGAAATACAAGGGTCAATATACAGCTTCTCGCCGCGACGTCTTATTCCAAGAATCCATTCTATTCCTGCTTGGTACATCCAGCTTGAAGCCCCTGTATACCACGTCCAACCTGAATGCCCCTTGTGTGGCTCTGCCGTGTAAACGTCAGCTGCCATCACATAAGGTTCACCAGTATACTGTCTTACTTCGTGATCTGTTCTCGTATGTGTCATTGGATTAAGCATTTTAAACATTTCTAATGCCTTATCTGCTTCTCCAAGCTGACACCATGCTACAATTCCCCAAATGACACCGTGAGTGTACTGAGCTCCATTTTCTCGAAGCCCAGGTGGATATCCTTGGATGTACCCAGGGCTAGGTTCTGTCTTATCGAAAGCAGGAGTTAGTAAGCGTACAACCGAAAGCTCCCGATCAACCAACTCTCGATCAAATGAGCGCATCGCTTGTACTGCTTTGTCTCTTGGAGCAGCACCTGAAATGACAGACCAAGATTGCGCAATTGCATCAATACGACATTCCTCATTATGAGCTGATCCTAACCATTGGCCCGAATCAGTGAACGCTCGACGGTACCATTGACCATCCCAACCATGTTCATTTAATGCTGCTGTCAACTGTTCTCTTACTTTCAAGTAATGAGCTTCCTTATCTGGTTGACCTTGTTCACGGCAAACAATCGCAAAGCGCTGTAACACGTCACAAATAAACCAACCTAACCAGACGCTTTCACCACGACCCTCTGCACCGACAAGGTTCATCCCATCATTCCAGTCCCCTACTCCGATTAATGGAAGACCGTGCTCACCAATTCGACTTAATGCTTTATCAATGGCTCGTAAGCAATGCTCATAAACCGTTCCTGTTTCAGATGAAAGTACGGTTGGCTCATACCGTTCGTGTTCACCTTCACGAAGTTGATCACTAATGAGATACGGTGCCACCTCATCCAAGACCGTCTTATCATCTGTATGTTCGATATATCTAGAAACACAGTATGGCAGCCAGAGTAAATCATCGGAAAATAAGGTGCGAATACCGCGCTCTGTCTCTTCATGCCACCAATGCTGCACATCGCCTTCGATGTATTGATGGGAAGCATGGCGAATAATTTGTTCTCTTGTCACTTCCGGGAGAGTGTGCAACAATGCCAAGGAATCTTGGAGTTGGTCTCGGAAGCCATATGCGCCACCCGCTTGATAGAAAGCGGATCTCGCCCACATGCGGCAGGCAAGCGATTGGTATAACAACCAGCTGTTCAAAAGAATATCAATTTCAGGTGAAGGGGTAGAAACGGTTATTTGATCTAGATGTCGATTCCAGAAAAGAGTCACCTCTTCTAGAGCCTTTTCACAACTAGATTTTAAACGATATTTTTTCGCTAAACTAATGACAGCCTCGTTCGAACTATCACAGCCTAACAAGACATAAACTACTTGTTCTTCGCCTGGTTCGATTGTAATTTTCTTTTGAATTGCGCCACAACTATCGTAATTAGAGCCTATGCGACCAGATAATCGATCTCTTTCCAACGCAGCTGGGTTTTCGACGCTACGGTTACGTCCGATAAACTCCGCACGATCACCAGTCCAAGTAAGATCTTGATTTTGTTGACTATCCTGATCTGTATAGATTCCTAAAAAGGCAGTCGCCTCTCGGAACGTTTCTTGGTACGTATTTTTTGCTGTTAGGATATTTGCCTCTGATAGCCAATCCGTTACAATATACGGCGCGGTCGATTGACGTTGTACTCCTAACACCCATTCAGCATAGTAGGTCAACGAAATCTGTCTCTGCTTTGAAGTTTGATTTTCAAGCTTAAGCCTAATAATCTTCACTGGATCTTCTAGCGGGACGTACATCGTCATTTCATGTTTAATCCCATTTCTTTGATGATTAAAGCTTGTATACCCTCTGCCGTGTGTAACTTTATAGGCAGATTTCGAATGAGAGTTGGAAGGGGCTAACGACCACACTTCTCCACTTCCTTCATCCCTTAAAAATCCAGTTTCCGTTGCTGGATCAAGGACAGGATCATTCGACCATGGGGTTAGCTTACATTCGCGGCTATTTCGCCACCAAGTGTAGCCAGTACCAAGTTCTGAAATAAGAAAACCAAACTTGCGATTTGCGATAACATTGATCCAAGGAGCAGG
The DNA here is from genome assembly GCF_046314235.1 of Anaerobacillus sp. Lineage (NCBI taxonomy): Bacteria > Bacillati > Bacillota > Bacilli > Caryophanales > Bacillaceae > Anaerobacillus > Anaerobacillus sp. The sequence goes on from NZ_JBKBWN010000013.1 coordinate 19,073, forward strand.
TAAGTGATTTCCATTTTTTATTTGGATAAAATACTCTTTTCCGTCAGGAGAAAAGCCGCCCCAACCATTAAAGTACAACCAATCCTTCTGGTCTTCCTCCTGCTCTGAACCTCCAGTGACGATTGTCTCTTGCTCACTAGAAGCTTCTGGGACTAAAAGTCCTGGTAATAGAAGCTCAGATTTAGAATTAGGTAAACGCATTTGTGCAAATAAACTTGCACCACCTGCACGTAAGACGGCACGTGCAACTGACTGTAGTAAGATTTTATCCGTTTCAGGTAACTGACTAGCAGCAACTACATAAACGCCAGACACTCCTTCACCAAATCGGTCAACACCATATTCTGCGGCACGCTGAAGCGCTTCCTGGAGGTTTTGTTGATACCCTTCTTCCGATTCATTTAGGATAACTAGATCAAACGAAACCCCTAATCTTCTCAAGTATTCGTGCCCTGTTAACAGCTTCGCAACAAAAGGTAAGTGATTTTGATTGTCAATTTGGACAAGGATCACTGGACGATCTCCAGATACACCATAAGACCAAAGACTTGACTGTCCCTTTTGATTTTTTAAGATGCTATTTTGTCGCTCCTGACGAAATGGAGCGTTATATAGCACATGACCAGCAAAAATTTGAAATCCAGCCGCTTCTCGATGGCTCAAATGTAAATTTCTTAATTCGATTTCTGCACGGTTCCACGCCAGTTGAAAAGCTCGTTCAACCGCTTGCTCTGTTGCGAATCGATGCACAATATCAATGGCCTCTTCCCGCGTATTAGCGACAGACGTAACTGCTTTTAATTGGACTTGTTCCCCCGGTTCAACCGTGATCCGCCTTCTCATGACAAAAGCAGGGTCAGCAACCGAACCTATTTTTCCTTTTAAGTGAGAGCTAATCCCTTGTGGGTTGGCAAGCTGATTCCCACGCCCAATAAAACTAGAGCGATCTGTCTCATACTCCAGTCCGCCAACGGTATCGCCTTCGACCATTAGAGAGTGTGCAGCCCAAAGTGTTTTATCCTTTTCTTCACGTGGTCTCCGCCCAGCTACTAGACAACCTGTGTCTTCATCAAAAGCTGTACGAATGAACAGCTTGCTAAAAGCAGTGTGTGCATCGTCAGCAATAGGGTTAGCCATAGCAAGTTCTACAAACGTCGTAACCTCTAAAATTTTCGTTTCTTCGCTGACATTCGTTAAGGAAATCCGCCTAACTTCAGCGTTCCACTCCGGTGATACACAGATTTCCATTGTTGTGTTTATATCATCGTCTTCACGAAGGAACGTCACTCGATCTAAGCCAAATTGAACACGTTGTTGCTTAGCTTCCACTTTACATGGCTGATAAGATGGTGACCAAGTCTTGTCCTTTGAGACATCATAAATATATACATAGCTACCCCATGGATCAGCCACTGGGTCTTCCCGCCACCTAGATACGGATAGTCCTTCGTAGCGACTAAATCCACTACCACTATTCGTAACGACTGACGTAAATTTCCCATTTGAAAGGACACAGACCTCAGGAGTCCTTGTATCAACAGAGGTAAACTCTCGAAATGACACTTTAGATTCAACGAATTCTGAATACGGCTCATGAACACGTGTAATCGCTGGGTGCTTGATCACTTTCGCTTTTTTAGGAATACGTTCCTGTAACAAGAGTTCTGCTGAACGTATTTGTTTATTGCGATGAAAACGATCATACATCGTTTTTGGTAACAGTAAATTCGCAAGCGTTAACATGCTCATCCCTTGGTGATGTGCCATGTAACTGCGAATCGTGATATGCTTACGACCTTTTGGAAGCCTTTCTTGAGTAAAATCAAGCGCCTCATAAAATCCGTATTTCCCCCTACCGTCTAAATCCTCTAATTTCCTTAAGGCAGCAAGTCCATCTTGCTTTGCAAAAGGTAACGCGAGAATTGTTGCATAAGGAGCTACCACTAAGTCCTGCTCAAGACCACGCTTAAATCCTAGCCCCGGAACGCCAAATGCTCGGTATTGGTAATTCATTTGATAGTCAAATGCATAATAACCCGATTCAGATATGCCAAATGGGATTCCTCTCTGCTGTGCATAATCAATTTGCCTATTAACAACAGCCTGATAAGTCGTATCCCAGAGCGTATTTTTGTAAGTTTTCATAAATAACCACGGCATTAAATATTCAAACATTGTTCCAGACCACGATAGCAATAATGGTTTATTCCCTACCTTGGTTAGCGTCCGACCTAATCCATTCCAATGTGAAACTGACACTTGTCCAAGTGCAATGGCAACAAAGCTTGCCTGCCTCGCCTCTGAAGCCATTAAGTCGTATAGAACTTCATCCGGTTGACGTCGCTCCACATGATAGCCTAAATAAAATAAATTCGAGTTATGGTTATATAATGGTCGGAAGTTCGTTTCTTCAATTAATTGATCCAAACGATCTAACAACCGCTTCCCTCTATTAAACCAGCGATCCTGAACTTTTTTCTCGATGTTTTTCCCAAACTTTGGCGTAAGTTCCTCCGAAAAAGCAATGTTAAGCGATTCTTTGTTTTCCCTACTATCGTCACTAGTTTTTTCAGTTCCACCGCCTAATTGAAGCCACTCAGCTAGACCTTCCTTTGCGGTGATTAGACAGACAACAAAGTTACCTGAATCAACTGTCGAAACGTAAATCGGATGTAAGGGACGTAACGTTTGTGTGTCATACCAGTTATATAAATGCCCTTCCCACTTTTCCATTTTTTCGATTGTATCTAACGTTCGTTCAAAGCGATCAATTAACCCTCTAGTATCGATAAAGTCAAAGTCTCTCGCAGCTAAAGCGCAAGTTAAGTACAATCCAATATTTGTAGGCGAGGTACGATGTGCGATCCCATTTGGCGGTTCAAATTGAACGTTGTCAGGTGGTAGCCAATTGTCCTCTTTCGTGACATAGTCTTCGTAAAAAGACCAGATCTGATGGGACAACTTTTGCAAATCTTCCTTCTCATCATTAGAAAAGCTAACTTCATCTTGATGAGAAGGTTTATCCAACCAATTAATGACTAATGGCGCCAAAAGCCAAATCACACTTAATAACGCGGAGCTGACTAAAATGACTTCATTTCCAAACGATAAAGCTGCTAGAAAAAAGATAGCTACAAGAGCGTATCCACCGTACATTCCAGACAAGCTTCCATTTCGTTTACTTTGACGATCGACATCAGCAGCAGGTACCCATTCTAATAAGCCGCGTTTTGATACTCCAAGCCGATACAACGTTCGGGCAATCGCATCCAACAATACCACACATTGAAAAGGTAACGTTATAATGGAAACCAATACTTGAGCAAAGGTATACCCGATACTTTTTCGATGCAAAAATATCGCTTTAACATTTATAATTTGTCGTATCACTGGAATCATAAATGTCGCAAACACTAGAACAAACCAATGAATGAAATTGCCAGGTAGCACCGTTATTGCCAGTATTAGGATCGCAAAAAGTACTGGCGGTAGGATACTTCGGCGCAAATTGTCAATGATTTGCCAACGTGTCAGTATTGTTAAATCAACAGGCACTAATTCGCCACGTCGATTTTTAGCTTTTGGGAAAAGCCATAATAAAAGTTGCCAATCTCCCCTAACCCAGCGATGGAGCCGTTTTTGATAGGCACTAAACCGAGAAGGATGATCATCAACTAACTCAATGTCTGATAGTAAGCCAGTACTTAAAAAACCACCTTCTAGTAGGTCATGACTTAACAAACGATTTTCAGGGATTCGCTCGCATAAAACCTTGTAAAATGTGTCGACATCAAAGATTCCTTTTCCGGTAAAAATTCCTTGTCCTAATCCGTCTTGATAAGGATCTGAAACGGCAAAAGCATACGGATCAACTCCAGTGTCACTTGACCAAAGGCTCGCAAAACGAGATTTCATCGCTGCTTCATGACTCATGCCAATTCGTGGCTGAAGGATACCATAGCCTTCGACGACTCTCGTTTCAGTTTGGTTTAACCTCGGTCTGTTATAAGGTAAGTGTATCGTTCCAATCATCCTTTGAGCGCTTTCTAAAGGAAGTTGAGTATCCGCATCTAAGGTAATGATGTAACGAATTTGCGAAAGAAACGATTGTTCTCCTTCAATCTTGTTATAACTCGTATCCTGATGCCCTTTTAATAGTTCAACAAATTCAACCAATTTTCCACGTTTTCTTTCCCAGCCCATCCACACTTTTTCTGAAGAATTCCATTTTCTTTTACGCTGAAACAAGTAAAAAGCTTGATTTGGGTAGGTTCGATTAAGACGTTTAATTCCAGATATAGCTGCTTCCAATACGACTTCATCGTCAGCCGTGCTCTCCATATCACTATCTTTGTAATCTCCAAGAAGCGCAAAATGAAGATTTTTGTCGCGATTCGCTAGGTAATGTAGTTCTAAACGATCGAGAAGTTCCTCTACTTCCTCTACCGTAGACCAAATAACCGGAATGACAACCATTGCTGATGCATCATCGGGAATTTCTTTTGAAAAATCATATCGTAATAGCGGAATTGGATGTTTAATTCTCTCAATAAACCAATGTACGAAAGATACACTCCACTCCGTTGCCGGCAACAAAAGGACAATGGCAATGACAAGCCATTCCATTGGGGTTAAAAGTTGCTCCCAGCCGATATACCCAATAAATACGGTCATTGCTATTAGTAAGGAAACGGCTAGCACACTGAAATAAGTTCCTGTTGCTCGCCGTAAAAAGACTTTTTCAGGTAATGCCCTCGGTTTTCCACACGATTTGAGTCCTTCTCGCAATGCATAAAGCCCTTTTGGATCTAACAGATAATAGGAGACATATGCTTGCCTTGGTAAATCGTTAGTTTCCGTCGTTGCTAGCTCCTTTGCAGCACCATCTGCTAACTCCACTGCTTGGGCTGCGACTAAATTCTCAGGCAGTTGGAAACGCTTAGCTAGTTTCTCGACTCGCTTGCGAAGTGTGTCTCGACTTGTAAAGTCCAATTTCGAATAGCAACCAGTACTTTCTTTACGAAGGGTTTGTTCAACAATGCTAATATCCTCAAAAGCCTCACGCCAATCCCACCGCGAAAGACTCCGTAGACTACTAATTAGATTGCCAGTTGTCACCTGATAATTTGCCTGAAGCTGGTATTCATAGGACAAAATATGATCCAGACTTTCCGGCCCGTTTTCTAATTTACACATTAACCACTCACCAACAGTTGGTGAGGAATCCGCATGCTCACGAAGATGTTTTACTAAATGAACAATCATCGAACCCGATAGTGGCATTTCATGTCCTGCTTCTTCCAGTTCCTGCTTTAGCTTTTCCGGCGTAATTGTAGACGTGTCTGTCCTAGATAATAAACTTTCAACTTGTGTGCATACATCATGGCGTTCCTTAATCACATCCATGACATCCGTTAATTTCTGGATTACGACAACTCGCATCATCAATGGCAGTGCCCATGCTTCAGCTAATGTTAAGACCGATACCTCCTGATAGGATCTAATATACGTTAGAAAAGTGTCTTTCTTTAATTGTCCATCTGTAAAGCTAAGATAATCAGAACAGATTGAAAAGATTCTCGCTTCTTCTGTTTTACTCAGATGAGGCAAAGAATTTACAAATTTTTTTGATAATTCATCTTTAATAACCAACACTTGTTCTTCTATGAATTCTACATTATCTAACAACCATTCTTCCGCAGGTTGAGAACATGAACTCTTTTTATCCTGTAACACTTTTACAAAATCCCGTAGTTTCTGTATGTTTAAATCATTTTTCTTGAAAAATTGTTTCGATGCTTTACGAATAATAAATGGATCATGTATAAGTGCACAATTATGAGCTTGTTCTTTTATTTTATCCATATAAATCATCTAATTCCCCCAAGGTATTTATTGGTGCATCTATAAAAATTTTCTCTTTTAAGGGGGGAATTATTCATAGAATCTTTATTTTGATTTATTTAAGAAAGGAGATTGAGGACGATTCGCTCCTGATATGATCTGCTGTACTCTCAAAAAACCTTGTTCCATTGCATGTTTCAAGGTTTTTGCTATAAAATTAGGAAGTCGCATTCTGTAAATGTAAAGAAGTTTTTAATGACAAAGAAAAAAGGGGCTGGGACAAAACTAGCTTCTAAATAGTGATAAAAGTGAAATTGACGCAATCAATTTTACTTTTATCTATTTTTTTCTATAGTAACCCTAAATTCATTCTAAGTGATTAGCCGTGAATTTCCGTAAATTCACGGCCATTAATGCAAGGTCCATTTCGTTTACAACCTTAGATTTTCCACAGATTTTCCACGTACAGAAAATCGAGTGAAACGCAAATTAGCCTTCAAGAATCCAAAAACTGGTTCCACATCGACCTTCTGATTACGTTAGATAGAACTTGTCTTGTCTTCTGAAAGCTTCTACGTTTTGAAAGGATATCATCATAATTCTACTAGAACCTGTCGGACTACTTTTCTCTTTTTCAGCTTGAACCTGTCCGAAGGTGAGCAAGCTTCGGACTACTTTTCTTTTTTTCAGCTTGAACCTGTCCGAAGGTGAACAAGGTTCGGACTACTTTTCTTTTTTTCAGCTAGAACCTGTCCGAAGTTAGCCAAGGTTCGGACTACTTTTCTTTTTTTTAGCTTGAACCTGTCCGAAGGTGAACAAGGTTCGGACTACTTTTCTCTTTTTCAGCTTGAACCTGTCCGAAGGTGAACAAGGTTCGGACTACTTTTCGTTTTTTTAGCTTGAACCTGTCCGAAGTTAGCCAAGGTTCGGACTACTTTTCGTTTTTTTAGCTTGAACCTGTCAGAAGTTAGTCAAGGTTCGGACTACTTTTCTCTTTTTCAGCTTGAACCTGTCCGTAGTTAGCCAAGTTTCGGACTACTTTTCTCTTTTTCAGCTTGAACCTGTCCGAAGGTGAACAAGGTTCGGACTACTTTTCTTTTTTTCAGCTAGAACCTGTCCGAAGTTAGCCAAGGTTCGGACTACTTTCTGTTTTTCAGCTTGAACCTGTCCGAAGGTGAACAAGCTTCGGACTACTTTTCTTTTTTTCAGCTTGAACCTGTCCGAAGGTGAACAAGGTTCGGACTACTTTTCTCTTTTTCAGCTTGAACCTGTCCGAAGTTGAACAAGGTTCGGACTACTTTTCTCTTTTTCAGCTTGAACCTGTCCGAAGTTAGCCAAGGTTCGGACTACTTTTCTCTTTTTCAGCTTGAACCTGTCCGAAGCTAAACCGCAGTCGTTACTAATTTATCCTGCATTGATAACCACTAATTGACATGGGCTGTACCGCACGGAAGTATGACTGCAGGCCATGTGACAATATAGTTACAAGTGAGATTGATATCTATAAAGATCCAGAACAATAAATTGAAATTTCAGCATAAGTAAAAATGAGGCTGGGACATAACAAAGTGTCAGACACCGCCAGGAAATAAATATAGATATTTGATAAATCTGATTATCTATATTTAAGGTCTGGCGTGGTGTCAGACACTTTTGTCCCAGCCTCATTGTTTTCCTTTATTAACTATTAGTCAATATAGTTACTTACAAAGTTCCAAATCGTATTCCAATATAACTCCGGATCTACGATTTCAGCTTCGCCATGGCCCGCACCAGGAATAATTAGCTTTTCCTTCTCAACTGGGGCTGCCTCGTACAATTCATCTAACATCGTATACGGAACAAAGGTATCGTTATCTCCATGAATAAACAGCATCGGCGTTTTACTCTTAGTTAATTGCTTTAAAGCTGAAGCCTCGTAAAGATCATACCCTGCACGTAGCTTTGTCACAGTGTTTGCCGCTCTTAAAACTGGAAACTCAGGCAAACCGAACAAATCATCCAATTGATAGATGAATACACCACTAACAGAGGTGTAACCACAGTCCTCAACGATAACCTTCACATTCGGTGGTAGTTCCTCACCTGCGGTCATCATCACCGTTGCCCCACCCATTGAGATCCCAAATAATACAATCTGTGCATCTGGATCCATCTTGATGATTTCATCGATCCAAGCTAACATGTCTAAGCGGTCATGCCAGCCCATGCCAATGTAATCTCCTTCGCTATTTCCGTGTCCACGAAGATCAGGGGCTAAAACATTATATCCTTGTTCATGAAAGTTACGAACCCATCTCGTCATAGCTGCTGCATTCGATGTATAGCCGTGTGTTATGATCGCCCATTTCGGATTACCTTCTCCGTTTTGATATATATCTGCCTGTAACTTCAACTCAAGTTGATCGTTTGAAAAAATTGACATAGTTGAAGGTGGATGCTGCTTTTTAAATTCATAGTCTGCAAGTTTAGCCGCTTCGGCTACATCAGCCATAACCGCTTCACTCTTCGCTAAATTTGGATTATCCTCTAAAAACTCTTTTTGATCATTTGCATTAAGAGCATAATTGTAAAAATAATTGCCTATCATAAAGTAACCAACAACTAAAACGCAACCAACAATTGCTGGTACGATAATTTTCTTTCTGAATTTCATGTCTTTCTTCTCTCCCAATCATGTTTGAAATTTATTAAGGTATCTACGCGTGTTGATGCTTAAACTAATTCTTAAAGTATTATCGCATTGCTGATGCTGAAACTATAACACAAGTTTACTAGATTACATGCAAGATTTTCAAGTTCGTTTACCTCATACCAATCAAGGCAAGGCCACCCGGTATTTTCCTGTCAATGAATTTTTCCATAAACACGGTCACCTGTAAATAGTAAATTTAGGGAGGCCCTGGTGATTTTTAGTGCCAGGCACCGCAATTCCAATTCCTATCGGTGCCTGGCACCGAATTTGCAGTGGACTTTCACCACCTAGATAGTTGCCATGCCTAGTACACAATAAAAAGCATCTCTATTAAGAAATGCTTTTACTTTCGTCTACTAGAGACGATCTCAAGTCGAAGATATCCCTATTTCCCCTATTAAATTGTGTCAGCTACATTACGGTGTCTGTGACTGTGGAAAGTAAATACTGAATTTAGTCCCTTCTTTTACATTACTTTTAACATCAAGCTTACCGTTCATGTTCTCGATGATTTTTAAAACTGCCATCATACCGAGTCCTGTCCCTTCTCGACCCTTCGTTGTAAAAAAAGGCTCTCCTAATCGATGAAGTTGTTCTTTAGTCATTCCTTCTCCAGTATCCGTTATTTCTATCATTATATCCCCATCGATTTCTTTAGTATTTATCAAAAGGTTGCCACCATTAGGCATTGCCTCAATACAATTTTTTGTAATATTTAAGAAGCATTGCTGTAAAAGTTGTGTGTCTCCTTTTATATAACTTGGTTCAATGTTAGCATCTATTTCAACACAGTGCATGTTTGCCATTGGTCTAATCATATCGATAGAACGATTTAATTCTCGTTGAAGGTCAATGATTACATATTCTGGTTGGGCTGGTTTGGCAAAAGTTAAGTAATTTACAATGATATCATTTGCTCGATCAATTTCGTTTAGAGATAATTCAATATACATGTCCCTTTTTTCTTCATCCAATTTATCCTTAGTTAACATTTGTAAAAAACCTTTAACAACAGTAAGTGGGTTTCGTACTTCATGTGAAATACTCGATGCTAGATGACTAACGATCTCTAATTTTTCTGCCTTAATCACTTGCTTGTTAAGATAAACAGTTTCTCTCATCACTTCATAAAAATAAACAATAAAAAATGTACTCAGTAAGTGAATTGATAAAAATGCTATCATCGCCATATAATCAGAACAAATTAAATGTTCAAATAGGATAGCCCGCACTACCAAAAGAATAATGCATAAAAACAAAGAAAAACTACATGCGATGAAAACCTTCTTTCGTTTTGTCGCTTTATTAAATATGTCATGAAGGAGAAATAGCGCTATTAAAAGAATTGTGCCAGCAGTCACTGCTGCTAATACTCCGCTTCCTAATCCACCTAAATAACTACGATAAATTAGAAAAATGACGACTAAAATCACAGTCGCTTTTCTACCAAGGTAAAATCCACCTACCATGATGGCGACAGTCCGTAAATCCATGAAAATCTCGTCCCCAATTTGAAAAGGAAAAGACATACAGCTTATCATCGCCACTATTGTAGAGCCTAATTTTATCTGTTCTTTCTGCTTGCTAGATAAATTCTTTAAATTAGTTTCAATTATATGCGGAATAAATAATAAAAAAACAACCAAAAAGAGCATATTCAATAATAATGCCTCAAGATAATTGTACATCCATTTTCCCACCCTAGTCTATTTTCACGCAATCTTCATTCTATTTGAATAATAGGTAATTCGACATATACTACAACATCCCTGCATTTAATGCGACCTAAAATGAGTGAATCGCTGTTAATTCCACTAAAAAAGACATAAACATGTAACAACCCATCACCGATTCCGAATCAACTGCAAAAAACATAAAATCAAATTAGAAATTTCGGTAGATTTAGCTAGATTTGCACATTGATACCAAACTCCATAAAAAATGACCCAGTTCATTTCAACTGAGTCAGACATTTTCAATTCTTCACTTTTGATGCTTACTAATCTCACAGTATCGTTCCAGCGCCTTTCGTTTTTGGACTAATAGGTTAATAGTTTGATTACTTATATATCTTTATTGAATTATTGCAATTCATTTATCAAATATAGTTGTACAGTTTTTTTCAACTCTATTCAAAGGGATCTAATGACTGGTGTTTCATTAATTCATTTGTAATGTTTAAGGCGGCTTTTCTAGTAGTAGCAGGCGCTGATAAAACCAACCCATCTCCACTGTCCCACTGTGATCCACCTAATTCCAGTTGTTCATTAATTGCAATTGTTAACGCACTAAGATCATCGCTAATATAAATAGTTCCGAATATGTAATTACCATCTAGGTCATCGTCAATGAATTGAATAGTATTGCCGTTTGAATAGCCACTCCCTACTTTAAATTCCACCTCTGCATACCTAGCAGTTAACGGCGGAATTACTTCACCATCGATAACTATCGTGCCTTTATATGTTTTATAGCCGAATAGACTTCTCTGTACTTTCCCATTCAATTCAACATTAACGATTTTTTCTGTAGCTGAATTTTCAGTTCCTAAATTAAATAATACGCCTTCATAAGTATTGTTTAGTTCTTTTGGAAGTCTGTACCAAATGATTAAACCTATGAAAAGCAATGTACTTCCAAATAAAATAAAGAACGTTTTCCTTTTCATTTATGTCCTCCAATGTTTATGTAATTAATGTTCCTTGCAGCTCAAGTAATGGAATAATATCCCACTATTAGACTAATCATAAACTGAACTACGGAATATTGGAAGGGGGAATTTTTGATGAGAACTATAATGCTCGTACTATTGACAATAATTTTTTTACTACCAATTAATCACACCGCAGTATTGGCTAATCTTGATAAACAAACTATTAATGATTTGAAAGAACTAACTGATTTCAAATTATTAATTCCGAAAAAATTATCTATAAAACGATCAGAGATAAAAGAACCTTATCCGCTTGACCTAACAAAAAGCATTGGAAAAGTCAGGCTCCATTATTTTGATAGAACAGGCGAAAACTTACTAATTGGGATCACTCAGCATAAGGCTACTAATTATCAAGAAGAAAGGATAGAGATCATTGTTCATCCAAACAATCAATCAGAAACTGAAATTAAGTTTGTAGAGTTTACACCAAATTTTGAGAAGGGAGAAGAAATAGTGATCAATGGTAATGAGGGTAGGTTTGTTCCATGGGGACAAAGTTGGATGCCTGGAGGAATTTTGTGGTGGATAGATCATGACACTTATATTGAAATGGACTCTTCACATTTCAATAAAAAACAGATGATAAAAATTGCAAATTCTATGAAATAAGGAAAAAGAGCGCTGAAACTTTAGCGTTCTTTTCTGTTGATGTAAAACGGTAAACAACGGCATAACAACCGATGAAATACCGCTTATATTATTTTGTTGTTTTTAAAAAAGGAACCGGTTCCAAACATTCATTAATTGAATTCTATTCTAGGGTATGTTTTTAAATGCTGATATCCGATTAGATTACCATCTGCACTTACTACAACTATATCTTCACCATAAGTAATATGGGCACGGTAATATGGAGTTACTTTTACTGTTACTTCATAAGCGCCGCCTACGCCATATACTTGCTTGATCTTTAAGATTTCCGAATCATATGCAGCCCAAGTCAGACCTGCTGGTGCATCCTTATCATCTCTATAAATTTCAGCTATTGCTTGATCAATCGGCTCTCTTAGGCTATTAATTAGTGCATATTTGAGGGTGTCACAAAATTCCGTATCAGCTTCATATATTGTCTGTGAAAAAGTAGGCGTTTGATTGCCTGTTAAAAATATTGCTAACAAAAGTACAGCGGCTATTTTTTTCATAAATTATCACCTCTGCCTAGTTTTTGAAACTAAACAGAATTTATTCAATTACGAAACATTACTTCAGAAGCGCGTTGAAAGATATTCTCTTTCAGTGTGCCCACGTTAGTTCAATACCTTTTTGCGAAGTTTAAACACACTGTAAATGATATATAGAAACAATGCTAAAACTAGTAATAGTCGGATTAGGTAACTATCAAAGATTAAACTAGCCACTATAATCGTTTGTATAAGCATAGCCAGTACCGCAGCAAATTTAACATAGGCAACTGCAGCATTTGAAAATTCAGGATCTTCTCTATACATCCACCTCTTCCCAAATAGCATACTTTCCTCAGGGTTAAAGTACGTCCAAATTAATACAAGATATAATGGTAATAAAAAAATGATATAAATAAATGCTTCCAATTTTGGTCCCCCTAAATTGTTTTTTGTTCGTTTTTAATAAATGCTCTTACAACATATACGATTAATAGCCATGAAATGTTTCAAGTAATAGCTCGTTTTTTCTATCGCTTTTGTTAATTGAATAAAGATTGTACCTTTAAAGCAACTTCTTTAGGTATTACATTTATAGATGGTAGCCTTTCTATATCTACCCATATTGGAATATACGTTCCTCTGTCGTTGTTTCTAAAAGTAAACTCTTCACCTGCACCATTACCAAAGGTTCCACTTATTATTTCACATAAGAAAAAATATTGCGTGCCATTAAATTCAACTTTTGCAATGCATTCATTAACCTTAACTTCAACTCCCAATTCCTCAAAGGCTTCTCTTTTCGTTGCCTCTTCTGGTGACTCTCCATTTTCAATTCCACCGCCGGGGAAAACATAATAGACAGAGTCATTCTTTATTCTTTTGATTAATCCAACTTTTTTACCTTGGATAAGTACAACGGAACCTCGGTTTCTCATTTTCTCCCCCTCGAAATCACAAAAATAATTTTAGATAAACAGCTTAATATTAAATCAGTGTTAACAGCTATTTCCGATTTGATAGTTGCTATTTCGAAAACCCAGTCAATCAATCTACCGCGGGATTACTGAGATATGAACGCTTTACTTGAAGTATTTCTTTCGAAACCAATAAAATAAAATCCCAATAAATATTAATCCAGCAATTGTAAATAGAATACTAGACCAAGAGGGTGCTGGGTTTGGCTGCTGCTCTGTAAGCGGAATAATATTCCCAAGTTGATTTTCAAGATCTGGAGAAGCTACCCCTGTATTTCCACATAACCTTGGACGAAGCTTGCCCTCGTCCTTACCGGCAAATACTATGTACTCGTTTCCAGGAATGAATTCCGTCCAATAATTTTCATATAAGCTTATATTATTGCCAACTTGGCCTTTCCATAATTTCTGTACCTTGAAATGCAATTTATCTTTTGAACTTGAAACAAATTTACCTTTAAAGACGATTTCCGAGTACACCATCTCTTTTAAGGGAGGGTCTGGCTCGGCACAAGACAGAGCTTCTACATTCGAGATCTTAACGCTCATAAATAAAATGCAGCTAATTAATAACGAACTCACAATTCTAAAAAAAATACTGCCTTTTAATGATGCCATAAGATCACTCCTAATATTAATGAATTGTTTGCTCTATACTCTAATAAAAAAAAGTTACTTTTACTGTTCCGTTAACATTAGCCCAGTACTAATGTGTTTTTTTGTTTCTCAAATCTTCTTCCCTTTATTATTCCTACACCTTCAATGGTAAGGTATTCACCATTTTCTATGGGAGTATTTTTTAATAAAAGATGCAATTTATTTATATTTTGAAGTCCACCATAAGTTATAACTGGTTGTTGCAAAAGATAGTCTTCTTTGTTCATGCTTACCATTATAAAGTTCTTATGTAAAAGCCTTTCCTCGAATGGAACGATATTCATTGGATCAAATGATTTTGCCGTTATTTCCCCTTCGATAAAGAGATGAATTCCTTTTTGTTGCTCAAAACTTTCAAATGCTTTTCTCCTATTATTCTTAGCGGCACTTATAACTTCTTCTGTTTCAGGACTTATTTCTACATCATCTATTTTTACGAAACCTTTGGAAAGCTGCTTTAATAAATCATATAAAGTTTCTTCATTCCCCAAAAAATGTTCCTTCCAACCTGGTGAAAACTCATCAAGTAATACACACATAGCCAAACCAGAACTATAACAACTTCTTCGTATATCAAGAGTGGAATTATATTTATCTATAAGGTGTTGTCCATATTTTTCAAGAACTGAATTGTGATCCAACGGACTCTTTTCCGAATAAGCCTTTAGTTCAACATACCAGGCAGGTCCTTCAATTGTTTCAACTAAGTTTTCGTATAATAAATAATTATTCATGATGGCAGCTCTTTTTTCTCTTAGGGCAATGAAAGTATTTAGATATTGTTTCTTTTTCATACGATTATTTTCTAGCAAAGCACAGTACAGGCTTGATCTTTCTTTATTTCGTAATTCCACATTTTCTTTTGTTAACGGATATGTAATTCCTACAATTTCATTCGGGAATCGTTTTTCGCCTTTAACATATTGATAACCGTGAAATAATTCGTGAACTAGAATAGAATATATACTTGCATAGTCCTCATACAATTCGAAATTTACGATTGCTGTTGGGTAATCATCATAGAGAATAATTGTACAGCCAATAAATTGTTTATCCCACTTTAAAATTTGATACTTCTGATTTTTTGTCATTCTAGGATGGTTGAAAAGATAAACATCATTTTTATCATACAATGCGTATGCAACCGATTGGAAACCTGACCAGTAAATGGACAAATTTAAATTTCCTAAGTCTTGAACGATTCTATCGAGATAAATATTCAACCTTCTCATCCTCTACATTTATAATCTAGATTACATACTTCCAAATATAATCTTATCACCTTTTTACTTTAATTTGGAAAAAATAAAAAGCGTTCCTAATATAGAAACGCACTCTTTGAAAAAAGCTTGTTTTCTAAAAAGATTGTTGTTTTTATAATTTTATAAAAATTTATAATGTAAAAAGTATTTGACATTTTTGAAGCTAATGCTACAATAAAAGTGTCAAATACTTTTTACATTTTTAATAAGGAGGAATTTAAAATGGATTGGGTTAAAATTGTGTATTCTGTCATATTGTTAGTTTGCGGAATTTTGATTTTTGTTGCAACATTTTCTCAAAAGGGTGATGAAAGAAGGAAGTTTATCAACACGAAAGCTCAATCATATGCATTTATCGTAGTTATAGGTATGCTAATTTTAGAAGTTGCACAGTCAATTTATCTAACTATTCAGGGGAATACTTCTTATAATGGTAATGGAATTTCGCCGATAGCGTTTCTGACGGTGATTTCAATTATATATTTGGTAACATTATTAATTTACAGAAAAAAATATGGTGATTAAATGAAAAATCAAATTAAGAAATTAAGAAAATCAGCTAAATTATCCCAGGACGAACTGGCCAAACTCTGTAACGTTTCCAGACAAACGATAAATGCGATTGAAAACGATAAATATGACCCTACTTTACAATTAGCTTTTGACATAGCCTCTGTATTGGATACGACAGTAGATGAGCTTTTCATCAGTGGTTCTGTTATAGAGTGACAAATTGACCTCATATCGAGGTCTTTTGATGCATTCCTCACCATAATTTAAGCTTAGTAAAATGACAAATAATTTGGACATTGTTCACTCTTGGATTTGCTATTTTAGAAAATGTAGAGAGTACAAAAATTGCTAATTACGAAGACGTATTGATTGGATTTTATAGCATTTATGTAGGTTTTTTTATTTTTCTTATCATCTACTTTCCTATGACTATAATTACTGATTTTCTACCTAAAAAGCGATTAAGTATGATACTTTTTTGGTGTGCAAAAGCTATTTTATTTAGTTTTATCGGTGTTATTATTGGATCTTTCATTTTTTCTATAATCTATCCAGAGTGGGAGAAATTGATGGGAAATTTTTAAACCGAGAGACATCACTAATCATCTTTGGATCAATCGGCTTTATCTATTCATTAATTACGACTTTTTATAGAAAAAGATGAAGTTTCTCATCTCACGCTTTCGACCATTCCATTAAAAGTAGGTCATTGCTAAGCTCTTTAATTTCCCTGAAACCACATTTCTTATAACATGAGATTGCTCTAGCATTATTTTTTTTCACATCTAAAACAACCTTTGAGACCCTTTTATTGGTATTTAGGTAATTTAACATCATTTGAATCATTGTTGCCCCTAACCCTTTACCCCATAATTGAGTTTCTCCAATAAACTGGTCGATCCCATAAATAACCCGGTCTACTGGATAGCCGTATTTTTTTAATTCTTCTACTCGATACTTATAATGTTGTATATAACCTATTCTTTCATGTTTGTACTCTACTATATAAGGAGAAACATAATGTTTCCCTTCAATCCTTGGACCATATCTTGTCATCACTCTAGCTAAATCAGATGGCGGTTCATCATAGAACTCCAATACCTTCTTGTCATTTAGCCATTTGACCATGACATCCAAATCATCGATATTCATAAGGCGAATAAGCAAGTCATTTTTTTGGATCATATCTATGCTACCTTTCTAACAAAATAGGAATTTGTTGTTGTATTATTACCCATTTTTCTTTCATCATTCAATAACGAGTGGTCGTACCATTCGCCTCTTTAGCAGCAAAAGATCCGACCACTTGTTTTTGTATTTTATTTCGGTGGCGCTAGCCAACTGCTCTAGTGGGTATTAGCTTTCAACAGCTAATTGATAAGTTTTTCTTCTAACAATATAGATAATTGGGATTATTGTAATCATAAATGTGCCAAAAAGCCCAACTAATATTGATTTAAATGTTAGATTTAAGCTTAGTAAAATGATAACCGCAATTATATTTGCACAAAAAATGGAGATACCTGCCCAAATAGCAACTTCCCTACCGAAATGTTTTAAAATCATCTTTTTTGTCCAGCCTATTGTGAAATACATCGAAAATTCTATTTTCCTAGCATCAATAATCGTATTTATCGATTCACTTATACTTATTAATACTAGAAATAATGTAGCGATAAGGATAAAAAATTGTAAATAAAATGTAATTGCAAACGTAAATTCACCTAAACTTGTTTCTATTGATTGTATATAGGTAGAGTATAAACTGACCGCTTGTACAAATATGAGAACTACGGCTATAAACAGCAATAGCATGGTTGGTACGATGAGATCTCTGTAATGAATGATACTAGACCATATTGGATAGCTTTGTTCTCTTGATTTGATTTTCTTTGTTATTGAAAAAACAAAAGTTACTACTAACAGAGAAAGCAACCACAATCCAATTAAAACCCAAATGAGTTTGATATTCATATTTAGTAATAAAAATATACATATACTTATTATAAAAGCAGTAGTAATTAAAATATATTGTTCCATACAGTTGCGCATCATTACTTTCGATTTTCTCCAACCGAGGGTTGTTAATATTTCATTTTCCCTAGAAAGGATCATTCGTTCGAGTATTTGGCGGAACCAAAACCAGGCTACACCAAACATGGCAAATAGTATGGTACTAATAAATGTAGATAGGTTCCAATTCTGTGTGAGAGTCTGTGCTACACCCAATGTAGTCCATGGCGCTATCACAACTCCGATACCTTCAACGTTCATTTCTAACTTTCTAAAAGATGAGCCTGCAACAATATCTACTTCATATCCTTGCTCCAATAACCTAGTTGCTACACTTTCAATTTTGTGTTGTGCTATTTTATTATAAGTATCAATTCCTGCAACCCGTATCCGAATAGCATCAATAGGTGTTTCACCTTTAATTATTTCTGCTGCCTCTATTGTTGTAACGCCCGCTGCAGGTGTAGCTATAAATCCTCCTGGCATCAAGGTAGGTGTCAAGGAAACGTTATCGAGCGTTTTCACTTCTTCAGAAGAATAAATACCTAAAGGACTAGATACAAGAAGATTACTTTGTTCACTTGGAGAGAAAGTTCCTACTTGCCAAAGCATAAATGGGGCAGAAAATTCCTCAAGGTAGCTTTGCCCCTTTTCAGTTACTTCCTTATACAATGGCGGGGATACTTCTCTGACTTTATGAACTTCAATTTTATCATCCCCAACAAACTTATAGTCAATTTTTGAGGCAACATAATATAGAGAAGAGTCATTAGACAAAGTACCACCATATTCCGCAATCTGTGGCTTGAAATCTTTTGTCAGGTCAATGGTTGTTCCATTGTAAGGGCTCTGATATTTACTTAAATCTACTACATATTCGGTTGCAGAAATGGCTTGCAGCCGCATTAGTTCGTTATGTAAATCTTCTATCTTGTCATATTCTTTTGTAAAAATATTCAAGATATGGTCCCCTAAATCATACCGATCTAAATAATATTGTAAAGAAATATCTAATTCTTCCACTTTTACAGATAAACTAAGGGGAATGTGCAGGTCCTCTCGTTGAAGAACGGGTATTACTGGTGGATTCCCACGATATTCAAGAAATATATTTAGTTGTTCCTCATCTATGTCTTGCTCTAATAATGCATTAAAATTTAATCCTGTTAGCTCGTTTTCACTTTCTACATCTATTGCTGTTAACAAGTAATAATTCTGAGGTAACCGAATACTCAATGCACCGATTACTTTATCTTCTAAATCAAGGTATTGTTCATACTCCATTTCCTTACCTTCGAAATATGTGAAGCTATGTTCTTTATCAATAGGGAAGGTATTCACACCATCTGTAGTGAAATACTGAAATGTCATTCGGGCAGGGTGATCTAGGTATGGTAGATTTATAGATGTACGGTTCCCAGAGAAATATCCAAGTGACGCTACAGGGGCTGCTACTTCAATATCTGGATCTCTTTTGATTTCATCCCATTCTTGAATAGATATTCCACCAAGACCGTCACCAATATAATTCTCTTCTACAACACCTAGCATATTTTCAATCTCGGTTCTTGCAGTAGACGGCCGTACTAATATGTCATAGGAACCTCTCGCATATTGCTCAATTGCTTCCTCCACAGTAATCTTTGATTCTTGAGCAAAATGGGTTCCTAGTGGGACTATGATGAATATGCCGAGAAGGGCGAAAATCGTAATAAGCGAATTCCACTTCCTATTAATGATACGTTTCCACGCTAATCCGATCATTTATTCATCACTACCTCGTTCAGTACTCCACCTTTTAGGTGATAGTATGTATCTCCCAAATCAGCTACTGCTTCATCATGAGTAACAACAATTAATGTCTGACCACTTTCCTTAATTTTCAAAAGTAAGTTTGTGATTTGATCTCGATTTGCTATATCAAGGTTACCAGTAGGTTCATCACATAGTAATACATCAGGTGTAGCAATTAATGCCCTAGCTATGGCAACACGTTGTTTTTCTCCTCCTGATAAATTCGTCGGTAGTCGATTGAACAATTGTTCTACTATTCCTACTTCTTTTAAAAGTAATTTTGCCTTTGATTCTAGTACTTCCCTACCTTCATCATAGATACGTGGTAAAGTTACATTGTCCAACACAGAATAGTGGGGAAGCAGTTTAAAATCTTGAAAGATAAAACCGACGTTCTTACGCCGAAAATCACTAAGTGAACTCTCCTTTAAATTGTAAATATTGTGTTCTCCAATATGAATTGTTCCTTCCTCTGGTTTCATTAAACCTGATAGACACTTCAACAAGGTAGACTTCCCTGTTCCAGAAAGACCTACAATACTTGTCCAACTTCCTTTCTCAACAACTAAATTGATGTTATTTAGAATGGGATTACTCTTACCTCCAACATGAAAATATTTATATAAATTTTCAACTCTAATCATCATGTTTTCTCCTTAAATAGTTAGTGATAATAAATAAGCCAATTTCTCAATTTCTTCCAATATATACTACCATAAATTGTTATTTATTATATTTTTAATATACTCATAGATTTTATTAAAGGAAACACCTTTTTCTAATTTTTGTAAAATAAACCAATAGAACTATTTTTTTCTTACTAACATTCCAATAGTGCACCGGAATGTTATTTTACTAAAGTCTGCTACTACAATACTTTATTAATTAGCATTGAAATGATAAATAGCTAACACACTTATTATCCCGAACATCATTAAGGACAAGGAAAATAGATACTTTCTGCCTTCAAGGTACATCCATTCACCTAATGACTTAATTCCATAAGCGATAATATAAAAGAAAACCCAGAACCATTTGTAAAGGTTGATATCATTTTGAATATAGACATAAATCGCAACGGAAATAAGTAGTAATACCGACAATATTCCTCCCCAACGTACAACCTTTCCTCCTTTAGAATCGGACCAATTCATGAACTCAGTTAAGTCTTTGTATTCACCTTTATTAAATTCCCCCCCAAAAAATCTATCAACATAAAATATTAAAATAAATAGCAAACCTAATGAAATATTCATGCAATCCTCCGTATATTTTCCTTTTTTCTTTTATAAAACAGCTCAATAGTATCAACTAACATTATGATGGTAATTCTACAAGAACTATTAATTTCCCTTCCTTTTCCATTTCCTTTGGTAAAAAATGCTTGTAACTCATTTATAAATATAAATTGTATCCACCTTTCACAGCAGCTCATTTTCGCGCACAAATTAAGTTTGGCGCTGCAACTCTAATTTTTGGCGCATATTTTACTCTTTTTGGCGCAAAAAATTATCAATTACACGCACAAATCAAGCTTAAATAAAAAAAATAGAGTTGCCAATTTTCTGCTATTGGCAACTCTATTTATAATTATTAACAAATTCAATTAGAAAAGGAACTAAAATTGAACCTCTAATATGTTTAAAATTTGTTTGTGTAAATTTGCAGCATCTCTAATTATAAAATACTGTTCTCCCCAAGTTGGAATAATGATCGTTTCGCCATCGCTTAATAACCATAAACTAGGATGTTCTTGTGAATCGAAATCTTCAATAAAAAATAGATTGTAACCAATAGCTTTATGTAATCCTTGGTTTAAAACATCCTGTTTTTCTATTGGAACAAAGTCGATACCCACTAATAAAGCTATTACTTTTTTTATCTTATTTTCTTCTTCAATTGTTATATTTGTCTCTTCAGTTGATGCACCATTTACATCAACACCACCTATATGAAGCGCTATTATACTAGTTTCATTTGCTATTAATTCAAAATCGACAACACTTTCTTGCTTTCCACACGCTGTAACAATAAGGAAACAAATACATATTGCTATAAGATATCGTTTCAAAACTATCGCTCCAATTCTTTTTTAAAATTCATTAATATCTAAAATTACTTTTTTCAAAATATCAATAGATTCTATTGGTTCATCACCAAGTTCTAAACTGTGATTTCCACCTTGAATTACTTTTAAAGTTAGTTTGGTGTTTTTGTTCAATTCTTCAAATCGGTCAATAATAAAGCAACGATCTTTGTCTCCAATAATGCAAAGCCCTCTATTATTGGTGTTATTCATTGCGTTAAAGACATCATCTCTTTGTAATAGCGGGGTCAGCCAAACGGCTTTTGCATCTTTAAACATCGGATTTTTTAATAAATGGCTTAACCCTATTGTTCCAATTGATTTTGCCACAAAGTAGCATATTTCATATGGTTTGTTTTTTAAAACAGTATCAATGACCAGTTGGACATCGTTAGTGAAATCCTCTTCACTAAGAGCCGACAACTCTTTACTGTTATATGTATAGTTAACATGTAAGACATCAAAACCTTTTTTGTACAATAAACCTGTTGTAAAATGTAACAACGGCGCCTGGGTTGTGTAGCCTGCTCCTGGTAAGATAATGGCTAATTTATTTGATGGTTCTTTTTGCTCTATGATTCTAAAAGGTATCATTTTAGAGTCGACAACTTCATTTTCATCCATCTTTTTCACCCCTTGGATAAACATTTTACTATTATTGCATTGGTGATTTAAGATTATTTGCTGAATAATACAACAACTATCCATTGCAACAGTTCCGAAACTCCCCCACATTAGTTCACTGTCCGAGTTTGTTTTCTTACAACATTTAACCAATCATTAAAATAATCCTTATTATTTTAATCGGCAATGTCAACTGCTTTTTGTGCAAAATAGTGTGCTTTTTCTTTATCATTTAGCTTTAGAGCATACTCAGAAGCATCTTTCCACGATGAAGAATATTGTATGTAATACGAACTTTTCACGACCATATCTATCGCTTTTGCCCACTGTTCTTCTTTTACGTAAATATTTTCTAGCAGAAAATAAACCGAATTCGCTTTGAGATAATACGGGCCATTTTCATAATCGAACTGGAGAAGAATCGTTTTTACCTTTTCAAAATCACCTTCTGCGTACAATGCATTGATTTTTTCGAAAAATTGATGATCTACTACTAACCACTCATGATAGTCAACTAATTGCTGGCCCGTTAGGCTTTTAAAACTTACGGTAAAATCACTAGTTTCTTTTGTTAGTTCAATTAAACTATTAATGACGTGATCGCCATGATCCTTTAAAAGTTTTTCAACAGTAAAATGAGCCATAACATACCATTCGGAAATAACCTCTCCACTGCCTCCCCCTCTAAATTTCATCTCAGAAAATGGGATTACATGCCACCAGTTAATTGCTTCTAGAAAAGGCAGCGGAGCAAACCGATGTGCAAAAGCTTCAGCAACTCCTTCATGAAACCATTCTGGAACATCAGAGATACTTAATTCTATGTCCTCCATCTTATTCATCATGTGAAAATGGGCATATTCATGTGTCAATGCGTGCATAAGGGAATCTTCGTTTAGTCTGCCATCTAAAACAGCAATGTTACTTTTCGGAATAAAGATTGCATTACTTCCTTTTAATATCACACGAGCAATAAACGACTTTGGAAGATATACGGTTAGACTTGAGTTGGTTTCCCCATTAAACCATGCATTCCCTAATTCATTGATATTTTTTACTTCTTTCTCTAATTCATCAATTATGTAATAATAATTCTTATCATATCTAAATACGATATTCCCTACTTCTTTATATTCAGTATTAATATTAAGCAAACTTACCAACGCAGTTGTATAGTATTGTTGTACTGTTGGTATCCGTAAAACTCCGATATAAAATAATAAACAAACCAAAAAAAATATAATCTTTCTATACTTCATTTTCTTCCCCTTTACTTTTAAAACAGTAGCAAAGCTTTCTCTAACTCTGGAACTTAACTACAATTAATAACACATTTAATTTTTCTTATATCTTAGGGGTTCTTATTTGGCGAACGTTCCTTGGTGAAAGACCATTTGCCATTTCCCTTCGTTCCTTTTCCAAATCGAACTTCTTAATACCAATTTGTTATTATTATGTCTTAACGAGCGATACGTTGCTAATACAACATCTGCAGCTAATAGTTTAATATTAAAATAGGTGACTGTATATCTAATTGAATTAGTAACTGTTTTATCTTCTCTAACAGCATCTAGTTGCGCTTTTTTATCAAAAATGTTCCCAGAGCTTCCATATTCCAAGAAATCCTCTGCGAGATGCTCGTTTAACTCGTTATAATCATACGTCATTAATTGTTTTTCAAGATACAGAATTTCTTCTTCTAGCGATCTAAATTCCATTAAACTCTCTCCCTTGTTTAATGTTTTGTAAAAAAGATAGATTAATCTTTTTCAGTCTTATTAGCATCTTCAACGATACCCAATCCCTCAACCTCACATCTTATTTTATAAAAATGAACAACCAATGGATGAGTATCCTTAGTAAAAATTAATTGTTTTAATCTCCTTTTACCTAACCTTCTATCTAGCATTGAGTATGCCTTAATAATAATATTTTCCGAATTCATTGCTTCATCAATGGACAAAGAACTGTATTTTATTAATGGGGCATAGAAATGATAGCCTTCAAAAATGCTTTGATTTTTCATCATTTCTTCCGTATCCTCTGAAGCCTTAATTAGTTCCTGTCGTTCCAAAGAGTTGAACATTACATCCCAATCTGGGTTATAGGGAATTCCACTTAAACTTCCTTCCTCTTTCATAAGTTGATATAGTTTCTCATGTTTTACTGCATATGTAAGATCAGAAGCACTTACTATTTCTTTTTTGTCAAATGTAATCCAAACCCTAGCTGGACAATCTGGGAATTTCCGATAAACGGTTGCATATAACTTGATACGTCCTTTTAACTTATCACATAAAAAACTTTCAAGTGTTGATTTCGTCTTACTCCATTGCATAGGAATCACCATCAATAATTAGAGTATGTTTCTGATTTTCTTTAAACCATTCCAATGCTTTTTCTTCAATTTCTTTTGCAATACGGTCTTTCCCATTAATGTACGATTCAATATCATGTGGAAATTGTTGCGCCAGTCTCTCTTTTAAGTCACCATACGTCTTCTTTAAGGATGGATGGCTTTGCAAGTAGTCTCGAAAGGCCAAATGTCGTTTTATTTCATTACTTCCAACCTGATAAATGTGAACGTGATGGGAGCGATTGTCTCCACCTTTTTGAAAGTACCTTCGGCCAAGTAGTCCATTCTCACCTTTGGGTTCATATCCATTGTTTTGCATCTCTTCATTATATTTATCGACGAGGGTAATGTCTTCAACAACAGGCATAATATCTATTATTGGTTTAGCTTTTAACCCTCGAACAGAAGTACTACCAATATGATAAATGTCTAAAATTTCATTTCCAAAGATTAATTTCAACTTTTCAGCTTCTTCCAAGAACATTAATGGCCATTTTTCATTGTATGAACATACTTCAACCTTTCTCAAAAAAATCTCCCTTTCTTCGAATAAGCTCCTCATTACTTTAAAATCGGCACCTATTTCCCATTCTCCCTTCCGTACTCTATCAGTTCCGATACTGTCACAAATGTATATCCTTGCTCTATTAATGAAGTAACAATCCCTTCTACGGCATTGAGAGATTCAATTCTACTTTCATACATGACATGTAATAGGATGATCGAACCTGGCTCTATATTATCAACTACATGCTTAACAATCTTATTTGAGTCTGAGGCAATTTCTGGATAGCTTTCAGGTTCGATGTTCATATAAATTGTATTTCTTTCATTTTTAGATAAGTAATACGGCAGGAACAATAACCTTTTTCCATAAGGTGGACGGAAAGTGATTTCTCCTTTATAGCCAATCTGGCGTATCAATTCATCTGTTCTCTCTATTTCATCTTTTATAAAAGATGGTGATTTAAAAACCATTCGTTTGTGGGAGTAAGAGTGATTTCCAATTTCGTGTCCTGCTTGTACAATTTTAACTCCATCATCAAAAAAGTTTTCAATCTCGTGTCCCGTTAAGTAAAAAGTCCCTTTCACATCATGTTTACTTAAAATATCTACTATTTTATCTGTGTTAGCTCCAGGACCATCATCAAACGTTAATGCAACTAATTTTTCGTTTACTTCTACACTTGTAACTAAACCACCAAAAAATTGGAACGTTCTTGATTTAGATAACTCGTTTAATAAATAGCCTAAACTAATAAAAAGTACGATTGTAATACTAGTTATGATCATTATTTTCCTCATATTTCCCCCAATAATATCTTTTGTCATTATTAATATAATACTAGCTTCCCACAAAATATAAAGGGTAATTTCTCAACAAAAAATCAGTCCAGATATGTTAGGACTGAATTCTCTTCTCGAGACTATTAATTTTTGTATCATGTTTACCAATTTTCTCACTTAAATAATCAACGTCATACGTAATTCTGTCAACCTTTTTAGTAATAAGATGAAGAGTATCTTTAACATCTTCCTGTTGACTTTTTTCTATTCGATCAAGCCTTGATAAAACTACCTTAAATTGAAGCTCAACGTTGTTAAGGTGACTATCTATGTTCTTGAACTGACTATCTATATTCTTGAACTGACGATCTACGTTGTTAAACTGAAGATCTAGGTTATCAAATCGTTCTAAGATGATTTTTAGCAATTGTTCATTATCCATTTTAATCACCTCTAATAAATAATACGTTTGATTATATCATAGAGCCAAATCTCTTTTCATTCATAATTAGATCTATTTCTTTATTTTACTCCAAGTAAGTCTATTATTAGCATATTCTTGAACTATTCGCACTCGAATACTTTAAGTCCATTTTTACCATAGTTAAATCATTGAAATGTAATACTAAATCGATAATTTGCCATTCCTTGAATGGTTTTCTTTTCACCATGCCAATAAACAAGCATGTTATAAGTATAAGTTCCTTGCTCGTTTGGAAGTTCTATATAGCTAGGTGTGTTTCGCAGCATAAGAAAATAATTGAATAACGGGAGATCATCCCGTTGCTTATAACTCCACTGCTCATGATAGTCAGGTAATTCTTCTATTTTTAAATTTATTGTGTTTGGTAAAGGTTTATCATTAAATTTAATTTTCAATGTTTCGCCAGATTTGACCACATAATTTGTAGTCATTGTCTCGTCGAGATTGTAACCACTCACGCTACCCATACAAACATCCATAGTCCAACAAATAGTTTGTGTTGTTACGTCAATTTCTTGGTCCCCTATTGTTATTTTCGGAGTATATGCTTCTACTCCTTGTACTTCACTTACAATTTGCGCATTTTTATTAAAACTTACGATAATGGCAATGAATATGATCAATAATGATAATAGTGAAACATACTTTTTCATGGTTAGTCATTCCCTCTTTAAATCTATTTTCATATCAACAATACTAGCTGCATAAAAAACGTCGCTGCTGGATGTTTCAGAAAGACGTCTACCTTGTTAAATTTTGCATACTCTTTATTCTTTTTTGCATAATAATAACCAAGAAGGAAATTAAAATTGATAGTGTTAAAAACATCAAATAAGTGTTTAGATTGAAATATTGGCTGTTTACATGAATAGAAAATAACGAGGTTATCTGGTCTATATATACATTATCTTCAAATCCATGTTGCTCGTAATACAAATCTTGTAAAATATTTTTGTGCTTAATATAGGAACCTTTCTGATAAAAGAAGCCAACCATCCAATGTGTAGCAATGGCGACAATACCAAGTACTAACATAGTAGGTTTAATGTTCATTTCCTTAAAAAATTTAACGAATAGAATTACTAAATAACAAAACAGCGGTACTAATACTACCATATGAATTAATGCCGGGTTCCCATTCCCCGAGGTTTTTCCAGGTGACGGGTTCATTAGATTGATAAAATAAAATAATACTCCACTAATTGCACTAGCAATAAAAATCTGCATTAATATCTTTTTCAAATATATCCCCCACAGAACTATTTCTCTATTATTCTAGCTAAATTGTTGAAAAGAGAGATCCTTGTTTCACTTTAGGTCACTGTTCGTTCGGATATTGCCAAACTGTAAAACTAAAACTTATAATACCAAAGAATAGCTATTTCATTAGCAGTTGAAAGGTTTGAGTAAATCATAGTATCAATAGATCCGATTATAAAATTATTTTTGGAATAAAAGCGACAAGCAGAGACATTAATATCTTGTGTTTCAAGCATAAGACCACAAAAGTTATTCTCCTTTGCCCATTCGAAGGCTTTATTTAATAATGCGGTTCCAACACCATTTTTTCTATATTCTTTTGCAACAGCAACATCTTCTACATAGGCATATCCATTCCAGTTTCCTCGAAGTCTAATCTGACCAATACAGTTGTTTTCAGCGTAATAAAAAAATACTACTTTTCGTTCACCCTCAATATAACCTATATCAATCTCTTCATCTTCATATTTCTTAAAATATGGTTTAGAAAATAGTTCCTCAGTATATTTCCAAATACGATTTTCAAATTTAGGTACAATTCTCCCGAAAACAATAAAACCATCGTTTGATTTATTAAAATCATTTATATTAGCTTGTGTCATTTTAATTATCATCTTAGTCTCCATTATCAAATTACTCAAATAAACTAGTTACAAAGAGAAAGTAGTTCAAGTAGGTATCTCGCTTGTTAAATAAGAAGACTTATTTTTTCATAAGCGGAATATAAATATCAAAATGCGGATCGTTTGGATCTCGGTCGACTGGATAATGTTCATGTTTAATTGGCAAATCTGGGTCATAATAGTCTACCCCAGCTTTTCTATATGCGGTATAGTCACTTTTAATCAACCATTCATGCAAAGCTGTATAAGTCTTTGTTATATCTTCTCGCTTATTATGAGTAGTTTTCACATATGTCATTTCAGGAACCTTTATTTCAATCATCCCATCAGGAATTTCCTGCTGCTCACTCACTTCAAACACAGAGTAATGCGCAAAGCCATTTGGAATTACATGATAAGATAACCCTAACTGAATATCAGGATTGATCTTATACTGTAACTCCTGGGATCTTTGTTCCATTTGTTTAATAATATTTTTTAAATTTGGTACAATTTCAGAGAAAGTCCCCTCCCATTTTAATCCTACTGCACGATAGGCTGGTAAAGATACAATTTCATAGCTCATTTTATTTCCCCCGTTTCAAAAAACGTAAAGGACCTTTCTTCAAGATCCTTTTTGGTTAAAAATAATATATTAATCCGGCAACACCTAACGAAATTAGTCCAAGTAAACCAGAAACCATTGCTATTCTTGTTCTGAAATGTCTATGGTTTTCTGTTTCAGAATGAAAATTAGCTCTTTGTTGCAGTCCGTTAGTCCAAGCCCCAATAAAAATACCAGAAATAATAATGCCAATAGCACCAATAATAAGAAACAAATTCAACATATAGATTACCCCTCTCAGTTCATTAATTTATGTACGTTTCGGAGTTATAATTAGTTTCATAGGAATGTTAATGATCTTGCTCCTATTACCCTGGGCTATTTTATTTGACATTAATAAAGAATGAGGCTGTCCCAAAAGTGTATGACACTTTGTTTTGACAGGCTCATTCACTTTTTCTAACACTTTTGTTCTAATTATAGCTAACTATTTAACTAAAAATTCTTGAATATTTCCTGTAAATATTCAAGAATGGATCGCTAATTCTTTTTGAGATTACCAGTGGACCCTGTAAATGGGTTCATTTCATACGTCAAATCTTTCCCTACCTCTTTTTCCTCTTTCGAAATTCTCTCTCCTAATGAAGCATAGTACCAAATCCAGGCACCAAATGATAATAAACCACCGATAGTTGTTATCCAAAAGACTGCACTTTCCAAATATAACGCCTCCAAGTTTACGATTTAACCATTTATTAATCGAAACACGATCAACATCTTAATATGACTGCTCCACTCTTCATTACTTTAATATCATTGTTTTTTCTGCAAATTTATAACTTCCTGTTTATCTTGCGATTTTATAGTCATCTTAAACTCATCTTCTTCATATGTCTCCTGATTAACAGTACCAACTAAAAAAGAAACAACATTTCCCTCGATTTCCGTTTCCATATCTCCGACAATACCTTTAATCAAACCATTTCTACTTTCCAATTCAATGGAAAGATTACCGAGATCTTCTAACACTGCTTCAAAATCTTTAAATTCAATTTCAATCCAATTCAGCTTTTTTTCATCGTACATTTCTGAATTGTATATGTAACTAACATTCCAATGTTCTCCTTCTCCGTAGAAGATTACCTCACCGGTCACAACAGTTTGTGTCGTTGACGAACAAGCTGTTAAGATGATCAAAAGAAAAGTGCCGAGCAACATCCTAAACTTCATTAATAAAACCACCTTTTTTGATCTATTTTTTCCTATTTTACTGCCCAGGCTCTTTAGCTCAGAATAAAAAGTATAAAAGAACCATATTTAACAACCATTCTCCATTGCATTTAGAACACACTTCCTCAAATCTTATACATATATTAACATATATTTAAGTTCTTGGGTGTAACACCTAAAATTTTTTTCTCTAACTTGACTACAAAGAAAAAATAGGAATTCATTCACTGGTTTATATCGCAATTTTGTTTTAATTTCATGATCACAGGCTTTTACCTATGGGAATTTAGCCTAGAAATAAAAAAGACGACTAAAACAGCATGCTATTTTAATCGCCTTTTTTCAAATTAATGTTTGCGAAAAACTGGATTTATTTTGATACGTTCTTTATTGTTAGAATTTTTTCTCACGAGAAGTTTTTATGCATGATTATTTGAGAATACCTGTTCAATTTTCTGAATTTAGATACTCACAAAGTTCCATTAATGTTCCGTCTGTTGATACGGGATTAATATAGATTAGTCTTCTTCCGCGCGTGTTAGTACGAAGTGTTTCGTCTAGAAAACGAATTCCATTTTTTCTACCTTCTTGTATTGCTTTATCCAAATCGTCAACGCGATATGCCAGATGATGTACTCCTTTTCCTTTTTGTTTTATGAAGCGAGCAATTGGTGAGTTCTTGTTCGTTGGCTCCAGTAGTTCGATTATTTTATCATCGGTTTTGACAACAGCTACGTGAACTTCAACACCTGGAATATCACTAGTGTATCGGTCCTCTAATACGCCATTTAATATATTTAAATAGAATGGGAGTGCATCATCAATACTTCTAACAGCAATTCCAACGTGGTCTAAAATGTAGTTCAAATTAGTCCCTCCTTTGTTGAATATATTCCAGTGTCATTCAATCTTATCATTTGATCCCTGCTTGGACCAAAAATAAGAGGATGTCCAAAAACAAAGTATTAGACAACGCTAGGGCACCGAATATAGACCTATACATCTATATTTAGCAGTAGACGCGTGGTGTCAGACACTTTTTTGGACAGCCTCATGTGTAAACCTTTTAGTTTTTTGAAGTAGTTGTATAATCGATGGAATTAGCAATCTCGATAAGGACTTCAGGAGTTACTTGCTTAGACACTCTACTATCGACACTAAGTATGTATTGCCAGCAATCTCGTTCAAATACGAGGGCATTAAAATTAGTAGAAATCTTTATGAATTGTGCTTTGTTTCCGTTGTTTAAGGTATATTCATCTATCCTGTATTTTTGTGGAATTTTAAGTTTATGCTCAATATGCTTTACATTAATCATATAATGATTTTTTCCGGAGTTTTCGTTGACGACTTCCACTTCAAAACTGTCGTTTAGATCTCCTTCTAAATCATTAAATCTCCCGAATTTATGGGTGAAAACGATTGGCGGCACTCTAAGTGGTAACGCTAATCTTTGATTAAAATGCTTTTCAAAATCACTTAAGGCTTCTTCAACGGTTTTATAGCCAATTTCAATGTAAGTTTCTTCAAAAGGACGAGGACTATCATTTACAATTGCATAACCTTTATCTATGTTTGATGAAATTACGATACTTAGGACAAGCGAAAGTAGGAAAATACACTTTTTCATTTACTTCACCCTTACATTTTTTCTGTATTTTCCCCAATCTAATTACATATTATCCTTCGTATTATCTACCTTAATCTTGTGCTTTGAAATGGAAGTTTTCATCTAGAATTAAGCTTTACAATATAGCATAAACTGCCAGAATAAAGCCAAAAGCTGAAATTAAATTGCAAAGACAGTGAAATACAATGGCTATGTAGATATTTTTCTTTTTCCAAGCAATATAGTATGCAGGGTAAAAGGCTATAATTCTAAACAAATTATTAAACGGTAACCAAAAATGATAAAAAGAAAATAATACTGTTATGATGAATGGGGCATAGTTGCCAAATCTACTAAATTTCTGTGTGAGATAACCCCTAAAAAATAGCTCTTCAACGATAGGACCAATAAATCCATTTAAGATAAAATAAACACCACAAGTCAACAACAGTATGTTCCTTGAATAGTTTTCCAAGTAATCAAAATTAGTCCAGTTAAAGTATGTTGGTAAAATATTCGAAAATCGTTCAGTAATTGGGGCAAAAAACATCTCTTCTAATGGGGCTATTGTTGCGGACATTACACCAGCAAAAGCCCATAGGAGTGCTGCATAGGTAATGATCTTCCACCAACTTAACTTTTGGTAATTTGAAAATGCACTTTTTAAAGAATATCTTCCAAACTCTTTCTTACTAGCAGAAAATACCACATAGAGCTGTATGGGGAAGAGAATTGATAGTGCTAAAATAAAAAATATTAATAGAGTTGGAATCGTTTCTCCAAGTATATGACCTACAATGAGATAGCTTATTGTTAATATTGAAGTAGGTACAAAAACAAGGAGAAGTACCTTCCACACGCTAAGATTAACTGTGCGTTGATTTTCCTCTATGCTTTCACGTAACAAATCCATTTAATGTCACCGCCAAATTTAAAATAGTTCTAAGGGTAATGTAATTTTAGTTTCGGTTTTGTTAGCAATTGGGGAGGGACAGTGAACCTGTCCCTCTGTCCCTTTAATCTCTTTCTCTTGCCCTCTGTGTATCTCTAATATTCTTTTGAACCGTTATGGCTGCAAATAAACTTAGAACAAATGCCATAGCATAAAATCCTTTTTCACTTAAATCAATACTTCCTGCATTGAATAAACCGATTGCCATTAATGAAATAGCGACAATAAGTGCAAACCAACTAATGCCATAATAAATAGTTGTAACTGGAATTCCCTCATCTTTATCTCTTACTGCTTTTTGTAAAGATACCGCTGAATATAGTCCGAAAATTAAAACAGCAAAGTAATAGCCTTTTTCGTTCAGTTCCATCGTTGCGTTAAACAAACCGATAAGGTAAGCCGCTACACCTACTAACAGCGCTCCCCAAGAAGCTCCCACGAAAGCCGGAGTCGGTTCTCCCTCTTTCCTTTCTACTTTCCTTTTTAAATCACTTTGTTTTTTCTCAACTAAAACTTCATGTTCATTTGACATTCAATGTTTCGCCTCCATCTTTGCATGTTATAAAAATAAAGCACCCCAAATACACGGTAGTGCTTCACCCCTAATTTCATTATATAGAAATTTATTACAAATAATAGATAAATTTTCCTTGATTATTTTTTTGGTGATTCTGACTAGCTAGACTTTTCTGTTCATTAGATTAATAAAAAGGCGATAACCTTAATTCGGCTACCGCACATCAAAAATATAAGTCAACTATTCACTAATACTACTTCCTACATGTAGTTCAGCTTCAATGCCCTTCATTATACCGTAAGCACCTTCAGACTTGTTTGAACACACAACCACTCTATTCAACGTCTCCGGATAAAAAGCAGAATGAAAACTAACACCAGGGTCATAACCCATCACATGATACTTCTGTATCTCGCCTCCTTTTTTCTTTATCCATAGCCCATAGCCATAAAAATTATCTTCATCATCAACTCGAACGTGGGCAGTGAGCAACTGTTGAGTGGTTACTTCGCTTAAAAGTACATTGTTCATTAGTGCATCCCATAGTTTAGCCATATCTTTTACTGTTACAAACGCGCCGCCATCCGAACCACCTTTTGCTGGCAAGGAATAGATATTCGTTTTCCACGTTCCGTCTGGATGGTCAATGTAACCTAGTGCGGTATTCGCTGGAAGAGCATCTAATTCGAAGTAGCCTGAGTCCCCCATACCAGCTTTATCGAAAATATGTGTTTGAATATAGTCAGAAAAGTTACATTTACTTGCTTGTTCAACAATTAAACCTAGTAAAATATAACCGGCATTATTATAGTGAAATCTTTCTCCGGCTTTAAATTTCATCGGTTGATCTTGAAATAACGGTAAAAAATCTTTCAAACTTCTAATATGATACATTGGATGTTTAATCCACATTTCTTCGAAGTCAACCATTACTTCCTCATCAAAGTAATCAGGTATTCCAGAAGTATGTGTTAATAGATGATGGATTGTTATTTCTTCATCAAACTGTGGGAAATCTACATTAAGACATTCTTTTAACTTTAAATCGAAGGAAAGCCGTCCTTCCTCCACTAGCTGACAAATTGCGATTCCAGTAAAAAGCTTACATCCCGATGCAATTCCATAGCGAGTTGAAGTCCTATTTTTAAATTGATCAGAACGATTAGCATACCCATAACTTACTTCTGCCAAAATTCCCTTATCGTTAGTGACCAAAACCGTACCTGAAAATTCATCTTCGCTTTGCAAAGTTGTTATACGATCTAGTAAATTAGTTTTCATCGTATCCCTCCTCTTTCAAAAAATTATCTCTCTTGTTTCTAATGGGGACAGGGGGACAGGTACACTGTCCCCCTCGATGCAGGAATCAACCCCTTATTAAAATTCCTGTAAATAAATTAAATAATCACTTCTGGTTCCTTAGAAAGGCTATTAAAGTTTAGAGGAAATCTCAATAACCAGCCTATCTATCTATTTTAACATAAATATCCATTTTGCAAATAAAGTTTTATTTTTAACAGGAGACCAAAAGCCATCCTTTATATTTGTTAGTTTATTAATTTTTGTTTAAGACAGCTAATTAGCGAGTTTCAAGTGTAATAGCACTTCCACCTATACACTTACCCGTTCTTTCCTTAATGCGTCTATTAAACATTCTACGGTCGGTTGTTCCTCTAAACAACAATCTACAGCTAAACCTGCTTTAACAGCTGCTAAATAAGAGTTCTCTCCAAAAGTAATGACTTTTTTATCTTGAAAAAAAGTGAACGGATCAATCGTTGCTTCTGTTAATGAATGTAATAATACGCTTATAGACTTTACACTTGGAAAAACAACTGTATTAAGCCTATTCTCCATTTCCAGTCTTTTAAGTGTTTCAAAAGAATGTTCCACAGGAACAAGTTGATGGGTTGCTAAATAGTCCAATCGTTTTTTAAGGGGGGCACTAGGGGCGGCACTGGTCTTAGCTCCAATAATTAAGAGATTACGAAGCAATGACAATTCATTTTCTCTTCTTGATGAACAACCATATTTTTTTAATTGCTTATCCGTTTTTCTCGTTTTAACAAAAAACTCTGCTTTGATATTACGTATGTCGATCCCATATAAGGTTAATCCCTTAAAAAATTGCTCTACACTTGTTGGACATGTAAATAAGATTTGATCGTAAAATGATAGTTTCCGAAACTTTTTTATAGTAGTAATATCAAATAAAAGTGATTTATTCGTAAAGCGGGGAAATTGAAAAACATCTGCTCCTTGCTCGATTAATTCAGCAGCCAAATCAACTTCACCAGCTGTTGCCCTAGCTACAATAATATTTTTTCCATGGAGAGGCATCTTTTCAAACCATTTTAACTTCTCTCTCAGGGTGACAATTGATCCTACTAGTGTAATCGCTGGATTTTGAAAATTTTCTTCGGAAGCCTTACGGCTAATGTTCTCTAAGGTACCTTCCAATGTTTTCTGGTCACTGTATGTCCCCCATTGAATCAAAATCACTGGAGTTGTTGCTGGCTTCCCATGTAAAACTAATTGGTTTGCAATATAGTCTAAGTTACCAACTCCCATATAAAAAGCAATCGTATCAATACTAGAAGCTAGACTTGCCCAATTCACTTTTGGCTTACCATCTTTGGATTTTTGGTGACCAGTAACGATAGCAAACGAAGTGGCATAATCACGATGTGTGACAGGAATACCAGCATACGCACTTGCTGCAATCCCTGAAGTAATTCCTGGTACAATTTCAAAATCGATACCATTCTTCACCAATATTTCTGCCTCTTCGCCAACTCGTCCAAAGACAGATGGATCACCTCCTTTTAGACGAACAACCATTTTCCCTTCCTTGCTTTTTGCAACTAGGAGATCGTTAATCTTTTCTTGTCGTAGGGTATGCTGCTGAGGTAGTTTCCCACAATAAATGAGTTCCACGTTGTCTTGTGCTTCTTCTAGTAATAACGGATTTACTAACCGGTCATATAATATTACTTCAGCTCTTTGAATGCATTGTAGACCTTTAACAGTAATTAAGCGTTTATCTCCAGGGCCGGCCCCTACTAGATATACTTTTCCATATGTCATTGTTGCAGACCTCCCGTAATATCTAATTAATAGTGGATTGAAAGATAGCATCCTTTTGAATCTTCATAACTGGTCCCACCTTAACTGAGACTTGTTTAAACTGAGGCATGTAACAGTTCGGATCGAATATTGGTGGAAAAATCCGATTTACGCTGTGAAGATCACCCCAATGAAATGGCGCGAAAATAACATCTTCACGGATTAATTCTGTTAATCTTGCTTTTAAAATGGCACTTCCATTCCGCGATGAAATCGCGACGAGATCACCATCTATTATTTGCTGGTGCTTTGCAGTTTCAGGGTGAATTTCCACAAACGCTTCAAGACTACGTTCTACTAATTGTTTACTTCTTCGTGTTTGTACCCCTGTCAAATAATGTTCCATAAGCCTTCCTGTTGTTAGGATTAGCGGATATTCATCATCAACTTTTGCTTTTTCTGGGATGTCAAAATTGGTTAAGAAGTTTGCACGCTTATTACTAGTAAAGAATCCTGTTTCAAAAAGGAGTGGAGTACCCTTGCTCTGCTCTGGACACGGCCAAAACACCCCTTTTTCTTTAATGTTTTCATACGTAATTCCAGAATAATCTGCTTTCCCACCTTTACTAGCAATTCGTAATTCGTTAAAAATGTCCTCTGAATTAGCAAATCTAAATCCTTGTTTGACACCTAAAGCCTCGGCTAAATGACAA
The DNA here is from genome assembly GCF_046314235.1 of Anaerobacillus sp. Taxonomy (NCBI): domain Bacteria; kingdom Bacillati; phylum Bacillota; class Bacilli; order Caryophanales; family Bacillaceae; genus Anaerobacillus; species Anaerobacillus sp. Next base: position 56,016 of record NZ_JBKBWN010000013.1, read on the forward strand.
AGAATTTGCCAATCATGCTTTGTTTCTCCAGGTAACTTTCTTTCTGCATGTCGATAAACAACTCTCCCTTCTAAATTTGTCATTGTCCCTTCATCTTCTAAATAACTTGAAGATGGTAGTAGAAAATGAGCAAATCTAGCAGTTTCAGATTGAAACATATCAACTACAACAAGTAACTCTAACTTCTTTAAGCAATTTTCCACAAATATTGCATTTGGATTTGAGACAATTGGATTTGATCCCATAACAACCATTGCTTTGATTTCGCCTTTGTCGATTTTCTCAAACAATTCATAGGCCGAAACACCTTTTCGCGGAAGTTCTGCTGGGGAAACTCCCCAAACATTTGCCACGTATTCTCGGTCACTCTCGTTCTCAATTGAGCGATAACCAGGTAATTGATCCGCTTTTTGACCATGCTCTCGACCTCCTTGACCATTTCCTTGACCAGTAATCGCGCCATATCCACAAGCATGCTTGCCAATTTTTCCAGTGGCTAGTAAAAGGTTTAGAAAATGCCTAACATTTTCTTGTCCATTGGCATGCTGTTCAACTCCCCTGGCGGTAAAAATCATCCCGGTTTTTGAAGTTGCAAACAATCTTGCTACTTCAAAAATCGTCTCTAATTTAACACCAGTTAATTTTTTTATTGAAGAATAACTAATTTCTTTCACCCTTTGTTCAGCTTCAAAAAAACCATCTGTTTGGTCTTTTACAAAATCATAGTTTACTAGCCCTTCTTCAACCATTACCTTTAATAAACCTATAGCAAATACCCCATCCATTCCAGGGATAATTTGCACATGGATATCGGCTTGTTTCGCCGTTAAGGTTTTTCTTGGGTCAATTACAATGATTTTCGCTCCATTTTTCTTGGCCCTTTTGAAATATGGCAGCATTGTTGGTTGACATTCGGCTAAATTTGTACCAGCAAGAATGATACATTTGCTATCTTCAATTTCTGAAAGTGGATTTGTCAGCCCCCGATCTATACCAAAAGTAGCATTCGCTGCAAAAGCAGCTGCGCTCATACAAAATCTACCGTTGTAATCAATATATTTTGTTTTTAGCGCAACTCTAGCAAACTTTCCTAACAAATAAGCTTCCTCATTTGTCAATGATCCACCACCATAGACAGCCACACTATTGTGCCCATATTCTTTTTGTAAACTTTTCATCTGGTTTGCAATCATTTCAAATGTTAATTCCCAAGGAACTCGAACGAATTCGCCATCAAGTTTCATTAATGGAAAATGAACTCGCTCTTCATTTATTGCATGTTGATGAGCAAACGTACCTTTGATACAAAGTCTCCCTTCAGATGTAGGATCGTTTTTATTTGGTTTTACTTTAAAGCGGTTTCGAGTTTCCACTCTTTCTTCAATTAAATCCATGGAGCACTGCATACTACAGTATGGACAGCGTGTTTTCATTGTAGTTTCGGTACTTTTTTCTAATTGCTTTTCTCTGAAGTACTGAACTAAATCATGCATTTAGACACACCTTTCATAATTGAAAAACCTCCCTAAAAATCAATATAAATGTTGTCATCTATAACGGTAACATCATACGTTTTTACGCAACCAACATCGGGCTTTTGCACAAGTCCGTCTTCTAGCGATATTTTACGATCATGCAAAGGACAAAACACATAATCGCCACTAACAATTCCTTGAGATAGGGGTCCTTGTTTATGTGGGCACTTGTTTTCAATAGCTTTCACTGTCCCATTTGCGAGCTTAAACAATGCTATTTCAAACCCAGCTATCACAACTTCTTTCCCTATTAATAAAGGAAGTTCAGATAGGTGTGCAATCTTAATTTGGCCATTTTTTTCCTTTATCTTTTCCATACAAACCTCCACTAAGTTTATTTTCATTGCTAACGCATTTTATTGAAAGATCTCAATATGGGTATTTGTAAATAGTTCTTTCTTCAACGATTCGCTTTCAATAATTTCTTTCCAAGGGTCACTCTCTAGAGCTGATAAAGCTACTTCCATACGATCATTTAGTTCTAGGCGGAAACTTTCATCAGCTAGTAGCTTTTCTTTGATACTTTCTAATCCAATTCGCTCTACCCAATGCGAAGTTCTTTCTAAATACCTCGCTGTTTCTCGGTAATATTGAAGAAACGCTCCAGTTATTTCAATGACTTCAGCTGATGTCTCGACTTGTGCAAGCATATCGCCTTTTCGTAATGTTGCCCCACCATTTCCACCTACATAAATCTCCCAAGCTCCTTCAATACCAACAATTCCAACATCTTTAATCCCTGATTCGGCACAGTTACGGGGACATGCAGATACTGCCATTTTTACTTTATGGGGTGTACTTAATCGTTCAAACTTTTTCTCTAACTCAATTCCAAGCCCGATCGAGTCTTGGGTACCAAAACGACAGAAGCTTTCTCCGACACATGTTTTTACAGTGCGGAGCGTTTTTCCATACGCATAACCTGAATTCATCCCTAATTCTTCCCAGACCGCTGGTAAGTCCTCTTTTTTAATACCAAATAAATCAATTCTTTGCCCACCAGTTACTTTAACTAGAGGTACATTATACTTTTCAGCTACATCAGCAATTTTTCGTAAGTCAGTTGGATTGGTAACCCCGCCATACATTCTCGGAACCACCGAATACGTACCGTCTTTTTGAATGTTGGCATGCATTCTTTCATTGACAAATCTTGATTCTCTTTCATCTTCATAAGAAACTGGCTGCACCATTCCTAAATAATAATTAATCGCAGGGCGGCATTTCGAGCAGCCTGCTTCAGTGTTCCAATCAAGAACATTCATTACTTCTTTTGGATGACTTAACCCCTTTTCACGAATTGCTTCGACAACTTCTTCATGAGATAAAGAGGTACAACCGCAAACAGTTTCCTTCGCTTCGGCTAATTCTGCTCCAATTGTTGCAGCAAGAATTTCACTAATTAATGGTTTACAAGAACCACATGACCTTCCAGCATTTGTACAGCTACTAATTTCAGTTACCGAGCATAAGCCATCATCTTTAATTGCTCTAACAATTTCCCCTTTTGTTACCCCGTTACAGCCACAAACATTGTCACTATCGGCCATGACTAGAGCCGTTTGGATATCTTGATTGCTTTCACTTTGGATAATACTCGCTGAAGATAATCCAGAAACATCCTCTTCACTCTGGATCATGTTAAACAACTTTGTTCCTTCTGATGTATCCCCGTATAAAACAGCGCCAATAACTCGATTTTCACGAATGATAACTTTTTTGTACACTCCTGTAAATTCATCTTGAATGCGAATACTTTTGGAAGAGTCAGAATCAAAGAATTCACCTGCCGAAAATACATTTACTCCTGAAACCTTTAACTTTGTGGAAAGGACAGATCCCTCATAAACTTTTTCTTGATTGAGCCCAGTAAGGTGACCCGCTAGTACCTTTCCTTGCTCCCAAAGGGGCGCAACAAGTCCATAGACAATATTACGATGTTCTGCACATTCACCAACTGCATAAACATTCTTTATACTCGTTTGAAGAGTGTCATTAACAACGATACCTCGGTTTACTTCTATTCCGCTTTCAATACCTACTTCTGCATTTGGCTTTATCCCGACCGCCATTACAACAAGATCTGCCTCGGTTTCACTTCCATCTTTAAATTTTAGTTTCTTCACCCGAGATCTTCCAGAAATTTTGGTCGTTACTTTCTGCATTAAAAACCGCATCCCTTGTTGTTCTAATTCTTGTCGTAGCATTTTAGCTGCTTCCTCATCAAGCTGTCTTTCCATTAAGTAATGGTGCAAATGAACAACTTCTACTTCCATCCCTAAATTAAGTAAGCCTCTGGCTGCTTCTAGACCTAGCAAACCACCACCGATGACGACAGCTTTTTTATAGCTCTTTGCAGTTTTCATCATCGTTTCACAATCCTCGATATTCCTAAAAGCAATTACACCCTCTAGATCAGTTCCTGGAATTGGTAACATAAACGGATTTGAACCAGTTGCAAAAATCACGTAATCATAGCTGGTCTCTCTTCCTTTATCCGTATAAACAACTTGCTTTTCTTTATCAAGCTTAACTACTGTCTCGTTTCGATATAAGGTAATGTTATTTTCCTCATACCATTCCAAACTGTTCATCTCAATATCTTTAACCGTCATATCACCTGCTAATACTGAAGAAAGCATGATCCGGTTATAATTTACATGAGGTTCATTACCGAAAATAGATATTTCAAAAAGGTCCTTACCACCTAGTTTCAGAATTTCTTCTATACACCGGACACCTGCCATTCCATTACCGATTAAGACAAGATGTTTTTTTGCCATATTAATTACCTCCTAGTAATTGTTTAAATAACTTTTCGCCTTGCTTTTTCAATTTGTTCAACATCTGATTCATCTACAGATGACACATAGTACTCTTTTGCAAAAGCATTTTTAGGTTCTTCTAAATAGAAGAAGCAAACTAGGAAGCTTATCAATGCACCAGTTGCTAAAATAAAGAAAAACTGTTGCGGTGTCACAAAGGTATAAAGCGTTAAGTAGATCGTTGCCCCTACATTTCCGTATGCTCCAGCCATCCCTGCAATTTGACCTGTAATTCGTTTTTTAATCATCGGTATAACAGCAAAAGTGGCACCTTCAGCTCCTTGGATAAATACAGATGTCAAAACTGTAATTAAAACAGCCAATGTCAATGGCCAGCCTGAATTAATTAGCCCCATTGCACCTAAGCCAATCGAAATACCCAACATATAGATGAGCATAACGTTTCTTCTACTTCCCATTCGATCCGATAAAATTCCACCTAGTGGACGAGCAATTAAATTAATAAAAGCAAACGATGCAGCGATTAAACCAGCTGTTGTCGGTGTCAATGAAAAAGTTAATTGAAAAAACATCGGCAACATAGAAACAATAGCTAGTTCAGCGCCAAAGTTGGCAAAATAAGTTGTATTAAGAGCTGCAACATTTTTAAATTTATATTGATCATCTTTAGGAACACCTTTTTTTAAGATCGGAACATTAATTTGAATAATTTTATATACTTGAAAGACAACTGTTATCGTGATCAAGACATACGCACAATAAAGGATTGTTGTTGAAATAAACCCAAGCCCCTCTAGTCTCCAAGCGAGAACTGCTAATGCACCGCCAAGTGGTATCGTCCAAATAATTAGCTGCACCATATCACCAAAAGTACTTACTTCCATTGCCCCATTTCGTTTTGGACGAATATACTCTTTGCCATCAGGTGTGTCCTTCACAGCGAAATAGTAAATAAACGCATAAACAATACAAAATAATCCACACAAAGCGATGGCATAACGCCAACCATTTTCGCCGCCAAACATTGTTAAGGCCAACCAAGGTAGGAGAATTGCAGCTGCTGCCGAACCAAAATTCCCCCAGCCACCATAGATACCTTCGGCAAATCCAATATCTTTTGGTGGAAACCATTCTGAAACCATTCTTATTCCGATAACAAAGCTAGCACCAATACTACTGATCAATAATCTGGAGACCATTAATTGAGTCCAGCTATCTCCAAAAGCAAATACAAACGTTGGAATAGCCATAGTTATTAATAACCCCGAATAAACTTTTCTTGGTCCATAGCGATCAAGTAATATCCCAATGACGATCCTGGCCGGAATTGTTAATGCTACATTTAATATGGCTAATGCTGCTAAGTGTTCCTTCGTAAGCCAATCTATACTTTCAAGCATTGATGTCGCTAACGGAGCCATATTAAACCACGTAAAGAATGATACGAAAAAGGCAATCCATGTTAAATGTAATACTTTCATTCGATCATCTTTAAAAGTAAATAAGTAACGAACCTTCATCAAGACACCCCTTCCCTAGTTCTGAATTTTCAAAATTATAATCTTAGTCTTACATAAATTGAAATTTTTGTATTAGACATTGAGAGAAGATTTAACACCTTTTTCATATTTCTATCATTAATAACTAGTAAAAGCGTGATATCCAGTGGTGGAAAAAATAAAGACTAGCTTCAAAAAAGGCCTCTTCTTCACAACCAAAAAAGCTGAGATCAGGGAATATCCCTAGCTCAGCTTTTTTCAGTCAAATTAAGTTAAAACACCATTTCTACTAACTCCTTTTTATCAATTTTTCCGACTGCTGTTTTCGGCAACTGACGAACAAAACGAATGATTTTCGGTACTTTATAACTACCAAGGTATTCTTTACAATACTGTTCTATTTCTTCCTCCAAAAAACAGACACCTTCTTTTGGAACGATAAAGGCTGTAACAACCTCGCCCCATTTCTCATCGCTAATTCCAACAACGGCCACTTCAGCAACCTTCTCGTGTTCCGCAATGATATGTTCAACTTCCAAAGGAAAGACATTTTCACCACCTGTAATGATCATGTCTTTTTTTCGACCTACGATATAGAAATAACCATCTTCGTCAAACCTACCTAAGTCCCCTGTGTAAAGCCAACCTTCCTTTTTTGTTTCGGCAGTTACAGTAGGATTGTTCCAATAATAAGCAAAAAGGTGGTGACCACTGATGACGATTTCCCCAACTTCACTACAACGAACTTCATCCCCGTTTTGGTCAACAATTTTGACATTATTATATAGCATTGGTTTGCCTACGGAACCTCGTTTTTTCGTGACATCATTTGGATTAATATAAAAATTGTTAGGACCAGCTTCCGTTAATCCATAACCTTCTTTAAATGCCAATCCTTTCTTCGCAAAGGCATCGTAAATCCGATAAGAGCAAGGAGCTCCTCCAGATAAAAAAGTATGCATTGAAGGAAATGACGTCTTCTGAAACAGTTCCGTTTCCGTAAGAACATGGTACATGGTTGGCACTAATAAAAGAATTGTACAACGTTCTTCATTAATGACATCTATCATACGCTGCGCTTCAAATTTATCGTCGATGACCACTTTACCGCCAATGTGCAATAGCGGTATCGATAAGGCGTTTAATCCACCTGTATGAAACATAGGTAAATATGTTACGGTTGTATCATCACCAGTTAAATTCCAACTTGTTATCGTATTTATTGCGTTATGGAAAATTGACTGATGAGTAAGAACTACTCCTTTAGGTTTCCCAGTTGTTCCACCGGTATAAATAATTGCAAGAGGATCCGTTTCACTCACACTTACATAAAATTGCTGCAAAGCCGTCTTTTTCAATAATGTTTCATCCTGTTGATTTATATTGAATAACGATCCTTGATACTGACTCGGAAGTAAAGGTTTGAATTTTTCATGATATGCAATTAGCTTTGGCTGACAGTCCTCTAGGATATAGCTAATTTCATTTTTAGATAATCTCCAATTGATCGGAACAAAGATTGCTCCTAGTTTCGTGCAAGCAAACATTAAATCGAAGTACCAAATATTATTTGGAGATATAAGGGCGACTCGTTCTCCTTTGGTTACACCTATTTCTAGCAAATAGGACGCTAATCGTTCAGCTCGGTCATGTATATTTTGATAAGTCCACCGCTCCCGTGTTTCTCCATCAACAATTGCAACCCGGTCTGGAGTAATCCGAGCTCGCTTTTTTAACCAATCTGTATCCCAGCTCATCTTACCTCCCCCTTTACTTTTTTCTATATAAAAAGCTGGTCAAAAGCCCGACAACGAAGCGTCTTTCGTTATCCTCCTTTTTGAACTGTCTTTATTACCCATTTAGCATCTCTTAACTTGCGACGATGAAAAGTTTATATTTTAATAGAGAATGTTTAAAAATTCCGGTAATCATAGCTCTCGGAACTGATTATCATCTTTTTTGACACGTATTAATAGTATAGAAAAAGAGTTGCATTCAAGTTACAGATCAAGGATCGGTGCAATTTACATCATGATGCCACCGTCAACATGAAGGACGGTTCCATTTACATAATTAGATTCATCTGACGCCAAATACAAGTATGCATTTGCGATATCAGACGGATTGCCTAGACGTTTTAAAGGGATCGTTGCTTTCATTTTTTCAATTACTTTATCAGGCACTTTAGCCACCATTCCCGTTTCAATAAAACCAGGCGCTACTGCATTCACATTTATTCCCTTGCCACCATACTCTTTCGCCCACGTTTTTGTCATACCTACTACTCCTGCTTTTGTTGCAGCATAGTTTGCTTGGCCTACATTTCCATAAACACCAGAAACACTAGAAGTATTAATAATCTTTCCATTCCCCTGCTCAACCATTTTACTGACAACAGCCTGTGTACAATAAAAAACGCCAGTTAAATTCACATCAATAACTCTTTGCCATGCTTTTGGTGTCATCTTGTGTGTCATTGCATCAGCTGTAATTCCTGCGTTATTCACAAGGATGTTTACTGTGCTATAAGTCTCTAAAGCTTTATCAACTAATTTTGTCACACTCTCTTGATCTGCAACATTAACCTTCTGAAAGATAGCATCTCCACCAAGGGCAGTTACTTCATTAAGAACTTTCCCGCCTGCTTCTTCATCAAAATCGGCAATGACCACCTTGGCACCTTCTCTTACAAAGGTCAAAACCGTCTCTCTACCAATTCCATTCCCTCCACCTGTAACTATTGCGACTTTATCTCTTAAACGCATTTTAGTTCCCCTTTCTACTTTAAGCTGTTAGAAAAAATTTTTTTTTACTCAAGTTATTCTCATCGATTAATCATTCTAGGATCAAAAAATTTTCAACCTCTTTTTTCAACAGTTCTAGATCATCGATTAATGGAGAGTGCCCGCAACCTTTTAAATAAACAACCTTAGCTCCCTCTCCAAAATCTTCAATAATTTCTTTTGTCATTTTTTCAGTTACGACTAAATCATTTTCACCCCATAATACAAGGGTTGGTAAAGTGATTTCCTTAACTTTTCCGTTGCCTTCGGTCAATCCGTTATGGACATCGCTTATATTGAATGTGTTAAGCGCATGGTAAACATCTGTTACGTTTTTTTGCGTCAACATATCTTCTAGATATTGATTATATAAATATTCTGAAGGTTTTTTTTGAGTGTAAATAACGGCATTCCATAACGCTTTTAGAAACTCTTTATTACCTGTTTCATAAGCATTAACAACTGGAAGTGACTTTACTGGATCTTGTTCAATCTCTTCTCTCGTCTTTAAACGAGTTACTTCTCCAAAATGATTTACTTGCAAAAACGGATAACCTCTTGTCGAAGCAGAAGCTAGTAAAATTAGATTATTGACACGGTCCGGATAATCAATGGCTAGCTGCATGGAAACCGCTCCACCAGTTGACCATCCCATAACAGAAAACCTATCTAAACCGATACTATCGACAAATAGTTTTACATCATCGGTAAAATCTTGAATAGAGTTTATCCGCTGATGATAACTAGAACCACCAAACCCTCTCATATCAACTGCATAGACTTTAAACCTATCATCCAATGCATCTATAAGTAAGTCCCAATGCTTTGACGAAGTCATATTTCCATGAATCAGTAATAGCTTTTCTTCTCCTCCGATTCGCTCACGATAGGAAATTGTTTCACCATTTTCAAGTAAAATTGATTGTAAAGTTACTTTTGCCAATGTGAGTACCTCCTTTTTATTAGCCCCAGCGGATCGTTGTTGCTCCCCAGGCATAACCAATTCCAGCGCTTACGAGAACAACTAGGTCACCCTTCTTAATCTTCCCTTGTTCAAGGGCCAGTTCTATGGAAAGGATTTGATCAATTTGCCCCATATGACCATAATGATCTAAATAAATTGACTGCTCATCTCGTAAATTTAACTCTTTTAACACATAGTCATGAGCGGAGCGCTTCATATGCAAGATAGCTAAGTAATCAATCTCAGCTTCAGTTAATTTACTACTTTTTAAAGATTTTCTAATTACTTTTAAGAAGTTTTTCATCGATTTATCTTCGAGACGCTCTTTCATTCCTTTGGGGTCAAGAACATCTAAATAGTTTAGACGGTTTTCAATCGCTTCCCCAGTTATAGGATGCTTTGTGCCACCTGCAACGACAACAACATCTTCTGAAAAAGAACCATCCGTCATTAACGACGTTTCTAACAGTTCATTATCATTAAACCCTTTTTGAAGGATGATGGCTCCACCTCCCGCAGAAAGGTTATACATAAACCTCGTTCTGGGATTTTCATAATCGATAAAATCTAAATTTCGGTACCCACCGGCAAGAAGAACCGTACGAATGGAAGGGTCAGAGTTCATCATTCCCTTTGCCACTTTCAAAGCCATCACAGTTGTGCTACAACGAAGGGCCACATCAAAGGCCCATGCATTAACCGCTCCAATCTCTTGCTGTAGCTTAATACCTGCTGTCCAAAGCGGATACTCTTTATGTTCTTCACCAATATAAATAATTAAATCAATATCAAGAGGATCAATAGCTGCCTTTTTTAACGCCTTTTCGGCTGCAAAAACTCCCATCTGGCAGGTGTGATCATTAGGACCTGGAATTGTTTTCTCGCGAATGCCCATTTTCGTTTCAACTACATCCTCGGGAATACCTGACAAACTAGCAATCTCGCTACTAGTCATGCGATGGTCAGGGATATAAACTCCAGTACTAACAATCCCAATTTTCTCTCGTTCTTCTAGCATCTTTCCATCACTCTCCAATCACACCCTTGATATAACTGAAAACTTCCTCTAAGGTTGCATAAGCAGCCTCTTCATCCGTTTGAACATGCTTCACTTTTATCCGTACTTGATTTTCCTGCTCTTGACATTCATTTAATGCAGTATGAACTCTAATCACGAATGACACCACCTGAGACTGAGCCTCCATAAACGTATCTCTCCTTTAACCTACATCCTGGGTGAAGTTTTTATTTTTAGCAGGTGGTTGTGGTTTTGATTTATTCGCTTTTTTCATTTGTCTCTTTACCCACCAACTTTGCGTCGTTCCTACAATTCCTTTCGGGAAGAACATTACTACTAAAATGAAGACTGTACCTAATAGAATGACCCAACGTTCAAAAATCCAGTGGACACTTGCTAAATCCATTAATCCATGACGAGCATATTCAATTAGAGCTGCTCCAACAATCGCTCCAAATAAGGTACCAACTCCACCAATGATCGTAATCAAAAGGGCATCAAGGGTTAGTTCCGTTGCAAAAACAGCAGTATTTACAAATCGTAAGCTCATAGCGTACAAAATTCCCGCTAAACCTGCCACAATACCAGCAATTACATTGGCTGTAATTTTATAATGCATAACCCGGTAGCCAAGAGACTCAACACGTGGTTCATTTTCTCTAATAGCCTGTAAGACTCTCCCCATCGGCGACTGAGTAAAACGCTCCAAGAATAGGAACACAATAACCATAAATACTAAAGCCACGATATAAAAGGTAACGCGATCACGAAGTATTTCTGGAATTGCAAACGTAAACCCGTCATTTCCCATCGTTAACGAGCGCCACTTTTCCGCTGCTACTAAAAATAGAGCGGCTACTGCTAAGGTCAACATCGCAAAAAAGTGAGCCTTTAATCGAAGGGTTAATAAACCTACTAAAAAGCTGACGATGCCAGTAAAAATAATCGTTACAACAATCGCTAATAGCAACACTGGAACACTAGGGCCAAATGCCTTTAAACAAATCGCAACTGTATAAGCACCTATACCAAAAAACATTGCATGACCAAAAGAAACGATTCCGGTATAGCCTAAAAGCAAGTCATAGCTCATTGCAAATACAGCAAAGATAAAGATTTTTGTTAACATAATTAACATACTTCGTGAGTCAGTGACGAACGGGAGGAAGAGTAAGCCAATCGTAAGTACTGAAAAAGTCAGTTTAAATTTTGATAGTTGTTTCAGTCGGCTCATTTTAACGCCTCCTTCATTCCCATAATTCCTGATGGTTTAAATATTAATATAGCTAACATGAGTAGGAAATTAACTGCTAAAGCAATTTCCGGTAGGAAGTAAGCTGCATAAGAACCTAATAAACCAACCAGTAGTGCTGCAATCATTGAGCCAAGAACACTCCCCATTCCACCGATAACAACAACTATGAATGCTAAAATCCCATACTCTAAGCCTATTTCTGCGTAAATAACCCCAGAATAAGGACCAAAAAGCATTCCTCCTAAACCAGCCATTCCAGCCCCAAGGATAAAGACGAATAAGAATACCTTCCGAATGTTAATTCCTAACGCTTGCACCATTTCTTTATCCATCACACCTGCTCTAACTACAAGCCCAAGCTTTGTTCGGTTTAATAAGAATAATAGACTACCAAAAACAAGTAACCCAACGAAAATAATAAAAATTCTATATTTAATTAAGAATACATCGCCAATTTCCCAGCTACCTCGAAGCCATTCTGGCGCACGAGCATGAATGATATTAGGTCCCCAAACAACCTTTACAAGCTCACTTAATACAAGCATTGCTCCTAATGTAATCAAAATTTGCTGAATATGATTTCCATACACTGGTTTTACAATAAATCTCTCTAATAAATATCCTAAAATACAACAAGTAATAATTGCCGCTATAATTCCAACCAAAAAGCTTCCCGAACTTGTATACACCCAAATCCCTGCATATGCTCCCCATAAAAATAAAGCACCGTGAGCGAAATTCAACACGTCCATTAAACCAAAAATAAGTGTTAAACCTGCTGCAAGTAAAAAAATAAGCATCCCTGTTGCCAAACCATTGACCGTAATATTAATGAGCATTTCCATTTCCTTCACCTACTTTCACGATTCATTTAAGCAATTCCTAAATATTTCCGTTTTAACTCTTCATTATGCTTTAATTCACCCATTACCCCATTATGGACGGAATGCCCATCATCAATAATATAAAAGCAATCACCGATTGTACTTGCCATCATGAAGTTTTGTTCTACAAGAACGACTGTCGTTTTGTCTTTCATTTGATTAATCGAATCCATGACCTTCTCCACGATAATTGGCGCTAACCCTTTACTCGGTTCGTCAATAAGGAGCATGTCATTATCGTTTATATAAGCTCTAGCAATTGATAACATTTGCTTTTGGCCACCACTTAAGTGTCCACCATTCTTCTTCCAGAATTGCTTTAAATCAGGAAACAAGTCTAAAATCCAATCCATTCGCTCCAGTGTTGCATCATCTTTTTTCTTCATGGCAACCTTCATATTTTCTTCAACAGTTAAGGCACCGAATATCCCTTGATCCTCAGGAACATAACCAATTCCGGCGTTGGCAATTTTGTGTGTCGGCCAGTCTCCAATTGAGTTATCTTTAAAAGTGATACTTCCAGAAGTAATTGGATTTAGTCCCATAATTGATCTTAATGTTGTCGTTTTCCCTGCTCCGTTTCTTCCTAGTAGTACCGTTACTTCTCCTTGCTTTACTTCAAATGAAACCCCTTGTAAAATGTGATATTGCTGAATGTACGTATGAATGTTATCTACTTTAAGAAGCGTCATCGTGTAACCCTCCTAAATAAGCTTTTTGAACTTGCTCATTTTTCATGATCTCTTTCGGCTCTCCATCAGCCAGTAGTTTCCCATGAAACAAAACCATAATGCTGTCTGATAAGTCGAGGATCATATCCATCTTGTGCTCGATCAATACAATTGTCCGCTTTCTTTCATCACGGATCGCCCTAATGACATCTAAAATCATTGGTACTTCTTCTAACGACATTCCTGCCGTTGGTTCATCTAGGAGTAGTACTTCCGTTTCTAAGGCAAGTAGCATCGCAATTTCTAACTTGCGCTTTTCACCATGGGCTAAGTTTACAGCCAATTCTTTCTCTTTATTTTCAAGCTTCACTGTTCTTAAATACTCCGTTGCTTTTTCATTAATTTCATTTAATCTACTAAAATGGGAAAACATATTATAGAAGACTTTCATTTGAGATTGAACTGCTAGTCGAACGTTCTCATGACAAGTTAGATGTGGAAATACATTTGTTATCTGGAACGATCTTCCAATCCCAAGTCTTGTCCGCTGAGTCGGAGACATCTTCGTAATATCTTTCCCTTTAAAAAACACTTGCCCTTTTGTAGGTTTTAATTGGCCACTGATCATGTTAAAGAACGTTGTTTTTCCAGCACCATTTGGACCAATAATAGACTTTAGCATATTACGTTCAATTTCAATATTTACTTCACTTACAGCTACATGCCCCCCAAAAGCGATTGTTAATTGTTTTGTTTCTAATATCGTATCCACCGTCTCACCTCTTTTACTTTTTTTGTCCTCCAACCCTCTAGAAGGTTACAATTTTTTCAAAATAACGGAACGGGTGTCCTTCACTTTCTCATCTTTTTAAAAAAGAGGAGCACGTTTTTTACATTCGCGCTCCACCTTATTTTTTTAATATAGAAGAAAAGTCTTTAAATGCCTTGAACTACTTTCATTACCTATTGTTCATTATTTCTGGCGCTGACTCTTCTGGTGACAGTTCACGCAACAATACTGGAACTGGATAGTCAAACTCATCCGTTTTTTCTAATCTAATTGCATACATCGTTTGCAACGCTTGATGATCTTCAGGACGAAATGTCATTGGACCTTTCGGTGTATCGAAAGTCATTCCTTCCATTGCAGTGATTAACGTTTCTGTATCTAAATTCCCATTTGTTTTTTCAAGTGCCGCTACAATGGCCATTGCCGAAGCAAAACCACCTGGCGTAAATAAATCTGGCATTTCACCATTATGACGTTTTTGGTGTTCTGCAACTAACCAATCATTTACTTCGTTGTCTGGTAAGCTATGATGATAAACCGTGAAACCTTCCATTCCAATCATGTCTTCCATCGTACGAAGTGCCGCAATATCAGGTGCTCCCGTAGATAGCTTAATCCCTCTTTCCTGTACTCTCATGTCTTCTAATTGTCCCCATGGACTATTAGCTCCTGCCCAAATAACGAATAAATAGTCAGGCTCTGCATTAATAATACGTTGGATGTTCGAAGAGAAGTCAACACCTGCTGGATCTGCAAATTCTTCATGCATTAATTCAGCGCCTAGAGCTTCCGCAGCTTTTTTGAATGCGGCAACTCCATCTCTACCGAAAGCGAAATCTTGTGCTAGTGTTGCGATTTTCACTCCTGGCTTTGCAATGGCTGCGGCACCTGCAACAGCGTCTTGAGAAGAACTTCTTCCTGTTCGGAAAATATATTTATTCCAGTTTGAACCTGTAATACTATCCGCAACTGCCGGTTCTACAACCATAATCTTTTTGTATTCTTCCAATAAAGGTAAAACAGCTAATGTATCCCCAGATGAAGATGAACCAACGATAAAATCAACCTTGTGATCTTCTAGCAATCTTGTAGCTTTTTGAACCGCTACATCGGGTTGCGTTTCGGTATCTTCAATTACGAATTCAATTCTCTTTCCGGCAACTTCCATCGTCCCGCCAGTTGCATAGTCTAATCCTAATTCAAAGCCTTTAATCGTTTGAGCACCATATGCTTCAAGTGCTCCAGTCACTGACGTTAATAAGCCAATTTTAACTACTTCTAATTCCTTCTTCTCTTCAGGAGCAGGTGGCGTTGTCTTTGGTGGATTTTCATTTGATGCTTCATTACTTCCCGTATCGCTAGAGCTACAAGCCGCCAACGTTAATACAGCAATTAATGCGATAAAGAAGCCAAGCCAAATTTTTTTCAATCTCATTTTAAATCCCCCTTTTTTTCGTTTATTGAATTTCATAATTCCGTATTATCGCCATTTAGTTTGATATAACTCATTTTTGGAATTTATGAAATTCACTCATTTACAGTATCATTGATAAAAGTTACAAATTAGTTACAAATTTGAATAATAATTACAACTGTTCTTATTCTAACCTCCTATGAGTATTCTTTTCTTTCTATTCAAACTATACAAACGGTTAGTTACAACTTAGTTACAAAATCTATCTTGAGTTTCGAAAAGAAAACAGTACATCCATTAAGACATACTGGTCAATTCAACTTTGCTGTTTTCTTTAATTTTTTTATACAATTGCTTCGTCGCTTCAATAGGCTCTACACCGAGTTCCTCTTGAAGTTGTTTACAACATCTTTCATAAATACGAAGGGCATATGTTCTGTTATTCTTTTTATGATAGGAATACATTAAAATGCGATATGCTTCTTCCCAACATACATCTTTGAGAAGAATAGCTTCGCTCCAGTAAATAGCATCATCGTACAAATTATTTTCTATATATAGTTGTGATAATCGTTCTGCCCCACGTAAAAACAAGACAAGTAGTCTTTCCCTCTCTTCTAAACACCAATCGTCGTAACGTCTGCTAGGTAGATAGTCACCTTCGTAAAGGGTTAAACCTTGGATTAAAATCTCAATGGCTTCCTTTTCCCCTTGTTCTCTTAATCCTTTTTCTATTGTTGTTTCAAAGGTTTCGGCATCCACTTCGAACACCGCCTCTTTATTTATTCCATATAAAGAGTCTTCTCGTTGAATAAAGAAAGGGTTACTTCGAACTTGCCGTTTTGGTTCAATCGCTTTATTGAGGGCGTTAAGCGCCACTTTAAAATCTCTTTGTGCAGCTTCCTCATCAAGATCATTCCATAGTAATGCTAAAATTTCTCCTTTTGGAAACATTTTAGTCTTGTTAGTCACTAATAATTGGAAAAGTTCTTTCGCTTTTTCTCGTTTCCAACTTCTATCATGAACTTTGTCATTGCCTAACCAAACTTGAAAATCACCCAAAGTTTTTACCTTTATTGAATAACCAGGATGAAATGATAAGTTCTCAAGTCCAAGTTTTTCAAGAAAACGTGTGGAATTAGTTATTCCTAATTGTCTTGCTTCAATTAGCATTGGAATGATAATTTGCAGATCTTTCGGACCAAATAGTGTTTTTTTAGTTAAAAAGAAATCATAATCATCTACAAATTGTAAAAATTTTTCTATATCTACTTGAAAGTCTGGCCAATTACCCTGATCCATTGCTAGCTTTGCCTGCCAAAAGAATGTAACTGTAAGTCCAAACTTTCCACTACACATGTCAAAGCCTTTTGAAGCCTCGTCTAGTAAAAGCTTTGCTTCCTCTAACTTCTTACAATAGATAGCAGCAATACTATGAGATAAGTAAACAAAGGAGGCTAACCATTGATCCTTCACCCGATTAGGTTCTTCCAATGCCATTAAAGACATTTTTTGCGCCATTTCGTAATTTCCTAATCTTCCGTAAAGGACTGTTAATCCCATGTAAGCTTCAGACTTCCCCCTAGACATATTAATTTTATCCATTAATCCAAGAGCAGTTTCATAGCATTGGATCGCTAAATCATGATTGTATTTTCCGTTTAATTGAACTATATGACCCATACGTATCCAGCCACAAGCTTCAACAAATGGCGACTTCCTTAACGTCCCACGTAATATGGCACGTTCTGCCAATCTCTTTCCCTTATCCAATTCCCCCATAAACGAACAAATAATAGATAGAATTAAATCTGTTTCTCGGTGGGATCGAGATAGATAGTTTTCATTTGCTTCGAATTCATTAGCCTCTTCTAAGATCACTTTTGCCTGTTGAAGTTCGCCTATGCGTAAAAAATAACGAGATTGTAATTCAACCTTAGTGAAGTCTTCTTTTACTGCTTTACATTTAATGAGCCACTGCAATGCCTCTTGCATTTTTCCCAGGTTAACCAAGTTTTCTGCCATTAAACTATAAAGTTGTAGTTGTCGATCTGGATTTCCCTGTTCTTCCTCCATTAGTTTGATTGCCTGACTTAAATGACTATCTGCCTTTGCTGGTTGAATCGTATCTAAATAAATCTTTGCTTTACCTTCTTGCGCCAAGCTCCCTGCTAGGAAATCTTGTTTAAATTCTGCTAATTCTTCAAGCTGACGATAACAAGAAAGCGCTTTCTCGTAGTGACAAAAATAACGGTTTATTTCTCCTTCAATAAACCATAGTCTGATATATTCCATTTTCACATTTACTGATAGTCGATCAAACATTTTAGATACTGCCTCTATCTTTCCTTGCTGCAATAAAATTTGGCCATAGCTATCTAAGATTGCGCCAATCTTTCTATTCTCTTCAATTTTTTGATAATGATAGATCGCCCGTTCATAATTTTCATTTTCAAAAAAATATTTTGCGGCACGATCTTGATTTTCATAAAAAAGAGCTTCATCGTAACGTAATTGTTTAATTAAAAAATCTTTAAACAAAGGGTGATATCGATACTGCTCTGTACCTATTGGAATAATAAATAAATTTTGTGAAAGTAGGTTTGCTACCATCTGATGTGAGTCTTTGCGGTTAAGAATGGCGTTACAGAATGGAATATTAAACTCTCCAAAAATGCATGTCGATAATAAAAACTGCCGCATCTTATCAGGCTGTTTTGAAAACACCTCCATCGCTAAATAACGGAAAAGTTCTTCTAGCGATCTAATATTTAAATGCTCTTTCACTTCTAGATCGCCTGTAATTTTAAACTGCTGCCAAATCATTTGGATTGCAATAATCCATCCTTCTGTTAATTCGTAAACGTAGTTGACTTGCGATTCAATTAACTCTAGGTTATAGAAGTCTGCAAAAAGAACTTCAATTTCCTCTTTCGTAAAAGCCAAATCATTTTCAGTTATTTCTAGCAACTCACCATGGACCAACAACCTTGTCAAAACGTCCCATGTTGGGCGTATTCTACCACATAACACGAGATGTACACTTTTCGGTAGATATTGAATGACTATACTTAACCATTTAATACTCGTACTCGATGCTTCTAAATAATGAATATCATCAAGAACAATAATGACATCCTCGTTCATTGCCACTAATTCATTGATAAATTCTGAACAGAGTAATTCCACTTCGCCTTCCAAACTGTCAATATCTTCATTTAATACAAAATCCAGTAATCTATTACAAAAAGATGGTGAAGATACTTGTACCGCATAAATCATATGTACAAGAAATGAAACGAAATTGTCCTCTTGTTTGGACAGTGTATACCAACAAAATTTTCCCTGCTGGTATTCTAAATAAGAGGCAATGGATGAACTCTTTCCATACCCTGGACCAGAATGAATCAATGTAATTGGTACTTCTAGAATACTTCTCATTTTCTTAATTAACATCGGGCGGTAAAGATTAGTATTTTTTATAAGAGGTGGAATAAATTTAGTTTTTATTAAGGGATACTTTTTCAGCACCAAACATCACCCTTTATACTGAATTTTTGTAAAATTCCATATTTTATATTTATTTTAGCATAGGTCATAAGTTGACTGGTAATTTTAACCCTTAAAAAAAGCGTAAGCACCCTGATTAGCCCCGACAAGCAAATGTTCTGCCAAGCAACTTCTTAAGTAAACATCCTGCAAGCTTTGCGACGAGTAACCGCAGGAGCATGGAAGTGTGCTTTTTTCACTTTTTATCTAAGAAAAAGCGAGATCCTTTTTCCTCGGCAGGTTATTTGACCTCGAGGGGCTGGGTGCTGGAGCTAGACTAACAAAAAAAGACTAAGTACAAGTTAAAACTCATACTTAGTCAAAAATTTTTAATAATTAGTATCTCATCTCCTGTACTTTTTTGGAAAGAAAACGTAAAAAATGAAATTTACATAAAAGAATAAGATAATAGTTGAAGTTCTAGGGCGTTTTAGGTACGCTGTCTCATAGACTCCAACCCCCTAGTTAGTCTTGGATGGCACAGTATTCCTGCCCCATTGTCTACAACCACCTACTCTGGCTCAGATGGGACAGTGGACCTGTCCCTCCGTCCCACGGCTTCCCGAATTGAACTGACTCCTATCAAACCAATGGCGGAAAAGACAACCGGAATGATGAACCCGTAGAAATATCCATCACCTAAACTAGCTGATCCTGTCGTAAAGCGATCTAATATATTGCCAAAAATGCTAGGTAGCAAGACGGCACTGAGAAATCCTCCTGTATTTGCAAATCCAGAAACAATCCCTGATTCTGAAATCGGAAACGATTGACGAACAACAGCAAACGTAAGGGCACTTGCCCCGAATCCAAAGCCTATGATAAAGAACAGCAATACAAGTATGGGAAATGGCGGATTACCGTTCAATAACAGAAATGTAGACCAACTCATTAAAATAATGATATGGACAATCACATACGGCCGTTTAATGGTTTCCAACCGACTTGAGATCCAACTTGTAAGAGGAGCTCCAATAAGTGCGCCAATTAGACCAATCATAATTAGCTGACTTGCACCAGAACGTGTCATCTCATAAACATTCATTCCATATGGCACTGCCCACGAACTGATAAATCCGAGATACCCACCGACAAGCCCAAAGTGACAGAAAAACAAAGCCCACGCTTGCCGCGTAGAAAATATTCTCCGCAGTAAAACGAATAATTTTTCACGTTGTCTCACGTTTTCGATTACTACAGGAGGGTTCGGAAACAGTTGTTTTGGTTTTTTCACAAGGACAAAGTAAAGGAGAGTACCACAAAAACATATTAGTATTCCTAATAATAAAAATGCTCCCCTCCAGCCTAATAGATGAATCGTGGACGAGAACGGAACCGTAGCCAAAAGAAAGCCGAGGCTTCCTGTCATCCCAGCGACTCCAATTAATCGAGTGAATTCCTTTGAATTAAACCAATGGCTCAAAATTAAGACCATATTAACCCAGATGGTTGCATCCCCGGTCCCCGTAAGAATTCTTGAAAAAAACAGCATTAATTCATGCGTACTAAGGCTGTATATGATAGTACCAATACCTGTAAGGATTGCACCAACAATTAGAAAAAAATTAGGTCCATAACGATCAGCCATAATTCCCATCGGAATTTGCAAACTCGTATAGATAAAAAATTGGATACTTGTCAGTAAGCCAATGGTCGATGCTGTAAGCTGAAAATCCGTCATCAATTGAACTGTAATCAATCCTGGCGCGGTTCTTTGACTCGCCATTAATAAATAAGTAAACATGACAGAAGCAAATACTACCCATCTAAAGCTGCTTTCTCGTTTGTCCAATGACCTCTACTCCTGTTAGGTTTTACTCTAATTATATGAATCTCCTGTATGATGATAACCGGTATTTTCTGAGTTACATAAGTTCACGATCCTTGAAAGGGAAACTCTCCTCACACGTGCTCACAGTCTAGAAGACATGGTTAGCCTTTTCGCCCCAACAATTCTGTTTCTTATCCGGACAGTCCGATAAACCAAGAACAACTCTTGTCTAGTAAAAATTATCGTTTCCCTACCTACCTAATACGTCCCATCTGAACTAAACTTACCCTCACCTTTCAAAAAGCAATCGAAAAATTCAAGCGAAAGCTTGTTAATCAATTTGAGAGTACTCTCTGTGCTTACCATTGATTTCTGCCCGTTGAACATTCGTGTAAAAAATGGACTCGTAAGCGCCAAATCTGTTAGTGTAAAATGGCCGACGCCACTAATATGAACATTAAATGCTATTGGATTGGTATTGGAAAGCAGATGATAATTTTGGGCATATTGTGACCATTCGCCTAAATAAGGCCATGAGCTGTCCGAATACACATTAAGTAAAGGTACGGAGTACTCTTCGTCAGTAAAAACGAACTCATCGTTATTAACGCCAATAATATCAACCATGAATGGCGACTCCAATGCAATAACTGCACTAACATCCTTCCTTATTCTCCCGATGCCAAGTGCTGCAGATCCGCCAAGAGAATGTCCGATAACCCCTATTTTTGTTGTATCTACTAGATTGTATACCTCATCAGATGTATCGTTCATGGCTTGTCCAAGGATGTAATCGATCACAAAATTTAAGTCATCAGTGCGTACCTGCATCCACTTTTGATAAAATTCAAAGCTTTGTTGTTTGTTCAATTTTGCATTCTCAGTCGTTAACTCCTTCATATAACCTTTGTCTAGATATGTAGTTTGGCCATTCTCATCAGTAGTGAATAAGCTATGGAAAGTATGGTCGATTGAGCCTACAACATAACCATGACTTGCGAGTTCATTGAACAGTGTTTCATTGCTTGTTTTCAGTCCTAACCCACCATGCGAAAAGACGATCAAAGGATACGACCTTTCTGTATTTTCAGGGTACCAAAGCCTCACATTCAATTTTCTATTTTCTCCAGTATTGGTATACGTTTCAATTCGGTTTATATCTATGTATGTGCATGTAGCAGTCTTAACCTGATAGTTCCCGGTTGGATTTATCGCTTCATATTGCGGAAATATGATGGAAGGAAGAGCTACGAATATGAAAAGCAGCGTCATTCCAATTGTTTTCATCACAACCCTAACAGGTTTATACGTTCGTTTATCTTCCTTTTTCTTTAATAATCCCACTGCTCCGATGATTGCCAGAGGAAAAAGTACCCCAGCTATGGTGTAATAACGAAAACTCCAGTCAATGACTGACAGCGCGCTAAAAAGCACAAACCCTACAAATGCGATAATTCTAATCATATTTCTTACCTTTTGTTGCATAGACTTTGTCATTATACTGTAAGCAGCAAGTGCCATTTCATTAACAATCAAAACCAAGAGTATTATCACACCCATGTATTTTTACCTCTCCTTTTTTGCAAGGCATCTAGCGAGACGGTCGTTAGTCCATGTTTAGTCATCCAGGCTAGAAACCATGAAGGTACTACCTACCCAAATCACTAGTGCCGGAAGATAGTATAAAACAGCTACTCCTAAATCTGTATTATTTAGAATTTGACTAAAAAAGAAGAAGTTATAGGCGCTTAAAAGGATAAATGTTAGTAAACCTTTTAAATAAGAGCTGCCATAGATGATAAAGCCAATTCCTGGAACAAGTAAGTTAGCAATGATGCTGACACGTCTCTTGAATGCTTTTTGCTCGCTTTTTAACTCATCCACTTGTTTGTTTACTTCCCTCTTAAATGCTTTTAGTTCATCATGTTCCATTTTCTAGTCTCCTTTTTTTGGGATAGGTGCCAGGCACCTTTACGCGGTGATAGGTGCCTGACACCTAATATTTAAATTCCCGGAATTAAGATCGTCGTTTCTATTCCATTTAATATACAATGAAAAGCATAGACAGGTTGATAAAAACCTTTGGAATCTAAATGATAGCTTATCTCTACGCTGTGAATATGCAATGTTTCTATTCTTTTATTTTCAGAGTAAAAATTAAATTTTCCATCGGAAATTTCTTTGTATGCTTCTTGTTCACTCTTTATTTCAACATCCCTTACCTTTTCGTAGGTAATTAAACGATTGTTGAGATTTGTGCAAATTTACGAACTACACCTAGCAAACTACAAATCACCTAACTTAGAGCTAAAAAACGATAACCCACCGTGCAGTGTTTGTCCGACCAATTAACATTATATACCAAAATTATTTGCTAGGCGACAGAAAATTTTATAAGACGACAGGAGCATTTCCCCACTGTACGTTACCTTCAAGATCGCCCTCCTAGGTGCCTGGCACCTATTTTGTATTACCTAACTAGGATGAAACCTGTATAGATATGGTAAAATGAGTTGTCTTTGAAAATTTGTTTTAGCAGGTGTGAGTAGACATGAATTTATTCGAAAAGTTATATACTTTCATTATTTTCTTCGCGGTAATGATCGGGATAATGATTGGACAAGTAGGAGTGATCCAAATGAATGCGGAACACTTTATTGTCCCGTTACTAATAGCGATGCTCTATATTACGTTTTTACAAATTCCAATTGACGAGATTAAACATTCATTTAAAAACACTAAGTTTACGTACACATCGATTGTCATTAACTTTGTATGGACGCCGATTTTCGCGTGGTTCCTTGCCTCACTTTTTTTAGCTGATCATCCAGCATTATATATTGGATTTATCATGCTAATGGTTACTCCTTGTACGGACTGGTATTTAATCTTTACTGGGATTGCAAAAGGAAATGTTTCGTTATCAATGGCAATCTTACCTCTAAATTTGATTTTACAGGTGATCTTGTTGCCAATATTTCTGCTCATTTTTGTTGGTACATCAGGGGTTATAGATTTCGTCTTTCTGTTTGAAAGTATATTAATCGTGCTGTTCATTCCGTTCGTTTTAGCTTTATTAACAAAAATGGTCTTAAGGAACAAGCAAATGTATAGAGATAAACTAATATCAAACCTTAGCGCACTACCCATTATTTTTCTAAGTCTTGCAATCGTAGCAATGTTTGCATCACAGGGCCAACTATTGCTTGATAATTTAGATTTAATGTGGCAAATAACCCTTCCAATTCTTTTATTTTTTATTGTTAATTTCCTCGTCGGTCAAAAGGTCGGTAGATTAATAGGGTTTCAAACGTCCGATAGAGTTAGTTTAAGTTTGACGACGTTAGCGAGAAATTCGCCAATCGCCCTAGCCATCGCGATGACGGCATTTCCTGAGCAACCATTGATCGCTTTAACATTAGTCATAGGTCCCTTGTTGGAATTACCGATTTTGGCGCTAATTAGTCAGGTATTATTATTGATATCAAGGCGTGAAAGTAGATAAAAACGTTGTGCTACCTAAAAGGTGCCAGGCACCTAATCGACTTTAGGTTTCTACCTTGTAAATAGCATCTACAGAAACATTCACTTTCTTCGATTGGGTCTATTGTGTATAGCAAATTTAGATCCGTGTTGGTGAAAGTGAACTTCCATTGGTGCCAGGCACCTTCACTAGAAATTTAATGAATTATCGATGTATTAAACTACTATTATATATAAAAGCTTTTTGTTTGTGCGTTTAGGTTTTATGTAATACAAGTTCGACTTTTGTGCTTAAAATTGAGAATTCAATTAAAAAGGGGCGCGTAATATGTACAATCTATATTGCCGAATGTATCAACTTACATTGAAGGTCGCGGTTAATTTTCTTTCATGGCGTAAACCAGTTTTATTAGAAGGCGAAAATAGCTTAAATCAATTGCCGGAACTTATAAAAAGTAAGGGAATTCAACATGTGCTAATTGTAACGGACAAGGGAATTACAAAGCTTGGGCTCATCGATGGATTTCTTGAAGGGTTAAAATCTGTTGGCACAAATTATGTGATCTATGATCATACTGTGCCTAACCCAACGATTGATAACATCGAAGAAGCGCTTATGCTTTATCAAAAAAACGAGTGCGAGGCGATTATTGCGTTTGGTGGTGGTTCACCGATGGATTGTGCAAAAGGTGTTGCGGCCAGGCTAGCACGCCCTAAAAAAAGCCTGTCACAAATGAGGGGGCAGTTAAAAGTAAGAAAAGAAATTACACCTCTTATCGCGATCCCAACAACAGCTGGGACTGGCAGTGAAGCTACAATTGCGGCGGTCATCTCTAACAGTCAAACCCATGAAAAATATGTTATCAATGACACGGTATTAATTCCACATTATGCTGTCCTTGATCCACTTTTAACAATGAAACTCCCGCCTCATATTACTTCAACTACTGGGATGGATGCGTTAACACATGCGGTTGAAGCTTACATTGGCAGAAGTAACACAAATGAAACAAAGCAATATAGTAGAGATGCGATCCAGTTAATTTTCACAAACCTTTATGAAGCATATTCTAACGGAACAAATTTGACTGCACGAACAAACATGCAAAAAGCCTCGTACTTGGCAGGGCTGGCCTTTACTCGTGCTTATGTTGGCTATGTACATGCAATCGCACACACTCTTGGCGGATTTTATAATGTTCCACACGGTTTGGCTAATGCGATCATCTTACCGCATGTTCTTGAGTACTACGGTGAAACGGTACACAAACCTTTGGCGGAGTTAGCGGATTTGATAGGGATTACCGAAGCCGCTGATACTGAGGAAATGAAGTCAAGGAAGTTTATCGACGCGATAAAAAAGCTAAATGTAGACATGAACATTCCTACTAAGGTTGCTGGGATTATTGATCGAGATATTCCAATTTTGGTAGAACGGGCATTGAAGGAAGCTAACCCTTTTTATCCCGTACCAAAAATTTTGCGAAAAGACGATCTGGTTAAACTCTATCATTTAATTAAATAATCGTTTTGCAAAAATGAATGGCTAGCACCTCTATTATTTTAGTAATTGAGCAAAGTGAAGCCTAGCACCCCAGGTTTCATAGTAGTTTTGTAAAATGCAAACCTAGCATCTCCATATTGTAGAAATAAAAACTTAATTACTTCCGACACTAGAGGATGAATGTATTTCTGTTATAATAGCAGTGATACATAATCAGTTTTTACTTTTAAAAAACGAATATCCCGCTTATAGGAAGGATTAAAACGAATGGCTAATACACATATTTTTTCAAAGGGTGAGGAAATCGCCAATGCCATCATACATGGAATTGGCGTACTTTTAAGCATTGCGGCTTTGGTTATTTTAATTGTCTTTTCATCTTTATATGGAACAGCATGGCATGTTGTCAGTTTTACATTATTCGGTGTTACTATGGTTCTTCTCTACACTTCTTCAACTCTCGTCCATAGCTTCCCAGCTGGGAGAGCAAAAGATGTCTTTGAAGTTCTCGATCATTCTTCTATCTACTTTTTTATTGCAGGGACCTATACCCCTTTCTTATTTATTGCTGTAAAAGGCACCCTAGGATGGACTCTCTTCGGTATCATATGGGGACTTGCGATTGTCGGCACAGTTTTTAAAGCTTTTTTTGTAAAAAGATTTTTGCATTTATCTACTGGATTATATCTCGTATTAGGCTGGATGATCGTCTTTGCTTGGGGGCCACTCGTAGAAACAGTACCTTCGCAAGGAATATTATTTTTAGTCATTGGTGGGGTTTTATATTCAGTTGGGGCGATCTTTTATATGTGGAGAGGATTTTATTATCACCATGCAATCTGGCATGTGTTTGTACTCGCAGCAACGATTATGCATTTTTTCTCTGTGTTAACCTTATTGCCTCAGTAGTGTTATCTTGGTTTAAATAAGGGTACCGTTTAACGCGCGTATCCTTATTTTCGCATGCCCTCTCCCTCGTTTTAGAGCACCCGCTTATGAAAAAAAGAGTTGAGCAATCGCTTATTTAGCAAATGACCAACCCATTGAGTGATTTTTCGGTTAAAATAGTTTGATGTACACTTGAAACTATTTATAAATATCTCCACGGTTTCCAACGGCTTCAATATAAACCACTTGCTCTTGGTGATCAATATTAAAAATCACCCGAAAACTACCAATTCTTAATCTATAAAACTAGCATACCCTTTAAGACTCTTTATATCGCCTTCTGGTGGGATTAATAAAAGTCCTTTTAACCCAGTTACAATTCTTTCTTGAGAGACTTTATCTAATTTAGCTATGAATTTAACTGCGGACTTATGGTAAATCAACTTGTAGTCCGAACTCACGCTTTCCATCCTCCCCAGAAATGTATCCTTCCGAGCTTTCTAACTGCTTAAGTTCTTCTTCGTTCAAAGGTTCATTATCACTTTCTAAATCGTCAATATCTTGCCATGATTTTGGTTTTTTACTCTTTGATCGCTCTAAAAATCACGAAGGAACGTTAGACTAGTGCCAGTTCATTAGCAGCATAATCTTTTAAAAAAAGTTGTTTCTTTTATTCTGGAACTATTAGATTTTTTAAAACAGTAAATTAAGAATTAGTTCATAATTTATAAATTTACTTAAAGGAAGCGGCTATTTCCACTAATTCATCGACTGTATATTTTTCTGTCCCTTCCTCAACACCATGCAAATATACAGTTAAACTATAATTTGATTGATTATCATCCCAAGAAAGAATTTGTGTATGACCATTAAAAAAATATTTGGCATACGTACCATTAATTAGTTGTATTCTTTGTTCGTTTTCACCCGTCATAACGTCTAAAGCTTCTAAACTCGTAATTCGAACTTCAATATTATCATCCTTCGTGAAATAGGATAAAATAATATGAACGTCATTAGGACCATATTCATTTACCTCACCTCGAGAGACTTCTACATCAAATGGTAATCGCGTAGGAAGTTTCACCTTATGGGGAAATTTCTTTATCCCTTCAATATCATTCAAAGCGAGCATATTTGGATCTGAATTATTACAGCCCGTAACAAAAATGATTAATACAAAAAATATTAGTGTAGATAGTTTCATTTTAAAATCCCCCTGCTTTCCATTAGAATTTATAGTTAATCCGCTTCCTCTATACTACTTAAAAATGGTAATTCCTCTTGTTTCTGGTTGACATCTACCTAAAATTTTACTAGATGAGTGGCTTATCCTACCTCAAAAAACTGATTTTTATTAAATCAAAGTTATGATCTTTTCTACTCGAGTAATATTATCTAAGAAGACATTAAAATCGTCATACACATATTTTTGGGAATGAGCAGTATTATTGCGCAACTCTTCAATTGATCTGAAAAAGCGATCGACATCACGCTTTGACAGAAACTCTAGCTTTTCTAGTAATTTTGGCGTTTTTCGAATAATCGTACCTTTATCTGATAGCTGTAAGCATTCAATGAGACCAAGGCCTTCATTTTTTTCTTTTCTTAATTTATAGACTTCATACATCTTTTCCAATCTTCCGAAACTTAAATGCTCTTTCCAGCCTTCTTCTGGATAATGTTCTTTAATTAGTTGCAATAAATTCATCTCTAACAACGAAATCAAACCAAATACTAACATGCGTATCGGTTGTTTTTGTAAATCAGCAACTGTGATTAATTTTTTTACTTGGTTTTTTTCTAGTACAAAAACAGGGTGCTTATCTCTCAAGATTTGTAACAACTCTATTAAAGAAGTTGACTCTGAAACAAGATCGTCCATCTTAAAAGGATGAGTATAATTTGAAATTAATCCCTCACCTAACTCTGATCGCACGATATAGCCAATGACTCGTCCATTACTTTTAACACCGTAATAGTCAAAATCCAGATTTTCCATATTCAACTTTACTTCACTCGCGTCATCTTCCAAGGAACAAGTTTGTACCTCTTCGGCAATTAAATTCACCGAAAGATTATCCGAGTAAATTTCACGAAGAATCGTAAGACTTTTTTTAAAATGTAAAATCGACAAAGTTAAATCCACCTTCCGAAAACAGTTATTAATTTTTTTACAGCTTAGATAATTGTTCAACAAATATAGGCATGGCTTGATTAATGTAATCTACCATATTTCTAATTTCTTCTAAATATTTCCCTTCTGCGTCAGGTGGTGGGACAACTACTGATTTTTGCTCATTTTTATATAGTTCATTAAATAAGAATATTTTCTTACCAAAATGTTCAAGTATATAATCTCTATGTTCTTTTCCCATTCCAACGATAACTGAAAATTCATCCAAAAATTCTTCTTTAAATTGCGTTCTTTCGAAAGTTGATGTCTCTATCCCTAATTCATGCATTCGATCAAAATGAATACTAGAAAATTTATTTAAATCACTTGTTGCTTTAAAACCTGCCGACGATACTTCAAAGCCTGTTAGCTTGTTTTTCTTCAAAAAGTGTTTCAAGCAAAATTCTGCTGTTACGCTCCTAGTGTAATTATCTGTACACAAAAATAGTATCTTCACTTCTTAACTCCTTTTGTTCAATCAAGAATTATCTTTGCTTTGATATTATCAATTACATCTGCAATTTTAACATTTTCGGTGTTTATGTACTCGCCAAATTTATTTTCGTTAAACGCTTTTATACATTTCTCCGTTTGATGAAAACACCAATTACCTTCTTCTTCTCCACGTTTTCTTAGTCTCTCATATATAGTTTCTTTATTTGCGGTCAAACAAAAGTGGTAAGTCTGTTTGTCGATCCTTTTAAATCCATCTAATATGTAATTGAAGTATTCTTGTTTTCTAATTGTCATAGGTACGATTAGGTTCACATTATACTTATTAATTAAAAGCGCTGCTGTAGTAACTGTTAGCTCTTTCCATAAATCCAAATCTTGAAAATCACCAGTTGGGGCTTCAACTTGTTTTATCCCTTTTGGAATTATTGTTCTTAACAAAAATCCGATCTCTTCCGGGTCATAGATCATACTATTTTCTAGTTCTTTCGAAAGTTCATTAGCTATTGTCGTTTTACCTACTCCAAATGCACCGTTTATCATGATAATCATTGTTTAGTTTCCCCTATATTTTTTCTAGTTCAACCTGTTTTTTATCTCCATTTGCATGTAATCCGTATATTCGTCTAACATAAGCCGATCCCATTCTCTAGTTTCGATGGAACCTTCATAAACTTTTAAACTGGTTTTAACGAGATCACGAAACTGGGTAGGAAGAGTTTTAACGCCCCACTCGCCACCCTCTTTTTTTGAACAAATCGCTCCTTCTTGCAAGTAATACAAAACTCTACATAAGTTTAAAATGATATAAACTGGCATATCTACAATCTGATTTTTCGCAAACTCAATATCGTTTACAATCGATTGTATATAAAATTGTTTTGGTACATTGCCAAACACCTTATGAATCTCTTTTCCAACTAAGCATCTGCCTCGATGATTGATAATTGTGATATGGGCGACTAAGTCTTCATCAACACCATTTCCACAAACATACTGATTGTCATTAATATACTTATCCTTGTGGTAATTAGAAAAATGCAATATAAATGGAGTTGGATAGGTGATATCAAGAGCATCCGACTCTAAAATAACACTCATTTCAAAATCCTTCGTTGGCCCCTCTAGACTTAAATCCAATAAAACAGCAACAAGTTCTCTCTTTAATTCAAACGACAAATCGTCCTTCACCACTACTAGAAAATCTACATCACTACTATTCGGATTATAACAATCCATGGCTAAGGAACCATGCAAATAGATGCCTACAAGATTATCTCCTAATAACTTTGAATACTCAAAAACAATACGTTCTAACGACTTTAATTCAGGTGTCATTTTACCGCCTCCTAATCTTTCAATACTGATGCTATATAATGCCTATCTCTCAATTCTGGATACCTTTTTCATCTGCTATTAGTTTTCTGTATTTATATTCAACCATTTTTCATCCCATTGAAAACATACTTCATTATTTTCAGTTTGAACGAAAATAGACTTTGGATATGGTAAGGCAAGTTCAGGCATATTTTCAGTACTAAAAAACTGTAATTCAACAGTTTCTTCATCAACCGGAATAAGCTGCCCACTTTTAATTTCACATTCAAAAACAAAGACACTGTATTCAACTTGATGACCGTTTGGATACTTGTACCGAAAATCTTTACCACCGAAAACACCTAATAACCTCTTAGGAACAACAATTAGACCTGTCTCTTCCCATACTTCACGTACAATCGCTTCAGCCGGTGCTTCTCCAAGCTCAATCGCTCCAGCTGGAAGACTCCATTTTTCACCGTTCCCTTTATTCTGAAATAAAATCTCTCCCTCTTCATTACGAACAATTCCAGCTACGGATGGCATAAAAATTAACTCATTCCCAACTCTCTCCCTAATTTTTTGGTAATACTCAGACATACCCAAAAAAACACCTCGTTTATTTAATAAAAATAAATTAATTTCAAACTAATAAAGCAATAGTTTAACTTTAACATATTTACCCAAATTTTTCGTTAAAACCCTACAAAAGTAATAGATAATGAATTTCAAACCAATTAAATAAAAGATCAATCTCAATAATACATACATTTAATGCACCACAATATAGTAAGCAGATTATTATTGCTAGAGATTGACCGCCCAAAGATAGGGCAAAAGTGAAAAAAAGCGTTACCTTTCCATGAAAAATTGCGATGTATCAATTAAAGAAGAGCTATTCAACCTATAAAAAAATCTACACTACTAATGTAAGGAGAGCTTTGTATTTTTCAAATAATTAAAGAAAATTCTTGGTGGTTATCACTACTGATCGGAATATCAGCAATTATAATCGGATTGTTTCCTTATCCAACTAAATATCTAATAATAGTATTGGTTAACTGGTTTATCGAGCCTACTAACTTAATTATTTTGCTACTGTTAGTTATATTAGTAAAGATTTATTAGGAGGTGATCAAAAATGGGGTTACCACTCTTATACCAACTTGAACAATGTTCATTAGGCGAAAGCCAGCCCAAAAAGGCACACGGTTGGATTCCGCGTGCCCTTTGTTTTAGTAATGAATTTAACTATAGACGACCTCTTTTTGCTCTTTTTCACTAAGACCGAGAGCTTGTGCAGTCGATGTATGAATGTCATGTAGCAGCTCTGGGTTTTCCATTAATGACACACCATAAGAAGGGATCATTTCTTTTAGTTTCGGTTCCCACTCATTTATATGTTGTGGGAAGCATTTATTTAAGACTTCAAGCATAACTTGAACCGCGGTAGAAGCTCCTGGAGAAGCACCTAGTAATGCAGCGATTGAGCCATCCGCGGCACTAACAACCTCCGTACCAAATTGAAGCGTACCTTTTCCACCTTCAGGGGTATCTTTAATCACTTGTACACGTTGGCCAGCTACAACTAAATCCCAATCCTCACTTTTAGCGTTCGGGATAAACTCACGCAACTCTTCCATGCGCTTTTCTTTTGATAAGACAACTTGCTCAATTAGGTACTTTGTCAATGACATCTCTTTTGCGCCAGCTGCCAACATCGTGATGACATTATTCGGTTTGACAGAAGTAACTAAATCGAACATTGATCCTGTTTTTAAGAATTTGGGTGAAAAGCCTGCAAATGGTCCAAATAGCAAAGATTTTTTGTTGTTAATAAAACGTGTGTCAAGATGCGGAACAGACATTGGCGGAGCACCAACCTTAGCTTTTCCGTATACTTTTCCATGATGCCGCTCTACAACAAACGGATTATTACATACCATGAACATTCCACTTACCGGGAATCCGCCAATTCCTTTACCTTCAGGAATACCTGATTTTTGCAGTAAATGCAGGCTTCCTCCCCCACCACCGATAAATACGAATTTTGCAGTATGACGTTCAATTTCACCTGTAGCCATATTCCACACTTTTAATTCCCACAAGCCATCGCTCGTTCGTTTAATATCATCAACACAATGATTGTAGTTTATCTCAACATTTTTATTCTTTAAATGCTCAAATAACATCCGCGTTAACGCACCAAAGTTGACATCAGTTCCAGAAACAATTTTGGTTGCTGCGATAGGTTGATTTGGAACACGGTCTTGCATAACGAGTGGAAGCCACTCCATCAGTTTTTCAGGGTCAGTTGAAAATTCCATCCCATGGAACAGAGGATTGTTTGACATCGCATCAAAACGTTTTTTTAAAAACGTTACATTTTCTTCGCCTTGCACTAAACTCATATGAGGCAATTGTCTAATAAAATCTTCTGGGTTGTTAATTAAATTGGCGTTCACTAGATAAGACCAAAACTGCATAGAAACCTGGAACTGTTCGTTGATCTTTATCGCTTTACTAATATCTACAGATCCATCTGGCTTTTCGACTGTGTAGTTTAGCTCACAAAGTGCGGCATGCCCCGTACCAGCATTGTTCCATTCGTTAGAGCTTTCCTCTCCAGCGTTTGCGAGTTTCTCAAATACTTTGATTTCCCATTCCGGTGCCAACTCTTTTAGTAATGATCCCAAAGTCGCACTCATAACTCCGGCACCAATTAAGATAACGTCTGTTTTAGTTTGTCTTTTGCTCATCTTTACCCTTCCTTATACCCTTATATTTGCAAAAAAGAGTAAGCGCTCACACTGCGGCGTTTCACCAAGTAGAGGCCCGACCTAATTCTCGATCAATTTTTAACTAATCATAGTTTATCAGAATTTTTCATAGATTAAAACATTTTAACTGTGATTATGTTATTAATATTTTAAAAAAACAATAAAAAACTGCTTTGCATTATCTACTTGCAAGTTGTAAGGCGAATAACCACAATGACAGTTAGCCTTCGGACTTAGTGATTAAAAGGGCAATCAAAAAAAAGGATAGCTCAGCAGATTGTAACCTACTGACCTATCTTATTTGATGTATTAGCATTACGAAGAGTTTAGAACCTGTGTAAAAATTTGTTTACTTCCTTTGGTGACTTCAAAATGATTATTTGTTTATCATTAGACAATTGTTTCAGTTGCTCTAAAATTTGAGGCCTGCTCTTTGTAGGGAATTGCCATATCCATTTAAAAAACTCTGGGTCGAATTTTTCTTTGCAGCCCTTTCCCATATCCGGTCTTGTTTTATTTCGGTATTGAACCATCCTCTTAAATGCGCGAAAGACGCAGATTGTTTTCGAAATATCTAAAAAAATGATTGTATCAGCAGCATTTAATCTTATCTCCATTGTCCCACCATAGTTACCGTCAATTATCCACTCTTCTTCTTTAACTAATTCATTTTGAACTTTTCTTTGCTCGTCTTTCGGTACCCCGACCCAATTCGGTTTCCAAAATAGAACATCTAGATGATAGACTTTTCTTTTTAACTTTTCACCTAGTTTCCTTGCTAACGTCGACTTTCCAGAACCACCCGAACCAATAATTACAATTTTTTTCATTTTAACCCCCTAAAGGTGATCGCTTTAATTCTCAGCACTACGCATTTCTATTAATGACTTTAGCTAACCAAAATATATATTGCTTGTACTACCGAACACTCTAGTTCATCAGTTTTTCCAAAATCACAGGAACTAGTGTGCTTTGATTTCGATTTACTAGACTGAATTTACCACTTATTAGGAGTTAGTGTCCTCGTACTTCGATTTACCGGACTGGTTTTTCCACTTATTAAGAGTTGATGTCCTCATATCTCGATTTACCGGACTGGTTTTTCCACTTATTAAGAGTTGATGTCCTCATATCTCGATTTACTAGACTGAGTTTACCACTTATTAGGAGTTGATGTCCTCATATCTCGATTTATTAGACTGCGTTCACCATTTATTAGGAGTTCGTGTCCTCATACCTCGATTTACTAGACTGGTTTTTCTACTTATTAGGAGTTGATGTCCTCATACCTCGATTTACTAGACTGATTTTTCCATTTATTAGGAGCTGATGTCCTCATACCCTGATTTACTAGACTGAATTTACCACTTATTAGGAGTTAGTGTCCTCTTACTTCGATTTACCGGACTGATTTTTCCACTTATTAGGAGTTGATGTCCTCATACCCTGATTTACTAGACTGGTTTTTCCAGTTATTAGGTGTTAGTGTCCTCATACCCTGATTTACTAGACTGGTTTTTCCACTTATTAGGAGTTGATGTCCTCATACCCTGATTTACTAGACTAGTTTTTCCACTTATTAGGAGTTGATGTCCTCATACCCTGATTTACTAGACTGGTTTTCCCACTTATTAGGAGTTGATGTCCCGAACCTCGATTTATTAGACATGTTTTACCATATATTAGGACTAGGCGTCCTGATATATCAATTTACGAGACAACGTCTCCCATAAATTTAGAATTTACTTTGCCGCGATTTAAATTTTCCTTGGTTAATTATCTATATTTTTTAGGATTATGGAAAACTTAAATAACTATAGAAACATTCCAATAGACGACTCTGTTTCTTTTTGGAATTCGAACCCAAATTCTTTATACAATTTCATTGCTCTTTCGTTAGCACTCCAAACCTCAATTTTCACTTCTAAGACCGGCAATTCTTGAAAGTGGGCTAAGCCTCTAGTAATAAGCTCCTTAGCTATCCCTTTTTTTCGCCAATCATTTAGGACAAACAAATCTTCAACCCAGCCGTATGGTGCATTAGGATCTTCTTCATTAACCCACAGCATAATATTACCAACAATCTCACCATTATATGTCGCTGCAATAGACTTCCAGCCCTTTTTCTGTTTTAATTCCTTAATCATTTCAATACTATATCCTGAACGAAATACATTTTTATGTACATCAATTAATCTAGTAATCTCGTTATCCGAATTTAATGGGAGACTCACATAGTGGATCTCATCATTTTTACAATTTACCATATAAGGTTCAGTACCCATTTGTAGTCCAATAATATGCATTCCTTCATCATGGACAAAGCCTTCTTTTGAACAATAATAATTAATACTTTCTATGTCATTCGAAAAGCAGCAATTATATACTCGTACAACTTGGTCAGGGTTTTCACTCTTTATTTTATTTGCTTCCGCCATTAAAGTATCAAATATACTATCTTTTATTTGCGTATTATGCTTTTTTTCATATATCTCCATCTCGATAAAAATATCTAGTCGAGAGTAAGTATAGATATCTGATGGTTTTGAAGCATAAATCCAGCCTTTACCTAACACATTATTCTTTTCATCAATTGCATGATAGACATTTCCATTTTCTCCTTGTACCACTGACATTTCCACGTTATTCAACCCCCGTACTTTCAAGATTTAGGTTTTTATTGATTCGCTACTTAAACAGAACACTTCAGCTAATTCTTCTCAATAAACTCTTCTATACTTTCCAGATTTTTTCATTAATCACCTTTAATACATTTTTGTAAATATTTAGCTTGTATTTATTATCACATTTAGCCCACAAAAAAAATAGGTAAAATTCAATTGTAATTGTTTTTTACCACAATTATTAATGATCTTTCTTTAAAATAACTATTCACATGATCAGCTAGGTTAATCATAATTAGGCTTATCCTGAATAAACTGAAAAAAAACGTGCTGAAAGGTCGGAGCGATATTGTGGAATTATCCAATCATGCCTACTGGTCAAATGAATCCTTATAACTATATAGGATACAATCCACCAACCTCTACTAATCCCTATCCAAAATTCCCTCAGATTGATTCATCTGCTTTTTTAAGTCCTTTTACTTTCATTATTGGCGACATAATCATTCAGAATAATGTTTATATCGCTCCTTTCGTAAGTATACGTGCAGATGAGGGAAGCCCATTCTTCATTGGTAGTAATTCAAACATACAGGATGGTGTAATTCTTCATGGTTTAAAAAAACAGTATGTGACAGTAAACAATCGAAATTACTCGATCCATATTGGGAGAAGAGTTACTTGTGCGCACAATTCAATCGTCCACGGCCCTTGTCTCATTGAGGATGATGTATTTGTAGGTTTTCAATCTACCGTTTTTAATGCTTATATAAAAGAAGGCAGCTTTATTTCTTCGGGGGCGGTTGTAACGAATGGTGTTACCCTTAAGCCGAACAGCTTTGTTCCACCTGGAGCTAGTATTGACACACAGGAAAAAGCAGATAAACTTCCCTCGGTTCCTATAGACAAAGAGGAGTTTGCAAAGATTGTCCAAAAAGTTAATCAGGAATTTCCTACGTCCTATTCCCTGCTATTTGGCAAAAATAGATGTTCTTGCGGGGTAGCTTGGTAGTCCATCTACCAAGCTACTAAATCTATTTCGAAATTAGTAACGTATGAACAGATCCCACCATATACTTCCTTGTCGATTTAACAAAAACAACGATAGAAAAAGATAAATAGTGTATCTAACGTTCCTCTCCGACTTTAGCAACTCCTAAAGCTAGGTTTTCCCAAAGTAAGCTTTCTACCTTCTCTACGAGTTCATTTGAACACTCAATAACTAAAACCACTTCTGACTTTTTGCCTTTTATCACTCTTTTTCTTTTATGAATTACTTTTATAATAATGTAGTCAATCAAAAAGCCAACAATAAAGCCTACTGCAGCACCAATTAATCCCCAAAAAATTGGACCCCACTCTAATACAAAACCGACACTAGCCCCGATAACGGAAAATGCAGTACCGATTGCCGCTCCCTTATCAAATAAACTAATCCCATCTGCCCGATGAAGAGTATCAAACAACCTTCGCTCTTCTGCTCGATTATTGAGTGGAACAGCAAGAATTTTATCTTTCTTAACTCCAGCTGCTTCTATCGATGTACATGCGCTTTATACCGACGTTCTTTATTCGTAGTAATAAAATTATTCATGTTGGTTTCCCTCAACTTCTTAAAGGCTATTTCTTAAAAATTATTTTGCTGCTTTTTA
Organism: Anaerobacillus sp.; assembly: GCF_046314235.1. NCBI lineage: Bacteria > Bacillati > Bacillota > Bacilli > Caryophanales > Bacillaceae > Anaerobacillus > Anaerobacillus sp. The sequence continues at coordinate 93,812 of NZ_JBKBWN010000013.1, forward strand.
GCGATTTTTCTTATAACGCCAATGACTCCTCTTGTAACTAAGGATTTAAACGTAATACTGACAATAGTGTGGTACCATTTCCACCCCTTATCCCATTCGATTAAATTTGTCTTTTTCACTGCCAACCATTCAATAATAGAAGCAGGGACTGTAAAGAAAATTAATTTATACAAAATGGCAATCGGTTTGTCTTTTTCAGTCACTTGATTATATAAGACTGTAAATGTAGGATAGATCAAAAAGTCAAATAGGATATGTGTTTTAAAAACTTTCGGAAAATAACGAACTGGATATTTAACTATTTTGTACGACGTAATGAAATTGTCAATAATGCCATTGGTGACAGCATTAAATAAATAAACCAATACCCAATCTTTAATCGGTGGTTTTCGAAACAATAAGAACAGCAAACTACCTGATGTTACTATAGTCAGAACACGTAAGACTAACTTGTTATATCTTGTCCCAAACACAAAGCATTCTCCTTCCTTACCTTAGAATGCTCCGAAACATGGAATTCATTACTCTTTTTTACCTTTTTTGTTTTCGGTGCCCGTTTTTTATAGGTGCCAGGCACGAAAACGTTTCGGTGCCTGGCACCTTTAGATTAATTGCTCAGCTCAACCCATTTCTCCATCACTTCATCTAGCGCTTTACTTACTGTTTCTTTTTTACAGTACAATTTATTAAGCTGTTCATAATCTAGCCCAAATTCAGTCATAGCAACATCAATTTCTTTTAGTTCTTTTTCTAGACTTTCAAGCCTCAGTTCAACTTTAGCTACATCTGCTAGCTTCTTTTTACTAGGTTCGTCTGTAGATTTCGGGATTTTTTCATTTTTTACAATTGGTTCTGTTGGTTGCCATGGACTCATGACAGTTTTTGCAGCCTTAAAGTCATCGTAATTACCAAGATAACTTTTAAAAGCTTTATCCTCTAACGCGATCAGTCTTTCACTCATTTTATTAATAAAGTATCGATCATGAGAAATGAAAAAGATTGTTCCTTTAAAATCTTCTAGCGCTTCCTCAAACGTTTCTATTGAATGAATATCTAGGTGATTCGTCGGTTCATCAAGGATTAAAAGATTTACGTCTTCATAAAGGAGCTGACTTAATTTAAGTCTAATCCGCTCTCCTCCTGACAAATGCTTTACTTTTTTAAACACACTATTTCCAAAAAACATGAATTTAGATAAGTACTCCCGTGCTTTTCCTTCCATAATGAAAAAATCTTCCCGAAAGCATTCGAGCACTGATAGCTCCTCATTTTCAAAAATGATATTCTGCGGCAAATAACCTACCTTCACGTTAGCGCCCAATTCAACGACGCCTGTATCTGGGTGATCTTCACCTAGTAACATTTTTAAAAATGTCGTTTTTCCACTCCCATTTGCACCGATCAGTGCTGCTCGTTCCCCATAATTGATTAGTAGGTTTGCATTCTTAAAAATCACTTTATCATCATAGCTTTTCGTAACCCCGATCGCTTTGATCGTCTCATTACCTGACCGCTCTGTAGGCTTAAAACTGAGTTTCATATTCTTTTTCTCAAACATCGGCTTCTCAATTCGTTCCATCTTTTCAAGCTTTTTTTTGATGCTTGCAGCCCGTTTAAAAAACTTATTATTATCCGCTCTCTGTGCCCAATCTCGCAAATCTTTTACTGATTTCTCCATCGCTTTGACCTGCTTCTGCTGTTCTCTATAATTTTCAAACTGGATGAGCATTCTTTCTTCTTTTTCCTTAACAAAAGCGGAATAATTGCCTTTGTATGTTTCGCATTCCATATCCTCGATTTCGATAATTTTTGTCACAACATGATCTAAAAAATAGCGATCATGAGATACGATGATGACGATCCCTTTATACGAATTCAAATAGTCTTCAAGCCATTCAATCGATTCCATATCGAGATGATTCGTTGGTTCGTCTAGCAGCAGGATGTCTGGATTTTCAATTAAGATTTTCCCTAGATTGACACTCGTTTTTTCCCCACCACTTAAAAGTTGGAAATCTTTATTTAAGAAGCTGTCAGAGAAATTTAATCCCTTACAAACCTTGCTTAATTTCTCTTCTACCTCGTATCCACCTTTCACTTCGAAAAGTTGCATTAATTCGCTGTATTGCTTTAAAACTTTTTCCAAAGCTGGCCCTTCTAAAGCTTTCATTTTTAGCTCAAGATTTCGCATTTCAGTTTCAATAGTAAAAACTTCAGTAAACGCTGAGTTCAAAATATCAATCACCTTCAAACCGTGATGATCTTGGGGAACTTGCTCAAGGTAAGCGCTTGTCGCAGTTCTTGGTAGTGCAATCATCCCTTCATCATAACCAAGAGTTGAAGTAAAACCTGGGTGACAGTTTAGCGTCTCGATCCCTGCGATTAATTTTAGGATTGTACTCTTTCCGCTGCCATTCGCCCCGACAATTCCTACCTTTTCCCCTTCATATACTTGAAACGTGATATTTTTTAAGATTAGCGTTGCATCCATGTATTTTTTTACACCGTTTAATGATAGTTCAAACATATAAATTCCCTCTTTCATAGTTAAATACGCCCGTTATGGAGAGGTTTAAAGATTATTTCGCGCAAAAAAACTGTAAGAAGCGAATCTTCCTACAGTCCAAATAGCCATTATTCATATATAAGCGATTTGCTTATATAAACAGAGTTGCAGAATTAATCTACAAACGATAATAGTTAATATGGTAAAGTAAGTAACCTTCTAAACGCTAATTCCATAAGAGCACAACAAATAACCTAAGCATAGTAGGTGATTTTCGCTCATTAGAAAACATATTAATTTTGAAGAAAATTAATATTAGCAATTAGTTGGTTTCATAAACTTACTTTCCCCCTTCAAAATTTTCCTTTATTATACTACATTTAGGATTTTTTGTAAATATGACCAAATGAATTTCTTCCTCTATAAAGTTAATCACAACTAACCCCTTTTACGACAACATCCTTAGAAACAATAAAAAAATGACTATTAAATTATTAGACAATTTAATAGTCATTTTTTATTTCTCTCTACATTGTTGTGATCGCTGACGAAAGCTGTTACAAATAAAACTTTTTTGCAAAAATATAAATTTTAACTACAATGCATCAAGAATTTGTTCGATAGTTGCATGATCTTCTGGGGATTGATCAACATGTTTCCAAATGTTTTTTCCTTTTTCATCAAAAATCCATGTACCACCTTGAATATAAATATCGTGAGTTTTTAGCGCCACTTTTACTACATCCTGTTGTTTTTCATCTTGTGGAAGAAATGCCTTCTTTCCATATTTTATAAACGCTATAGCAGCTATCGCAAGAAGTTTCCATTTTGCCATGGTTTGATGTCCCATTTTTTTATAAAGATTTCGACCAGGGTCACCATAAATAGGAAATGGGTATGGACCAAAAACATCAATAAATTTTTCTAAAAATTCCCGATTAGAAGGAGTAATCACAATAATCTGTACTCCTTTTTTAGTTACCGATGTATGCTGCTCACGCAACTGCGTAAGATAATCTCTACATACTGGTCAACCGGGGTGTCTCATAAAGACTACTAGGCTTTTTTGACCCTTAATTAAATCTTGAAAACTTATGTCCTCAGCATGAGGTTGTTGTAAAAAGTCGCCCATATTTGCACCTTCATTCTTTTATTTAGCTCTTTTCGCTTCTGCAGGTGCCAGGCACCGAAAAGGTTTCGGTGCCTGGCAACCTGTTCTTTTTAATCAAACAACGCCAATTGTTCTGTTTCTCCTAAACGTTCAATTGTTTTTGGTTCATGGTCCTGGAAGTACGCATGGTGGAGCCACTTTTCTTTTGTCATCACTTTTTTATTGCCATCAGTGGAACCTCTTAGACGACAACTATAAATGACCGGAAAGTAGTCTTGAAGGAATTTCCCTTCTGCATGGGCTGTTAAAGCAATAATTTGGAAACCTAATTGTTCAGCAACGAAGAAAACTGGACTTAACACATGCTCACTCGAAGCCTTTCCGAATGGATTATCGAGGATAACAGCCCGATGTCGTTTCATATTCAGTTCAATGTGTTGTTTTTTCTCAGCAACATAATTTAATATTCCTAAAAATAACGTCATATTTTTGCTCCATTTTTCTCCACCTGACCAAACGTTGCTTTGTTCCCATGAATACGAACGAGTTGAGACTTTGTTGTCATTTGTCACTTTGCGGCAATTAACTTTCATTACTTCGTTGTTTAGAACCATTTGTAATAGTTGTTTTGATTGAAGCCACATTTCAATTTCTTTACGTATTTTCCCTTCATCTGTACTACCTTCGTTTGTTTTAAAGCGTTCCGATTCCAATTGTCCGAGAATCCATTCAATGTAATCCCTTATCCGCGTTTTGCCTACTTCTTCTTGCCATTCTGGAATTGAAAACGTAAATATTTGTTTCCAATCATCCTCTACTTTTACTTTCGTTTTCTTTGGGATTTGCTTTAAGCCATCAACGACTGTTAACAAATGTGTATGGATTTGATTAATAAACAACTGCAAATCTTCATCACTTTTCCGAATATGTTCATTGGCATAGTTAGTTATTTTTTCAATCCTTACGACCATGTTTTTCTTAAACTCATTGATCTCATGATACGTTTGTTTTACCTCGACCCCTCTAGTTGCCATTTGTTGTAGTTTCATATCCGAAATTTGGTTGAGACAGAAATTTACGAATTTACGTTTTGCTCGTTCTACCTCTTTTTTCTCTGTTTCTACTACCTGTTTTTTGCTAGTAAGCTCATCAGTAATTCCTTTTACATAGCTTTTCCGATTATAGGTAAAATCTAGTAGTGCCTCTGAATGAAGATCACTTGCAATGATATCAGGTGCAAGAAAATGATGCCCTTCATCAAATCGATCTAAGCCATGTTCAGCCTCTTTAAGGTTTTGTAATTCTTTCGTTATTCTGGTTATCTCTTGATCAAGATAAACTTTTCTTTCAATTAATTTTTCATCTTCAGAGTACAGACTATCTTTAATATCCTCTAAAGGTAGGGTAAATTGGTAAATTTCCTGATCAGGAAATTCTTTTCCAAATTGCTCAATTTGCTTTTCCCATTTTCCTTTTTGGGTGTCTTTTTGAGATGCTTTTTTCGATACCTCATCTTGTAGCGTTTTAACTTCACTTTTTAACGTAGTGATTTTAGCTGCTAAGAAATGCAAGAGTTGAACTCCGTCTCCTGGAAATTCCCGCGTTTCATCAATGTAACTATGCTCTTTCCTTAACTCATCTATCTCTTTCTTTAATCGGACAAGTATTTCAATTGCCCCTCTTCGCTTTTCGTGGAGTTCGCCTTGAGAGACTGTAATTTTGTTAATTTTAAACTCTAAATCTCGTATCCTTTCCAATATATTCTTTTTAGTCTCACTTGAGAATGTCGGAGTAAGAGCTTGCAGATCTTGAAAATCGTCATTCCTTCTAATAATTAAGATCTCGTTGTTTAAATTGTTCACGCGTTCACTTAGGGCTTGTTTTTCTTCTTTGAAATGATTAAGATCCCGCTCAACACGGGTAATTTCCTTTTTTACTTCTTGAAGCTGCCCATTGGCTTTGTTTACTTTCTTACTCACTTCGGTAACTTCTTTGTCATATTGGAGATAGGTCATTGCCTTATCTATTTTTGTTTCAAGACCCTGCTTTTCATCAAGGCAATTGGCCCTCATTGTCGTCGTCCCTTGAATTTTCGAACGGATTTCCAAAATTAAGTTTCGCTGCTGTTGAATCCTAGCAAAAACCGCTTCTCCTTGACGAGTGAATTTTGCTACTTCCTCTTGTAACTGTGTTACTTCCTCATACGGGTATTCCTCAATAAAATCTCGATAGGCCTTATAAACACCTTGCCACAATTGCACTTCTGCTTCTTTTTCTTCCCTTAGTTTTGTAACTTCCTGTGCTTTATTAACAATTTGTTGTTGCCATTCCTTAAAAGTGGAAACATCTAGGTTCTGATTCCAGAATTGAGGCGCGATCCACGACTCTTGGTTCTCTTCATGAACTGATACTGCTTCCTCTGTAGTCAGCACCACTATTGGAACCTGCAGCTGCTCTGACAATTGTGTTAATTTTTGTAGCACCTGTTGTTTCGATTTAGTTGTCGTAACTAATGTCACCGGCCAGAGTGGATAGCTTTTTTTCTTTTCGCGCTCTTCGTCGCTTAACGTTTGGAGGTACTCTACCCCAGTTACTAAATAATCAACCTGATTTTTCAATGATGAGAGCTGCTGTTCAACAAAAGTATCACTGAAAAATAGTTGTTGATTACGGTAATCATCGAAAAACCGATAGCCCAAACGTTCTTTATATAATAGTACATCACGTTCTTTTTGGAGACTCTCAATTTTTTCCTGTAGCCGTTTTTTTATAGTCTCTTCGTGCAAATAGACATTTTCTAGACTAGCCCATTGTGGTCGAACACTACAAAGCCGATTGATCAAATTTTTTTGGACCTTATTTATCTCAGTTAGTTGAAAAGACCTGTTTTCACGTTCTTTTTCAATATCAGAGTAACTCCCTCGTAACTCCTCAAGCTCAGTATCTATATCTGCTTCTACCTTAGATAACTGCTTTTGCTCCTGCTGCAAGCGGATAACTTCTTCATCCAAAAATTGATAGCGCTCATTCCATTTTTGTAGCTCTATTTTTACATCTTCTTGGTTAGGATTGGCTAACAAAAACTGCTTTAGGCCTTCCAAGTCCTTGAGTCGATTATCAATAAGAGCGTTAGCTCCTGACAGGGTTTCTCTTAGTTTACTTTGGTGACCTGATAATTCATCTTTTTTTAGCAAACCTTGCTCAATTTGGACGTTGATTGGATATAGCTCAAAATTGAGATCCTGAATTTCCTTTTCAAACTTCTCAATTTCTTTCAGGAAAAATCCGAGCAGTACTCGTTTCGTCGCTTCTAAATCCTCCTGAAAATTTACCAAATCCTCACCTTGATCAAATAAGGAAATTTCAGTATCAATGTGCGTTAGGCGGTTTTCTTGCTCTTTCATATCACGCTTTTTATCCGCAAGTTTATATGAATAATAGTCAACTTGATGTCGCTGAAGTTCCACTTCTTTCTTTTCTTGTTCAGCTAAACAATTAAGATAGTTCGTTTCAAATGTATTCAAACTCGTCTCTTCAAGTAAAATGTCGTATGAGGCCTTTTTTAAACGTTGAAATTCATCACTTTTTTTCCAGTCTTCTAACATTTCATGACTTGCTTTATGCTCATCAGTATAGTCATTTTTTTGATTAATTAATTCATTCCAAAGTCCTCTAGCACGTTTTTTCGTTGTTAAGTATTCAAGATCAAGATCATGGAGATTTTTAAATGCACCAACATAGCCTTCTAACTCAATCTGTATTTTCTCATTTTCTTCAAGGGTTTCCTTCAGTTTTTTATAATTTTTAAAGCTCGCATGCTGCTTGTCAAACATATCTGCAAACATTTTTTCGTCATGACCAATAATCGAGCTTTCGACAGTTGGAATGAGCAGACGGTCAAATAACTGATTTGTGCTTTTACACTCATCAAAAAATGCCTCAACTCCACCTTCAGAACTATTAATTTTCACAATACTTTCCCATTCACTTGAAATAATATGGTATTGTTCTTCAAGAAATGCCTTGTATTCCTTAATTGTGTTAAATGAACGAGCAAGAAAAGAACGTTCACGCATTGAACTAAAATAATCTTGAATTTCACCTCGTTCGGCTGTCCGTTTCCCTTCTTTCCCTTCACATGTAAAAGGAATTCCTTCAATGCCGTTAGGGTCATTCCCACCGTATTCATAGACATAGCGAAACGAATCGAGGCCATGTTTTGTCATGAAAAGTGAAACCGCCGTTACAACATAACGCCTAGGAGAATCATTGATGATCCACTCAATGGCAATGTGGGCTGGCGAGTTTTCTAACACTAACGTACTTTTAATTTTCCGGTCAGCAAAGTCAACATGGGGAAGGATTGATTGGATGGCTGTTTGAATTAGAACGGTTTTTCCACCACCATTTTCTAGTAAAATTGCACCGTTATGCCCATCAAATAAAAACAACTCGTCATTATAACGCTTGTTGCCTTCTTCATATTGCACGTTAATCAAACGAATTTTACTAATAGCTGGCATTTTCCTCATCCCTTTCAAAGCCATAAATAAATTCAAAAATCCCTTTGTTATACTCTACCTCCATAAAAAAGCGTTGGATAATTGTTTTTGCCTTTTCTGTTAAGGTAATTTCATCGTTTCCAATCTCTTGGACGAGTTCTTGATCGACAAGGAAACGCTTGACCGTATCGATGAAGCTCAAGCGACTAATCGTATTTCCGCTCTGTTTTTTTGCAGTTTCTTTAATATCATCCATATCGTCCCATTTTTGAATAATGATACTCCAATTATAAGAAAATTCTTTTTCTAGTTCTTTTAACTGCGCTTCATCATTCGTTTTTATCTGCTCGATCCGCTCTTGTATTAAGTGGATCCACTCATCAAGTCTTATAAATTGCCTTGTTGGCTCTTGACTTTGGTACGTATCATAAAAACTCCCGAAAAGAACAAGCGTTGCAAAATATAATAAATAAATATCGCCGTTAGTTGCCCCCGAGCGTAAGTAATGCCTTTTGATCCAATCATTATTTACATGGAACGGTGAAAGCTTCGTCCGCGGTACTAAAAATAGTCGCTCACTTGTTAAGATGATGACGCAATCGACTTCGCGACTATACAAATCTAATAGACTACGGATCTCGTCATCTGATTTATATAACTGCACTGCCTCTATGTCCAACACACCTTCGCGTGCAATCTGAGTGTAGAGTTGAAACGAGCGGATCACTTTTTGCTCAGAATAATTCATTTTCGTCTCCTTCTAAAGTGATGACCATCTCCTGAATGGAGAAGCGCTCACACCTTTTGATAATTGGATTTCGTTCTTGAATCGATAATATTCGTTCTCCAAGTAACGCAATTGCCTCAGTAAAAACGGTTTTTCTTTCATCATCACTAAATTTCCCCTTTGTCACTGGCGACCGCTGATGTAGAAACAGCCAAAATTCATAAAAATATCGTTGCCTATAAAAATCCGCTTGGTTTGTAGCTTCTAAATACGTGATAAAGTCACTTAGCGTCGTTCCTTTTTCTGAAGCATGCGCTAATAAATATTGTTCCATAATTTGTTTGTATTTGGTTGTTAACCATTTCCGGTATTGGTCATCACTTTCTGCTTTTTCAACTTCAATAAAGCTTTGTTCGATCTTTTCTTCTCGATCTTCTGTAATATTTTGTTCGGATAGGATTGTTAATGGGGACCATCGTTTGTTTTCTTCTACTTTTAAAAAAGGATGAAGAATACCTTTCATTGCAGCTAATGGTAGTGGCGTTGACACAATCCTCGAAACAAGGTCATGGTCAAAGTTAAACGATTGAATTCCAGTATAATAAAGAGATTCCTGAGCAGTTACTAGAGTTGTATTTTTCAAGCCGATCGTTTGTTCTAAGAGACGAGAATGATCGTAATGAACTCGTTCAAGCTCTCTCGTAATTTTTAGCAATAGTTCGTACGTTTTTTGTTCCTTTTGATGTGTATCCTTTGCATAAAGACGATCCCTAGTATCTTTTACGAATTCCCGTAACTCTTTAAATTCTTCATCTTCCCTTGTTAGCCGACCATAAATATCTTCTAACAACTGTTTGTACCGCTCAAAGGTTTCTTCAGATACAATGCTGCGCTGAATTTCATGTTTTAACTTTATCATTCGCTCTTCGAGGCTTTCGACATCAATCTGCATTTCATTAATCTGCCGAAGCGCACCTTTAAACTCGCCTTTATCTAGCTGTTTCCGAAGTAAGAGTTGATTAATCGAAAGCTGAAATTCACTATAAAATTCTTTTGTTGCAAAAACCAGCTCAAGTCCATCTTCATCGAGTGTATAATATTGCGTGTTTGTATTCACATCGAAGTCATTCGCTTTTAAGATTGAATATTCAATGACGTCATCCACTTGCTCTTCCCAGTCAAAAAACGGATAGCTGCGTTTTTTTCCAGTTGTTGGGCGGAATGTTTGGACGATTAACCTAGCAATTTTTTCATATGCTTCTTCGTCAAAGCGATATTTTTCATGTGTTAGCTGATGTAAAAATCCAGCTAGTTGCTTCACACCTGTTTTGTATTGTCGCATTAATTTTTGCTCGAAAAAAAACAGTAGCGTGAACAAACCAAGTCCCTTCATATCAATGAATTGGTGATCTAGATCCTGCTCTCGTTTCCGATCAAGCTCATAGAGAGGGTCAAAAAGAGCTAGCCTTCTTATTCGCTCCCGGTAGCCACTCGTTAATTCTTGTATTTCATACTTGTCCAATCAGTCGCCCTCCATATCCGTTGCAATTCCAAAGTTTTCAGCGTTTCCTGCGGATAATAGTAACCATTTTTTAAAAGGTTTCGAATTTTTTCTTGATCTGTATTAGAAAAGAACATTAAAAACTGTTCAAGAGCTTGCTCGTTTTCTCGTTGATTTTCTTTTCCTTTGGCTTCTTTTTTTGAGATACACGCCTTGTAAAAAGGTAAGGCTAGTGCGATCTGCTGTTTTTTATTTAACGAAGCCCAAATGGAAACTCCTTCTCGATCGATATCGCCAAAGTAAAGAAAATGATGCTCCGCTATTATCGGAAATTGAATTGAAAACTGCTCGATACTATTAATGATAGCTTTTCCGCTTCCATAAACTAAGGTAGAGAAAGCCGTATCCTTCAATGCAGGTAGCAGACCTTGGTATGTTGTTTTATTTTCAACAATGAGATGAAATTGGTGGTCTTCTTGAAAGTTTTTCTGATTGATTGCGAACATAAGTGGCTCTGAAACTGGAATAATCTGAAGTAAGTGAAATAGCTGCAGCCGCTCCAATAACTCTTTTCCCCCTTGTTCAACGATCCATTTCTCATCACCAACCAGCTCGTAGCTCCTCTCTGGTGCAGGCACTTGTTCACTTGGTAATCCATTTTGTTTTAAGTATTGATCGATTTTAAGAATGAGAGAAAGATCATGTTTCCAGATTGCAGGGTCTTTGCTGTAATAATTATCTAGATTTATTGCCGGATGGAGTGATTGGCGATAGCGCTGGATTTCCTTATGGTAATCCTCAGTTAGCAAATGTTTAATAATACGGTATTGATAAGCAAGGGACGGCTTTCGTGACGTTCTTTTCTTGGCCTTTACCTCAAGGAGGTTCCCTTCGTCCTCAAGTCGTAAAACTAAGGTGGCAAACTCCTCATAGCTTTGAACAAACGGCATGAGGAGCTGCTCTAGATTCGATAAATCAACCGTTTTCTTTTCATATGTAGCTAATAATATTTTAATGTTATCCAAGAAAAAGCACTCCTAAAAATTTACATAATTCTACATTCTTTTATTGTACTAAAATATCAGTACTTTCGCATTAGTTAATATAGGAATATGAAATTGGTGCCTGGCACCCTGTTATTTTGTAATACTTTCAGGAAACTGATAATATGAAGATAATAGTAAATATAGGTAACGGAAAGGAGCAAACACATGATTAGGAAAGCAACTGCAGAAGACTTTAAAGGGATTGCTCGCGTTCATGTTGATTGTATGCATGCCTCATATAAAGGGCTTTTTACTGAAGAGATTATTGATAAGTTCACATATACTGATCGGGAAAAAAGGTGGCAAAAGGATCTACCAAATTCCATCAAGGGAGGTTCGATGAATTTTGTTGCCTTAGATGAAAAGGGTGATATTGTCGGTTTTGCCTTAGCGGGCACGATGAGAGATCCGCGTTTAAGAATGCGATATACCGGAGAAATATACGGGATTTATGTTCATCCTGAAGTTCAAGGGCAAGGTTTTGGGAGAAGGTTATTTAATTCGGTTACTGAGCATTTAGCTTCCTTGCACCATTCAAAAATCGCCTTGTGGACCTTTAAGAACCACCTTTCACATAAGTTTTTTGAACATCTTGGCGGTGAGGAAGTTTACGAGAAGAACACTAGCATCGGCGGAAAAGATTTGGAAGAATGCGCCTTTGGATGGGAAAATGTTGAGGCATCACCAAATAAGGTAAGTGTTATTAATTAATAAGCGACAGGGTGCAGGGCACCCTGTCGTTTCATTTTGATTAAACCGCTCCTACTTCCTCTCTGATGGTTTCTTTACCGCCGCCTAGCTCTGGATGGATCTTCCTAATCTCACTTGGTCTAGCAAAGAAAAGTACAACACAAAGTAATAGACCAGCAGACATCATTAAGATCCATTGACCTGGGAATAGGTCGTAAAGAACGCCGTATAAAACCATTCCTAGTGGAGTGAGCGCCATTGACATTGTTTCAATAATTGAAAATACCCGCCCCTTATACTCTTCATCAATCGTCTTTTGAAGCATCACTTGGATCGGAGTATTGATTACCATAATCAGTGAGCCAAAGGTAAGCATAAGGACAAGATAATAACCGACTATAAGATTATAAGACAATGAAGTTAAGAGAGGTATAGCTACCGCCGCCATGACAAAGCACAATCCAATAATTCCACGTTTCGATACAAGAAAAGGGAATTTCACTTCTTTTCTAATTGAAAAATAAATCGACATTAACACCATGCCTACCGAGAAAGCCCCTTGTGTAAATCCAAAATGCTGCGATTTCATTTGTAGCTTTTCTATGAGAATATAGGAATAACCTACCTCAAACGCTCCAAAGAAAAAGTTAATCAATAATGCCATCCACAACAAAAGTAAGATCACCGGATGTAATTTTAAATAATCAATTCCAAGCTTAATACTCTTTAGTAGAGATTCCTTCTCTGCTCCCTCAACAACTTCTTTCTCTTTGGCAAAAAGTTTAAAGTTCATCGTTGATTCTAATAGGACAGCAATACTTGATGCGATCATATAGATAACGAGAAATACTGGCATCGTAACAGCACCGTATAAAATTCCGCCTATTGCTGGACTACCTATTGCAGCGAAAGAAATTGCCATTTGATTTAGTGACATCGCTTTTTGAATTCTTTCTTTATCAATAAGACTAGTAATCGATGAAGTAAACGCAATTCCTGAAAACATCGAAGTTATCGACAAAATGCTCGTCGTTACATAAATCGCCAGCAAAGAAAGTCCTGATGTAAATGTATAAACAAGTAGGCCACCTATCGTAATCGTTGTTGCGATTTGCGCACTAATAACAATCGCTTTTTTTGAGTACCGATCGGTAATTGCTCCAGCAAAAGGAGCTAGTAATGTCCGTGGTAAGATACTACAAATCAAGTTCGTCGCAAAACTTGTAGCTGATCCAGTTAATTGCAAAATGTAAAAGCTAATCGCAAATGTATAGACTTGAGCCCCAAACGAAGATATTAGTTTACTAATCATAAATGTATACAGGTGATACGTCGCTTTTTTTACTTTCAAATGATGCTCCATCATTCCACCTCTTTTAAAAGTTTAATTTAATTAAACAAATCATATCACGCTCCCCCTTTCTTTTCAAGAGCAAGTTTAATATAATTAAACAAATAGGCGTAAGGAGTGTTTTACATGCTAGGTGAACGGATTAAGAAATTAAGAAAACAAAAAAAGCTTACCCTTGAAGCACTAGCTGGTAAACAGCTCACGAAAGGTATGCTAAGTCTGATTGAAAATAACAAGGCAAATCCATCAATGGAAAGCTTGACCTATATTGCTGAACAGCTTGAAGTAGATGTTTCCGATTTATTAGACGTCGTTAATGCGGAGGAACTTCGAGAAACTTTAGAAAAAGCTGAGAAAATATACAATAACGATCTTGCTAAGTCAAAGGACAAACATAAACAGCTGATTGACCTTATCGAGCCATTTGCCGAAAACCTTTCACAAGGATACGAAGCTGCTCGGTTATTAGAAATCTATAGCTACTCTCTTTTCCGAGAAAAAAAACGAGGCTGGGAGGTGTATTGTGAACGGGCTGCGAAAATGTTTGACCAAATGAACATTTCCGCAAATCGGTCCGCCATCGCTATACATCGAGCATTTACAAAGTTTTTAGACCATGAGTATTCTAAATCATTGGAGGTTTTCCTATGTGAACGAAGCAACATCGAAGCTAACCATGCCTATATCGATCCTTTAACCAGGCTTGATCTTGATTATCACGAAGCCGTTTTGCACTATGCAGTCGGCGATTCAAAAGCAGCGACAAGGATTATGGAAAGTGCACTGACCTTTTCCAAAGAGAAAAAAATCTTTTATCGGATCGACGAATTATATCGACTTGCGGCTGCACAAGCGATGATGTCACAAAATGAAGATCAAAAGATCTACTATTTAGAAAAGCTCAAGCAATACGGTGAGTTTGCCGATAACTTGTCTTCGCTTCATTTTTATAAACTCCTAAATATTATGATCCTTATATCTGAAAAACATCAGTACAGTCAAGCTCTTGAGGAAATTGATCTATTACTTGCCAAACCAAAGACATTAGAGTTTTACGACCCTTGGTTTACCCTCGAGAAAGGAAAAGCGCTTTATTATTTGGGTCGCTTTCAAGAAGCCCTTTTGCATCTTGATCAGATAGTCATTCCCGATGTCCATCATCCGTTTGATTTATCCATCTTTTACGTGTTGGACGCTTTTAAGGCCCTTTGCCAACTAGAGCTTGGAAATAAAGAAGCGGCTATGACTGCAATAGAGAGAGCTGTCGAAAATTTCACCCCTCTTCCAGATACACCCTTTAAGAAATTCACTCTAGATACACATGCGAGAATTTCTTTGTAATATAGGTTCCTTTTCATAGGTGCCAGGCACCTGTTTGTATATCAAGGTGCCTGGCACCCTATGATATGGCACCTGTTGATAAAAAATAAACAGCCGATTGGATGATCGACTGTTTATTTTTTATTCATTTGTCATCATCTACGGGTAAGTTTAGAATAGAGGTGTTTTTTCACTGAAGTAGTAGTAATCGAAGAAAAAACGCATGGGTTAATTATTTAGAACATATTTCTTTAGTCTCTCTATTTCTCTTTCATTTTCAACGGTTTTTTCCCAAGTGATTTCCTGATCCACTCTTAATAAATCCAACTTACCAATTACTTCAGCATGTTGTTTTTCCTGCGTTTCTTTCATAGTGTTTAATTCTGATTTCATTGTTGTCATTTCTGTTTTCAGCATAGCCACGTCTGCCTTCAACTCAGCCACGTCTTGTTTGATAGTGTCTACATCTTCTCTTAAATGTCCAACCATCGACACTAATTGGGTCAGTAATCCTTCGAAACGACCAAATTGATTTTCTGTCATTTTTCTCACCTCCTCTTTAAAAATTATACAAGCTTGCATTCCTTTTTGCTAGTCAATAATAAACTGAAACAACAGGTGTCTTCCTTGTAAATAGTATTTACAGGAAAGTTCACTTTCTTCGATTGGATGTTTGTGGCGATCATATTTATATCCATGTTGGTGAAAGTGAACTTTCGTTGGTGTCTTCCTTGTAAATAGTATTTACAGGAAAGTTCACTTTCTTCGATTGGATGTTTGTGGCGATCATATTTACATCCGCGTTGGTGAAAGTGAACTTTCATTGGTGCCTGGCACCCGTTGAGTTTGTTATTCAGAAGCTTTGCTTTGTTTATACTCCTCGATTGCCTCATGAAGCAAATCCGGTCGATCTGTAATAATTCCATGTGCACCGTTTTCCAGTAGGCGTACCATCGTTTCTTTATCATTAATCGTCCAGTAATGGACTTGTTGATTTAAACGTGATGCACCTTTAATTAATTTCTGATCTGTCAGATCAAAGCCGACCTGCTCTAATGGAAGTTGGAACGAATCTACTTTTGGAAAATAAAAAGGATGTAAGAAGAACTTATGAGCAATCACAAAAAATGTTGTCTCTTTTTTTCCGCCACCAGTTGCTGCTTTGCCACCAGTAAGTTCTGTTACACGCTCTAAGATAAAGCTATCAAATGAAGCGATTAATACTTTATCTTGCATCTTGAATTCCTCAACGAGACTCCATAATGTTGTAATGATTTCGTCCATTCTTTCATAAGGATTCGTGTCCTTTATTTCAATTAAATGAAGCTTGTCGGGATAGCGCTCGAGCATTTCGCGTAAATCTGGGATGTACACGCCTTGACCTCTGTAGCTATGTTCACCACTTAAATCGGTGAACGAATAACCGGCATCAAGTGCTTGCACCTCTGCTAAGGTCATAGCCGCAACTTCCCCTGTTCCATCTGTCGTCCGGTTTACTGTTGGATCATGGATGAGGGCGAGCTTACCATCCTTAGTTATATGCAAATCATACTCTAGGACATGGGCACCAATTTCAACAGCCTTATCAAACGCGGCAATCGAGCTAGAAGGTGCTAAATGATAGCCACCCTGATGGGCAATATTCAATGGCCCATCATGATGAGTAAAAAAAGGATGAATCTCTCTTTCTGGTACAAAAACAAATAATAATAAAAGATAACTAATAATAAATGCAGTAAATAGGACGAGGAAACCTTTCAGTATGATTGTCTTTTTACTTTTTTTCTTGGAATATGTTACCGTTCTAGATAATGTCATAGCAAGCTCCTTTTTTAAAAATTATAACTCAGTTTCTATATTCGTGTCCGAACTAAAAAATACCTGCCAAGACAAAAAAAGGAACAAACTCAAAGTGGTGAGTTTGTCCCCTCATTTAAGAATAAAAGTTCTACTTTTTCATCAATGCTTCAAGCTCCTTAAAAACAGCCTCATAGTCCTCTACTTTATCAGCTTTAAATGAAGTGTTCAGATAAGTAATGATCCCGTCTTTATTTACAACAAAGACAGAACGATTAGCAGTTCCACCTTTTTCATTAAACACATGGTAGCTTTTCACAGTGTTTTTGTGCCAATCTGATAATAACGGGTAAGGTAATGTCCCTTGACTTGCAGCAAAAACACGATGAGAGTGGATATGATCAACACTAATTGCCAGCACTTCTGCATTCGTTTTTTCAAACCTTTGGTAATCCTCTTTCCAAGAGGCGATTTCTTTAATTCAGCCAGGAGTAAAGTCCATTCCATAAAAAGCCACTACAACATTCTTATTGGCACGATAATCGGACAAAGATATTTTTTCTTTTATCGTCGCAGGCAAGCTAAATTCCGGTGCGATATCCCCGACCTTCAAAGTCATTTCCAAGTTAAATCCTCCTTCAGGACAAAGTAAATAAATTTCCCTGAGTATTATCTCCAATATTCGCTTGGGTTAGCCTTCTTTCGGTGGACTCAGCTATTTTTTTAAATGAACTTCAGCCATTCTGTTGTCGATTAGCTCATAAACTGTTTTAATTTCTTCCTCATAGTCACTGTTTATCTCATGATATTGAACACCGTAATCAATGCACGTTTGTCTAAACTTGTTGTGCTCATTAATGAACTCCTTTATCGGTCTTTCTTCAAAGCAACCTCGATTTTCTATAATATTCCTGTATTTTATAATACTTGATTTGAAATTATTTTCGATGTAATTCGTTGAAAAGCCTAAGTACACAGAGATTATTTTATCAGGATACTGTTCTTCTAAGTCCTTAACAAATTTCGGTAATAGATAACACCCTTCAATGATCCTACTTTGGTTATTTTCAATCATTGTCTTAATCATCTCTTTCATTATTGGCCATAACTTTGCAGCAATCACTTCGTTGCTATCCAACGGAGTAAAGCCACAATGACCATCACTTCTATATAACCCCATTTTAAGATGATCAATAGAAAAATACGGAATTTTATATCTTTCTAGTAGCTTTTGAGACATTATCGTTTTACCAGTGCAACTATTTCCACCTATTAATATAATCAAAACTATTACCCTCCTAAACTAAAAGGTGCCAGGCACCATTAAATATTCAATCTATATCGCCTTGCCCATCATTGCCATGCTAGTCCACTCAGAAAAGCCATTTTTCATGTAAAAATCACTTGTTTTATTCCCTTTTGATGTAAATAACATCATTGTTGTTATCCCATTTTCATTTAATGTCATTTCTAATTCACACAGCAATCTCGTTCCTATTCCAGTCCCTTGTTGATCCGTTGCTACAAACATTTCTCGTAAATTATAATGTTTGCCATCGTAGAATTGCTCATAATTACCGAAAATCGCCCCTTTAAAAATCCCTTGCTCAACAAACAATACACCTTCAAAATGAGGACAATTAGAAATATCATTTAATCGTTGATAAGCCGTTTCTATTGTCCAGTTATCATTCCATGGCTTGGCATTGAATACGTCGCAATAAAGTTTGGCGCATTCAGAGATATGTTCTTGTTTAATACGTATGATTGAATTCATCGTCTCCACCCTCTTCATTATGTTAATCAAATTTCTCAAACGAGCGACGGCAATCATCTAGTGTCCGACACAATCTAGCTCGAAGCTTATTAAGCCAATCTGGATGTTGTTCTGTTTCTTCAATGTCAACCGCCCTTATCAACTTTGCGAAGATCACTAATTTGTGTAACCTCTCAAACCATGAAAAATCCTTAAGTAGCTCTAGATCAAGGTTCGTTTCACGTTGATAACCTTCAATGAATTTCTGAACATTTGCCGATTTTAAACTGAAATCTCCGTCATCTCTAAGCGCGTAAACAATATCAGCAACATACCAATAGCTAGAACAGTCATCGAAATCAAGCATACTAATTTTCTTATTTTCAAAAACGATATTATCAAGTTCAAAGTCATAATGAATGATCCCATAGTTTTCTTTTGAAACCTTTAAACCCTCAGCCCATTCAGAAATTCTTTCTAGTTCTCTAGTTGCTGCGTAATCAATAGATGGGAGAAGTTCTTGAACTTGAATGAGATGTTCACGCCAATTCGGCCGATTCACCTGATATTTTTTAGGCATCCGTTTTAGCGTCTGGTGGAGCTTACCTAGAGCTTTCCCCCATAAAAACAGCTGTTCATCACTTATTTCCTCATATTCAATATGTTTCCCTGCTAAAGCATCAAAAACTACAGCATAAAAAGTTCCTAATTCTGTAACGAGAACTTCGATGAATTTTCCATTTAATGATCTCACTGGTTTGGCAACGTTTAATGACTGCTCCCCTAAAAAATTAACAATGTTTATCTCAGCTTCTATCGTTTCGTAGTCTCTTTCGCATGCATCATTAAATCTAAGAAAATAAGATTTCCCAGCTTTCTTGAATGTAAAGACGAAATTGGCACTGGCGCGTAGAATAAATACAGAACCCTCATCATATCCCCAGTTTTCTAGAATTTTTTCTCCTAATGGACTTCTCCAAACATTATCAACAGTTTCCATTACTTTTTTCATTGTACTTAACTTCATCATAAAAATAACATCCCTTCAGTTAATATTTGATTAACTCAACAAGTTTTTAAGGGGGTATTCCTGTGTCCATGACTTCTCACTCTAAAATTGTATGGCGACTGCTGTACGGTGATATATCTCGTATAAAAAAGGCGACAGCAAGTCTTTACCACCCATTTCCCCTCTCAATTGGGCAAAATGTTAGGCTACTTTTCTCATCAAACTGTTTTCCAGTTACGAAAGAAGCTTGCTCAGTAAATCTCCCAACAAAATAAGCACACAAAAAAGAGGAAAGCCAAAAGAATTATGATCCTAGGCTTTCCTCCAGTAATAGAAGTGAAAATATTGATATTATCGAAAGCCCCAAGTCTGAAACGTCCATAGGGCTAATGCTAATTAATGAACAATAAAAAGCGAGGACGGAACAAGACTAAACTTATTGAATTCAGTTAACATCGACCTCACCCCTTTCAACTAATCTAGCTTCATTATATATAAGTTAATTATGGAAAACAAGGAATATATTGAGAAAAACTTTATATCTAGTTAGGTTTATTTAGTGGGCGAAGTAATCCTACTAGGGATGCAGTTGACCCAATCAAAAAGAAAATCCACAGCGGAATAAAAGCTTCCGCCCCTTCAACTCCGTCCAGATACTGAGCGATTGAGCTCCACAATAAAATTACATTATAAATAGTGGTCTTCACGTGAACCATAAACGAGACAATTATCCCAGAAATGCATTGCTTCCATAGTAGAAAGGCACCAAACAGGAACCACGGAACGACGAACGTCATATCTAATGCTGCAACAAGATGGTTACTGGCTTCAAATTGCTCCATTAACTGTGGTTTATTTCCTGTTATGACGAAGTCTAACCATTGACCAACCCATCCGATACTTAGAAAAACTGCTGTTAGCACCATATAACTACTAATACTCTTTGAAACTATGATAGATGGAAAATGATCACTTCTTAGTAAGGTCAACAACGTCAAAGTCCCTGCGAATAGACCAAATAACCCGACAACAAACACTGCAACATAGCCTAGAAATGCTGCATTAAAGGCAGCACCAAACAAATAAAAAGAATAATTATAGACGGTGAACATCATCATCCCCATGAGCAATGCGAACCCGCGTATTGAGCCTTTGTTACTTAGAAAAAGGGCCAAAGCAAATAGTGGCACTGCAAGTAAGAGTGTTACCCAGTCGTTGAACCACCAGCCTTTCAAAATTAATACATTTGTATCTTGGTAAAGTCCTTTCCACAACAAACCGATTATGCTCAGTGTTGCACTTAGTAGCATAGCCGTAAATCCCAATCGTAAAAAAGTTCTCGATATGTTCTTCATTTCTCTTCGCCCCTCCTTATTGACTTGTTGGTCTCACATTCCGATACATTAGGCTTGCATTCGTTAATGTAAGGGTGAGTAGTAATGGAAACAAAATAATAACCGGAAAAACTTCATATCCTGTAAGCCACATTCCTACAATTTTTGAAGTAAGTGCGAGCATAATCATCGATAGGAACGTAATATAAACTGGCGCAAGAACATACCCAAGCGGCTTTTTTGTAAAAAGAAGTATTCCAGCAAGAAACGATGCTGGGATGTATATCGCTAAATCGTAACCTTGGACGATCATCGTTGTGTAATGTTCAATTCCAACAGGTGGTTTGTTAGCAATAACTGCTGGAACAATGACTTGTAACCACTGCATGCCAATCAACAGTGCATTAAATACTAGAAACCCACCAACCCACTTAACAGGTGTTCGTTCATGAAAAGCTGCCATTAAAGTAGCTGGCTTCATTTGTAGAATTAATAGAATGAACGCGAAAAAGCTACATGAGAGCAGCACAACATAAGTAAGAAACATCGTGTTGAACATCGCCATCGCTAGATAAAACTGGTAAGTCAGTAAAAAATATAGTAAAACACCACTCAGTAAAAAACGTCCTTTAAGTGAGCCTCGTCTTGCACTAAATAAACCAAACAGTAGAAGTGGCACACCGGCTACAAGTGTGATCACATCTTGAGCAAGTCCTTGAACTGCCACTTCCGACGACATATGTTTGTATAAGCCTTTTCCATATATAACAACGTCTTCGCCATGAATTGACGTGTACACATATTCCCCGTTCCCCTCTGATGAAAAAAGTGCAGTTGTCGTTGCTAGTATTGCTAATAGTGCAATTACTAGAACTAATATTGTAATCGTTCGTTGAGATTTCATTTAGATTCCTCCCTCTTCATTTCGAAAAATATAACATATTACCTTTCTTTCTAAAAATTTACTCCTCCCAGCTTTCGAGTGCTTCAAAAAGCTTATTGAAGGTACTTATCGTCGTTCGAATTTCTTCATCACTCACGTTCAGAAATAGTTTTTCGATGAAGCGATCTCCGTCCCCTTCTCGGCGACTCCAGTAATCACGACTAAGCTCGGTTAGTTGTAGTCGAACAATTCGTCCATCTTGGGCATCTTTCGTGAACGTTAAAAACTGTTTTTCTTCAAGCTTTTTGGCAAGTTGTTTCACATTCTGATGAGAAGTCCCCATAAGGTTTGCTACTTCGCCAAGTGTCGGTGACTGCTCCTTGAATTGCAGGATCATAACGGTTAAGAACCACTGCCGAAGTGTCATCCCATCATCACCAAGCATTTGATCACCCTTCACTTGCAGCTTGTTGGCTAATAAAAATAAACTGCCAAATATATATTTTTGTTCATCATTTGTTTCTCGCATTATACATCACCCCTATATATGTAATATATTACATAATTTCCACTTTTCAATTTCTAATTTTGTCATATTCTTGAACAATTCCCAAATAAGGTGCCAGGCACCTTTAGTTTATTTAGGTGCCTGGCACCTATAACGGCAAACGAAACAGTGCAAGGTACTAATAAATACAAAAGATTTAATATGCTCCCAAGGACAAGCCATGCTAAAATAAGTAAAAACGGAGAAAAGGAGCCACTACTATGAACAAGATAGATATTATTGCCCGCAGAATCCTCGGTTGGAAATTAAATAGCGCAGGGAAATGGTTTGATATTGAGAAAAATCTATACATTGCCGATTCTGAATTTCAGCCTGAGCAAAACCTTGACGATGCGATGCTAATCGTTGAAAAGTTAGAGCAGTTCGGATTTACATATACAACAAAAGGCGCTACGGAAGTCTGCTTTAATGAAATATGTGCAAACGGAGAAACATTACCACAAGCCATCACGAATGCCGCTTATTCACTCGCCGAAATTACCCCAATATCAGATGATTGGTTCTAGGTTTTCTAGGTGCCTGGCACCTAAAAGGACTAAAAATAGTTCTAATACTATACATAATTGGACAATTTTTTACTAAAATTACGAACATCATGCGATTTCCTGTCCTTTCCTGCGCTTTCCCGGGAAAGAAAAAGGGCTGCCTTCTCTTGAAGGTAGCCCCTAACTTAAATAGTTTATACTTTTCAGCCTCTCAATAAAGAACCTCTCTCATTGCTTTCTCTTATTTTCTTCGCATCCCACTTTCGAGCATAAACACCAAATGGTTCAAAAAGTAGCCGACTAAAGAGTAAATAATTAAAGCAAATAATGCGGAAAATTCGATAACAAATCTCCCTTCGATTGTTGTTGTGGGAAATATCCCTTCAAAGGGATACAGCAAAGATTGGCTTGTATTATAAACCCATTGTACAAAAGGTGCTGTACTGCTTGCTCCAAACAACTTTAATAGAACTCTTAAACCTAGGAAAAATTGGGCTACGCCAATAATAATATTAATTAAATAATTAATAAATACTGTACTTTTCACCACTACCTCTCCTTTTCAACTGGTTTAGCTTGTATTTTCCCTGATATCATAAAAGTAAACCACATTTTTCAATGACACAAACGGTTCCTTGGCATCTTATGCTAGCAATTTTTCAATTAGTATTCTATTTTTTGGTGGGATGCTCACTTGTCGATATACGAGTGCTCCTTCTCCTTAGTTGCTTGATACCTATTAAACTGAAACTTAAAACGCCTTTGCTTCGTCTAATATGTAAATAGAAAAATTTGGAGGTTATGTAAGATGAAAAAAATAATCTTGTTTATTTTCCTAACGGTTTTTATACCAGCGACCCTTTTCGGCTGTCAATCAGAAAGTAACAGCGAATTCCAAGCATCTGATATACTAGCAAAAGTGAGTATTTCCCGTTCCACCGGATTTGGTAAAGTGAATTCAGATTTTTTTGTGGTATATAAAGATGATAGAACTCTGGAGATTTTTAGTACTGTATTCTCAACAGCAGTTCAAGAAGAAGGTATAGTGAATATAGCAGAACCTGAGTTTGATTTGGAAGTCATTTATGAAGACGGAACGAAACAAGAGCTTCACCTATGGGTAGGTACACCAGGGCAGCGAAGCACCTTAATGAACATTAGTAACACAAATACGATCTATACTGTTTCAAAAGAAATGACTGCTAAGTTAATTGATTTAGTTCAATAATTTCGAGATTAGCCCCTCTTTTAGGCGAGGTTTCTACTTGGTAAACGTTTTTAGTAGAACTACAAAAAATAAGAGGTGGTTCTATAAGTAATAGACCACCTCGTTTTAGCCTACTTGAAAAAGACGCATCCTTGATATGACCGCCTTGATTATTAGAGATTTAACCAGTACTTCTTGACTTAAATTAAACCCCAATTCGACGATCTTCTTATTTTCCCTTTTCAACAAAAAACATAGAAATAGCACCTAAGCCTACATGAGTGCCAACTGAAACTCCCATTTGCATTATATAAATCTCCCCTGAAAAATCAGTTTCGAGTTCAATTTTTGCTTTTAAATTCTCTGCAACTTTTATATCCGAGGTGTAGCCAATGATGATAAATTCTGTTATTTCTTTATCAATTCTATTCGTTAGTTCATTGACATAATGCTTTAGTACTCTTTTTAGACCTCTTTCCTTAGCGACAATTGCACCTTTTCCACCCTTCATTGTCATAATAGGTTTTAGCATTAGGATCTTCCCGATGAGTGCACTTGCATTGGTAAGTCGACCACTCTTAATTAGATGGTCTAAATCGTCAACAGATAAGAAATGTTTTACATTCGTTTTGTAAGTCTCGTTAAATTCGACTAGCTCTTCAAAGGTTGCTCCGCGTTCTCTCATCATTGCGCTTTTCATTATTAGCCAACCACTGCCGTGACTCATACACTTTGAGTCAACGATATGTATTTTCACATTTGAGTTTGGAGGTTCTTCATAGAAATAATCTTTAGCTAGTTCAGCTGATTGATACGAACCACTAGTTCCACTGGACATACATATACACAATATTTCTGTGTGGCCATTCTTTACGGCATCTTTGATGATCGCTAAATACTCAGCAGGACTGGGCATTCCTGTAGTTGGAAACTCCGCTAGGGTTGCCATTATCCCATAAAAATCATCCGGTTCAATATCTATCCTATCTTTATAAATTTTCCCTTCAATATTTATCGTCAGTGGCGCAAGGCTTATATCGTACTTTTCCAGTACTTCCTTTGACAAATCACATGTTGAATCAGCCATAATTTTTATCATTGATATCCTCCAATTAGTAACTGAATTACTCTTATCTTTACCCAATTACCATTATTCATAATCTATCGTAAAAACGCTACCTATCAACACTACCAGAATCCACACTAAAACAAAATATAATTATTATTAATTTGTTTACCTTAATTAGGTGCCAGGCACCTCTTACACATGAAATGAAACTGTTTTTCCACCCGTTTCGTAGTTATAAGTAAATATAATCTCTTTATAAACCTTTAATGAATTGGATTGAAAGAAAGTGAACTTAACCTAAGGTTCTAGAGTACTTTCCTATCCTAGGTAAGACTATTAGATTAAGAGGAGGCGGTAAATATGTTTGGTTCCGAACTGTTTTACGGGGCAATAGTTTTACTAGCTTTATTGTTATTGGTTTTTTGGCACAACTCAACATTCGATTATATATGCCCAAATTGCAAGAGAAGGTTTTCAATATCCTATCTTAGGAATTTCATTGGTCCACATTTTTACAAGAAGAAATTTTTAAAATGTCCCGAATGTAAAAAGAATCACTGGTGCCGTACAGTAAGAAAATAAACAATATTAAATGTAAATTTGGCTCACTCCATTCTATTGCAAAAAGGAAGAGTGCTATTTTGCACTCTTCCTTTTTGATTATTTTCTGCAAACAAGCATTATCAACACACTTGCCTTCAGAAACTGACAGCGTAAGAAGCATCATTCTCTTCGTTTAATTTTTATTGTTTTTATTCTTCAACAATACTTTTAAGCCTTGCCCCATATCAGAAGCTAAAATGTAGTTTCTGTCTACAAATACGCCCCAAACATTCGAACTTTCAGGAGTGTAACGTGCGATTTCAACTGGATTACTAGGATCAGTAATATCAACTGCAAGTACACCACCGGAATAATACGACAAGTATAATGTATTTCCATGCACTTTAGGATCATGAACTGTTTTTGCAAAAGTAGTTCTACCCACTGGTGTTGGTGGGATATCAAAAGTTAAGTCTGTCGTAAATTCACTTAATAAAACTGGGTTTGCTTTATCCTTAATATCAAAAATTCGCGTATAGCCATAAGCACTTTCGTAACCCTCACCTACTGGATTAGCTATTTCTCGAGTCTCAATTAGAACTGTACCGCCTCTAGCCAGCGCTGCAGAGTGTGCCGCTCCTTTTTGGTTATCTCGATAATCAGTTCTACCAACATATACAGGATTTTCGGGATCTTTAATATCAAAAATAACTGTTCCTAAGTCCCACATCGATACATAAGCAAACTGCCCATTATGATCAGTAATCACACTGTGATTGAAAACTGGTCTTGTTTTACCATCTGGAGTAAACCAGTGATACCCATTGAAGTCTTGGGGAACCTCATCAAGGTCTCGCGGATCAAATTGCCAAAGTTTCTCAGGGTTAGAAGGATCAGATACATCGATAATCTGGAAATCCTTTTCTACCCCGTGAGTATAATAGTCCGCGTATGGATTTGATGTTAGTAGAATAGCCCGATTTCCTTGTGTCGTTAAGTATAACTCATGAGTCCCAGTAATTCTTCGATCTAACTCATAAAAACCTAGCTTCTTAGGGTCAGCAGGATTAGATACATCATACAAAAGAACTCCGCCAATACTCTCGGGTCTATTTGCATTATTTCGAGAAGTTTGCTGTACGCTAACAACCGCTAGGTCGCCCTTAAAATGTGGAGTATTAACAGATTTAACAATTACTTTTTCTTGCCATGTGAACGGGATTTCATTTGCAAAAATAGCAACTTCAACAGGATTTGAAGGATCTTTCAAGTCAAATACTCGAACACCACCGTTTGCTCCATTGATAGTGTGAGTGCCTAAATACGCATATCCTTTATGAGCATATACATCGGCAGTGTTGTTTTGAATGCCATTTTGTTCACTAATTTGTACACTGGCTGCTTGATGTAAAAATTTTAGATTTTTCGATCCATTCACATTATATTCTAAACGCTCAACTGCATCTGCATCGAATACAAATTCAGCTTCCTTAGAGACACCGTATTCTAGCGCATCATGAGCCAATACTGAGGTTGTAAAACCCGAAAATAATAATGTACTTGCAAGCGTTGTTTTAATCAATAAATTATTTTTCTTCAATAACTTTCCCTCCAATAATTAATTTAGTTTGACTAGCCCATCATACTAAATAATGTTAAATATTGGATGTGCGAAAAGTTCTAAATATTAACACTATCAAAATAGTATAAAACGCCTAAACCGTAATTCGACAAGGATACTTCAATTGTCGATCAAATATATACAGTTAATTTATGTAGCATCTTTAACGGATCTTCATAAAAAAGAGTATTGTGCCTAGTTGGCTCAATACTCCTGATGTCCATACGCTATCTACCACTACTCACCTTGTAATAAAACCATCTGCTAAATCCGTACCTTTCAAGCGATAACCAACTACTTTTTCAAGAAATCATTAATTTCTTTAACTGAAGTTTTTGTAAGCGAATATATTGTATGAGACTCTTTATTATTCATGATTGTTCCAGATTCCTCATCAATCCAAAGGCTGTATGATTCACCTTCTAAATGAAAACGGTAATTTGGGCTGGCCATATTTGCAATCCCTGGTAGCTGAGTTGCCTCATCAACTGCTTTCCTGAAAATAGCAATTTCATTCGATTCTTCTAAAACTAACCTCTTCACTTTCATATCTGTTGCAGATAAAAAATTCAGGATTTCCTCTAAATCAGTAGTCATATGAACTAACTTTTCGTGATCATACAAAAGAAATACAGGATAACTATTAATCCCTAGTAGTGCTTCTTTTCTCTCGCTTGGTTCTCTTGAATAGCCAACACTTACGAGTTTCGCCATTGTTACGTCCATAACCTCTGAAACCTCTACAAGAATAGATTCGCTTCGTTTCGGATCATCAAATGCTTCTCCTAGATAAACTTGTAATGCAAACTCCCCTTCTTGATAGGCGTAATCAACAGCAAGATATTCTTCGTCGCTCATTTCAACTAATTGAATTTGAGTAGCAGAATAGATTGGAATGCGATCACTAATCAGTTCCATTGATCCATCCTCACGCAATACCTTAGACCACTGAGGCTGGAAACTTTCTTTCGTCCATACATTCACTTTATAATCGTGCAGTTGAAATTTTTCTTTTGTTATTTCCGCTCCATTTTCGTCAATAAATTTAGTGTTTTTATCTAGTTTAATCCGATAAGCTTCCCATTCACTCGGTAGATTGAACATTTCCCGCTCTTTTTTACTCATATTATCATTAACTAGCGCTAACAAAACATCCTTACGTTCCTCATCTTCATGAAACTCTATTAATCTTGATTGAAAATCGGGCTCTCGATCTAAATTGCTTTCTCCAAGAAATATCGATAAAAATGGTACCTTTCCTTGTAAGCCAAGTTCGTTTGTTAAAAATTGTGCAGAAGGTGGAATAACTAGGATTGAAATCAACAATACTGCCACTGAGATAGAAACGTAATATTTGTACGGAAACATACGTTTTTTTGAATTTGAATATCTTTGATCCATTTCTTTACTTAGGTGATAAATCATATCTTCATGCTCCTCCTCAGTGAGGGCAACTTTCTTCTGCATTGACTCAAAATTTTCATCAAGTTCATCTTCAAGATGTCTCATTATTCTCCGCCTCCTTTTCCAGCTGCTTTTTTAAAGCTTTCATCCCTCTTAATAAATTGATCTTAACCTTACTTTCATGCCACCCTAGGATTTCCGAAGTTTCTTGAATGGAAAAGCCCTCAATTTTTCGTAAGACAATTACATCACGGTAAGAACGTTTTATTTTTTCCAGTGTTTGAAAAATTTCCTGTTCAGTTTCATTAAAAGCGTAAATTTGTTCAGGAGTAGCATCGGTCGACTTTAGTGCTGGGATTGTATCAAAGAAAAAAGCTAATGGCTTTTTCTTTCGGAGATAATCGATTGTTAAATTCCTAGCGATACGAAACAACCAACCTTTAATATTCTCTGCTTCAAAAGATTTATATTTATCGAAAGCACGAAGAAATGTGTCCTGAGTTAAATCTTTGGCTTGTTCACGGTCACCAATCATAAAATAGACGTATTTATAAATGTCATCGCTATATAATTGATACCATTGCTTTACGTGTTGCTTTCTCGCATCAATAGGCAAATTCCCCTACTCCTTCTCTTTTATCTGGGTATCTATGAATAACAACGAAAAAACCGCCAGAAAAGTTGCACTTTTAACTACTTTGTTATAAAACTCTTTTAGCTCAAAATAAAACTATCGCACCGATCACTTTCGAGTCCGAAATCTTATAGCTAGTATAAATGACTTGCTTAAAAACTTATATAAAAAAATTAGACACCTAAAAAGTGCCTACGATTTTACTATTGTCCAAACTATTAAAATATTTTTCTTTCCCCCTCAAAAAAGAAAGTTTTATACGTATAGATAATTATAAGACCAATAATAATTTTCATATTAAAGGGGGATATGTATGGTTATTGAAACAATTACTAAAGATCAACACAAAAAAGACTTGCCTCTTACCAAGCCTACAATGACAGAAAAAAACTTTCTTAGTTCGAGCAAACCAAACACTTACATACATCCTTCAACTCAATTTTCAGAGAAGATTTCTCCTGCTTTTAGGGACGCCAGTGATAAAGCTCCATTTGATCCTATTTGGGACGACGTTGTAGGTGAAGCACTTAAAACAGGTTTAACAACAGAAGAATACTTAGATTTCCTTAAATTTTTGAAAGCACAAAGTGATCAAACGAGTAATCAAAAGCCTCCGATTAAAAAGTATTTAAAACTATTTTTAAGGAAGCAGAAGCTTGGAACCATTTAGGGATAATTATCGTTTTATAACGTAAAAAAGGATCAGACTTAACTTGGAGGTGTGGGTATGTCAGGCTGCATACTAGACCAACTGCCTCAGCCTATCAAAACTAATCATGCCCACAGAAGCTCCAAGTCAATTCCTTAATTACAAATTTAAGCATTTACGAATGTGTTAATAAAAGTTGCTTCACAAAACAAGCCTACAACAACCCAAGTTAACAAAGCATTTGTCAAACTATTGTATGAAGGATTATTTGGAATTGAAGGATTAATAAAATGGTTACTCATGAAGTATGTAGGAATAGAAATGATTACACGTATAAGAAGGTATTTAATATATGTTGTCAATTTTGTTACTCCTTTATATTTTAAAAATGAGTGTTTACTAGAATGTTTTTGCAGCTCTGGTAGGTCTGCTCCTATATAGGGCACACCCATTCATATCTACATTTTTCCTTCTCCCCTCGCTGATACAAATCGTTTTCTTCTGGGACATCAACGATTTCTAAAAGATTAGCTCCAAGATTTTCACATGTTTTTCTTGAAGCGATGTTATCTGGATTGCAAGTAATAATCAGTTTCTCCATGTCATGAGCATGTGCCACTTTTCTTAATAACCTTACAGCTTTTGCTGAATAGCGATTACCTCTATATTCCTCATCAACTGAATATCCAATATGACCGCCATAATATAAATTTTCATTATATCCAATTCTAATATCTATTACTCCAATAGATTGGGATGAACCACTTAAAGAAATGCTAAAATGATAAGCTGGAACCCAATTTTTATCTTTGTTTCCAGGTACTGTTTTTAAAAGATGTAATCAATTTCTTCGCCTTTAATAACATGAAAATCTAAAAATTTAAATTCCATTTTCTCCTCCTAAAAATACGCTTACTCTTACCTTATTTCTTTTTTTCAATGTAATAAAGCAAAGCACCTATCAATACTCCTAATGATAACCCGATTCCAAAACCTCCAACTTGAATATATACATTTTCTAACATCGTTCCAATTAAACTTAAAACCCCGCCACCTAATAATCCAAAACTCAATCCATATGCAAAATTGGTTCCTAATTTAGTTTCATTTTCATCTTTATTACTAATCATTATTTTTCCCCTCACCGTAAGCCTATTCTCTTATTCACTTGTATCGTAATGAAATCAGGAAAATACTAATTTTACGATTGCACTCCGTAGTTTAATAAATTCCTTCACAATCTCTATGCTCCCATCTTCCTTTTTGAATGTACTTCACTCTTTTTACCTCTTTTTGTAATTGAAGAAAAAGTATAAATTGCAAGAGCTGACCAAATGAAGATAAATGCAATTAAATGTGCTTGGGATAACGTTTCGTTATATAGAAGAACCCCTGATAACAGGACTATTGTTGGTGAAATATACTGAAGAATTCCAAGCAAAGATAGTGTTACCTTTTTGGCACTCATAGTGAAAAATAATAGTGGTAGAACGGTTACTGCACCACTACCTATTAAAAGTAAACTTGTTGAAACAGAATCGAAAAATTGAATATGAGATTGAAACATCCAGTATGCCATAAATACTATCGCAATGGGGGTAATCATCATCGTTTCAAGAGCTAATCCAATGGTTGAATCTGCTTTAATCATTTTCTTAGCTAAACCATAAAATCCAAAAGTAAGAGCCAGACTAAGCGAAATCCAAGGGATTACACCATAATGAAGTGTTAATGTTACTACCCCCATTCCTGCTAAAATAAATGCAAGAACTTGAGAACCACTTAACCTTTCTTTTAATACGATGACACCGATTAACATACTTGTTAAAGGATTTATGTATTGACCAAGACTTGCTTCAACTATCTTTCCTTCAATTACAGCCCACATAAAAATACCCCAGTTAGAACTGATTAAGACAGAAGCTAGAAAAAGTGACCAAAATAACTTTGGCTTCTTAATGATATTTTTTACAAATTCAACATATAGATTCCATTTTTTAAAAAAGATTAGAAGCACAAGCATAAAAATAAAAGACCAAAAAACACGTTGTGCTAAAATCTCTCCCGAAGATATATGTTGTGTCAGTTTCCAATAAATTGGAGTAAGACCCCACATCACAAAAGAAAGAATTGCAAACACAACTCCGTCTTTATCATTATTTAATTTCAATCCTATACCTACTTCCTATATGTACAACTATCCCATTGTATTAAATAAGATAACGATAGTTCCATTTTATTTAAATTGTTTTTATTACATTGACTTTTGAAAGTTTGTCTAATTTTTACTAAACGCTTCTTCATCCCATTGACCAACTTTTAATGCCTTTAAGTAACTTTCTCTTGCTCCGATAATACAATATGCCTGCTCTCCAATTGTATTTGAAGGTACGCCTGAAATTCTTAAACTTAAACAACCATCATTTATATGATTGTAGAAGTCGTTTGTTAAACTCAATGCTTGTTCAACCCTTTGTTTTAATATTTCCATTCAAAATTCCTCCGGCTTGTCACTTTTATTGCTGATATAAGACCTTATCTTATGAAAAAATATCTATGTATTGCTCAATAAAACGTCTATACTGATCAGTTAATTCATTTGGCAAATTATTTAAAGGAAAATACTGCATTAATTCTAATTCGCTAAAATCAATCCTAATATCTCCACTTGCATCTTTGGTAAAATAAACTGCTGTTACCGAATATAATTCGTCACCATTTGGAACTTTTAAGTAATATTCAGAGCCAGAGAATACATTAAGTAATATTAAGTTTTCAACTACTAATCCTGTTTCTTCAAACACCTCTCTTTTTGCAACTTCTTCAAAACTTTCTCCTAAATCCATTAACCCACCTGGTAATCCCCAATATCCATCATTTCTCTTTTGCAATAACACTTCATTTTGTTCATTTAAAATGATAACAACAGAACCAGGTAGAATAATCGGTCTATGCCCTACATACTGTCTCAGATATTTATAGTATTCCATTTAATAATTCTCCTTCGCGACTAGTTTGAGAGATTAGTGATTAAACTTAAGGAAAATAAGAGCACGCTTAATGGGTACCAGGTCCATCATCTGTTTTTTTACAAAAGCAACCGATCGTTTAAGTGTGAATTGTTCCCATTAGGCTATTACTAAACCATTAATAATGAAATCAGTATATCAATTTGTCTAAGTCTTGTGTTACATTATAGAACGATTCTAAAGATTACTGTCCCGATAAAAAGTTGATTAAATCAAATTCCTAAAATAAGATCACGGTCAACGTTGTACTTGGTTACTTCTAATGTCGCTAATAAAACTTCCTGGTGCAAATGCTTAACAATCTCTGGGTCGTTACTTTCTTACAACAAAAGTGATAGCATTAGTTTTTAATATTACTTCTTTTTCGTCACGACCAATTTTATATTCTAATGGCTTAACCAGTTGGTTTAAAACTTCCCAACCTTCGTATATTCCATTTAATTTATTTATCATTTCTTCTGTCTTAATATTCCATAAAAGCTCTTGAAACGTTTCGTTGCAAGAGCTTTTATGGAATATGAATTCTAAGGAAGATCAATCTTCTTATAGTAAAATGTGTTCAACGTTTCCAAGTCCATGAGTTGTATCGTGTCATTACCAAAGGATTGAACGTCCATCGTCATCTCAGGTCTTACAACCTCTACCAAACTTCCATCTGTATACTGTGATTCATTAATGAAAAAAAGTGTTTGATTTTTGTAGTTATATGTCCAGTACCCAAACATGCCATTATCTTTGTTCGGATAATCTCCATTTCCATATCCTTCGTAGCGACCATCAGCGTACAGAACGAGCGATACATTATCCACTCCTTCTTCCCATTCAAATCCCCACGCTCCTACCAGTTCACTCCCATCTTTTGAGAGATTGTCTAAGACGCTATCACGGTCAATTCCCGCTAAACGGTCTAACCGTTTTAAATCTTCCGAAGTAACAGTGCCATCTCCTATCGGAACAGCATGTTCCTTAGATAACATCGAAAAAGCATAATTTAGGTAATATTGGCCCTCTTCAATTTCCTTCATTCCTTCATTAAAGGCTGTTTCATCCTGTTGTAATAGCCCTTTTTCTAACAACAGTAACCCTTGATCAATATGATCCATCGCAGTCAGATAATCCAAATGAATGTCAATCATATTCTCTGGGGCGATAAGTTTTCGAAACTTGTTGGTGACTGTCCTTATAACTTTCATCTGTTTTACATTATTCTCGATGTAATCGTCTGCTGAGTAATCTGTTGAATACATGGCTAATACGTCAAATTCTTCTTGTACCTGTGCCTGGTATTCTCCGATATGTTCTACATACTCTTCCGTTGTTACTTCGATCATCGGCATATTCTCTCGTTCCTGTTCTTCAATTGCCTCTTGGTAACCTTCCTTTATAGCTTCCTTCACCTCAGTTAACGACTGACAACCCAACAAGGAAAACGTGAATATTCCAGTTATTGCAAATTTTGTTATGGTTTTTGTTTTCATCTTATCTACTCCTCTCACTCTAAAAGTACAATACTATAACTTTGTACTGGTTAAATATTCCATTACTAAATATTAATACATAGAGTAAAAAACCGCTACAATTTTTTTATGATTGAGTAGAAAAACAGAGGATGTGGGTGATACTCAATGACAAAAAATTAAATCGTTTTTATTACTAAAAACAACATCACAAGAAAGAAAACAATTGCTATAACAACAGCTAAGCCGAGCCTAACGTTTCTCGTCTTATTAGAAATAATTGTATCTACTATATAGAAAACTCCTATCGTTGCACTGAAAAATAAAAAAACATAAGGAGATTTTAGTCTTCCTATGTTTTCATTCATATTATTTATCTGTTTGTTTTTGCTTCTTTTTCAAATACTCCGCACGTATTTTTTCAAGTTGCTGCTTTTTATCAAATTTGGCTGGCTTCTGTTTTTCATGAAACTTTGTCACAGCTACCTGACCTTTGGCATCCAATTGATATTTTCCCACTTTGTTCACCTACTTTTCTTGTCTTTAAAGAAAATCTATTCAACAAATATAATATACCTTATTTTACAGAAGTAAACCTTATTACCTTATTAGTGTACCTGCTAACTTTGCATATATCAGTAAAAACAATAAAAACTTAGTAAAATAATTCATCGAAAAATGGTATTCAATTCATTGCTATAATCAAAATAAAATGCCTTGACACTTGCATAAGCCTTAAAAATTCTATTTCTTGTTTGTTCAGTTCTCTTCAAAAGGTCCAATTGTTCGGTAATTAAGTTTTAAAATATTAAAACAATCTAAGTCTATATATGGTCGGGTAGAAAACAGGCGTGCGCATATATAATATCACGTTTCCTGTAGCCCCCCTACGATCCCGAACGGTCGGATTTCCCGAGTCCGGTTCTGACCTTGGATCTACAACAATCACAAGCCTTCCCTTATAGTTGCAGGATAAAATGTCGGTGCACATATTCCCCCATCAGACTACCAGTTTACTTGTGTGCTGGCCATTTAACATCTATTAAAATCTCAGTGTCTTCAATGTTTGGACTTTCCAAGTGCCCAGAGGCTCTTCGCTTCATCACAGGTGTTATCTTGATGAAAGTGTAATTTCCTTACACTTAAGAAGGCATTATCCTCTTCTCATCGCTACTACAACCTCATCCGCCAACCCTAAATCATCCTATCAATTTCAGTTTACCTTTATGTGATAGGTCTTTACTGATCAGTACCATCACAGTTTGAAGAAGGGCCTTCCCGTCGTTATTTCTGAAAATCTTTCCCTAGATGCTAGAACCCCTATCCCGGTGGCTACTATAGTGCATTTAACCGTTTCTTCCTATAGTACATCGGCCTTCCCTACCTAGGTATAGGTCGGCTTACCACATATGATCCCTTCAACAGCTTCAGAAGGGGCGACCATTTCGGGACTGCAGTATTCGTTAAAGCCTTCTGGCCTCCAGGTTTGCTCGACACTCTAACTGTTCCGACCCTATTTTCTCTGAGTAAAATGGGCGCAGTGCCTTTTACATCCAAGCAGAACGTGGTTCGTTACCTCCCCACGCATTGGATATGCTAGTCATCTGAATCGGTTAATAGATGACAGGAGACTTTCACTCCATTACATTCTCAGCTTTGACGGCTGCTCCACCTAGGCTCGGCAGCACACCTGATCGTTAGCTTAATTATGAAACTGAATAAAATAAACATTAATTCCAAAAAATCACTTCTCCGACATGACCATATTTTTCTAAATCCTCTATTGTATTAACTTTCTCTCCTTTTGAATTGTATTGAATAAAATCTACAATTTCAGCAGTTGGTAAGACAATTAGATAACCTTTATCATCTTTAATGTCTTCAGAGTAAGTTTTGCCGTTACTTAAATGAACTTCTAATTTTGCATGGTCTGTTTCAAACCTATTATCTCCATTTAGTGGCGACCAAGTATCCTCATTCAAATTACTAAATAAAATCATATTCTCACCATCAATTATTTTATTTATGAGGAATCCCATACTTATAGCTGGAGAAGTTGTTTCATATTTGACAATTTTTTCATTAACTACGTAGTATACACCTATAAAGGGGCCTTCACCTGTGAATTGAACAAAAACCAGATGTCCATCAAGATAGGTAACAGGCGGTAAAAAATTGAAATTATCTACTGTAACGCGTGGTGAATCGGCTTTAACAACAGTTTCTCTAACAATTTCTAACAAATCAGTTTCACTGTTGAGATTGTTGCAACCAAGACTTGGAGCTATAAATATGGAAATTATTATTACTAAACAAAACTTTTTTATAATAATCAACGCCCCTTAACATAGTAATTTTAACTATATAAATAGACGAACATTTAAGTAGAAAAGTTTCGTATTTATTTCTTTTTTGTTAAACTCTTCTGCTTCAATAGTTGAAGAAGGGAAGCTCTGTACCGCTCTCTCATCCGTTAGTGAAAGAATTATATTTTTGTTTTCGGACAAATTAAAACTGTAAATAACTCCCTATTAGAATTGAGGTGTAAAAGTGAAAAGGTTAGTATTTATGTTAGTTGTACTCATAGGCATTCAATATCCAGTAAATTCAACTATGGGTAATAACTTTGAATTTACGAACAATCAAGATAAGGCATTTATTAGTGAGGATGGCTTCTATAAGGAATTGAATAAAGATATTTATGAAGAATTTAAAAATGCTTCATATAGTATTCGCAAAAAAATTTCTTACATAGAAGTACCAGAAGCAGAAAATTTTTTTAAAATGAAAACAAAGTTAAATTGCGAAGAGAAAATAACTCTGCAAACAACAAATATCCACCCAGATAGGCAAGTTTATTTTTTCGCCTCTTTCATGCAAGATGAAAAGGAAGAGCACCATAAATATACGGTTATAGACGCAGAAACAAACAGGGTGTTACTGAGTGGTAAAAGTTATCATCAATATGATAATCTATATGAAAAACCTAAATAACCACTGTCACTAGTGGTTATTTTCTCCAGTTAGGAAAATACCTTTATTAAGCTAATGCTCTTGAAGAGTTATATATTCATTAAAATTCACCTAAAAACGGCAACTTACTTGTACTATTCTCGTACATTACAAAAATAGGAACTGCCATTATAACAGCTCCTCAACTAATGCACTAGTTAGTTTAAGTTTACCACTTCACAAAGTTACATCGATTTTAACATATATACATTTGAAACTTTCTTACTCACATTTCATTTTATATTATATAGAGTACCTCCCAGAGACAGAAGGTACTCTATACACACGAATCATTGAACTCATTGTTACTCTTTTTCGCTAAACTCCAAAATATTTAAACCCTCGGATACTTCTGGTGCTTCAAAAAATTTAGTAACATGATTAAATACCGCTTCCGTGTCAAAAGCTGCTCTCTCGGGTTGTTCGTTACGCCTTTGTGCAATTTGACGTAAGCATTGCTCGTTATTTAGATTAAGGAAAATTAGTTGATGGCTTGCATTGACCTCTGACGCCAAATCCAAAAACCACTTTCGCAGCTTTTGAGTATTAGCTGGAAAATCCATCACTACATCTGTACCGACACTTAATATGTTTTGGACATGCTTTTTTACCAACGGCTTGAGCTGCGC
>NZ_JBKBWN010000014.1:0-112641 GCF_046314235.1 Anaerobacillus sp.
CAGGCACCTGTTATATAGGTGCCTGGCACCTAAAAAAGACAAAATGTGCCATAAAAGTCCATTGTACACGGACTTGAGAAAAGGGAATTAGCGCTTGCGCTAATTCCCTTTTTTGGTGGATTAGGTGCCTGGTACTAAAAAATAAGCACAAAAATAAAATTACAAACAAGGTCTAATCTCTAGTAAAAGAGCATACAATGCTAGAGACAATATATTAGAAGTATCGTCTACTAATCGAAGCATAATATCAAAGTATGGGGGCGTAGTACATGCGGCAAATCATTATTATTGGGGCAATCTTATGTAGCGTTATTCTTATTATACCGACAATGCTAGTTCTAGCATTTCAGGGAAATGAAACAGACAAGTCTATCAAATCAGTATCAGTTCAAACGTCAAACACTATTAACTCTACTAGCGAGGGAATGGACTTACCAGAAGATCTCACGGTCGCTGTTTTTAGGTCTAAAACACAAAAGATAGAGGAGTTTGACTTCGAGGACTATATCATTGGCGTAGTTGCTTCAGAGATGCCAGCTGAATTCTCCATAGAAGCTCTAAAAGCGCAGGCGTTAACAGCTAGAACCTATATTATTAAGCATATGTTAAATCCTAGTGAGATAAATATCCCTAAGGGTGCACAAGTAACCGATACGGTGCAGCACCAAGTGTTTCGAAGTGATGCTGATCTCAGAGAATTTTGGGGCAAAGACTATGATTGGGCTAAAGCAAAAGTGACAGAAGCAGTCCGTGCTACTCGCGGACAAATTATTACCTATGAGGGAAGTCCAATAACAGCTTCATTCTTTTCGACAAGTAACGGTTATACAGAAAACTCTGAAGATTATTGGCCAAACAAGTTTCCATACTTAAGAAGTGTTGAGAGTCCATGGGACAGTGAATCACCTAGATATAAAACAGAAAAAACTATTACATCACAAGAATTTTTTAATGCTTTAGGAGTAAAACTTCCTGGGGATGGAACGGTTGGAGAAATTACTTCAAGGACACAAGGAGGTAGAGTAGCTACAGTTGAGGTGAATGGTAAAACATTTACAGGTAGAGATATAAGAGAGAAGCTAGATTTAGATTCAAGTGATTTTCAATGGAAAAGGAATGGAAATAATGTCGTCATCCAAACAAAGGGTTGGGGACATGGAGTTGGAATGAGCCAATGGGGCGCGGAGGGAATGGCTAAAGAAGGGAAAAATTATCAAGAGATCATTAAATACTATTATAATGGAGTTCAAATCTCTTCGATTGATCCGTTTATTGCAAATGTAACAGCAAAAAAATAGCTAGAAATAGAATTTAGAAGTAACAGTGGAGCGGCTTTTAACGTAATCTCAACCACTTCTAAATTCTATTTTTTTATTTTTATAATCTTATGAATTTCATAATTCATATTTTCGCTATTAAGTTCTATATGTAGTTGCGTATAAACCATTCGCAACTACATATAGTTTTATTATAGCTTGATTAAGGTAATTATGAAATTCACCTAATCTATGAATAATTTCTCCAACTTTGTCGAAAAATAATTTATTAAAATTTTTTTCTAATTGAGTATATAATTCTAATAATTTGATCACACTGATTGCTGAGGTGATGATTAAATGAGAGAAGAAAACCAATCTTCTAAATTAGCAAAAATGAAGGCAAACCTTCAGAAACAAATGAAAAAACGTTGGGTATTACCTGCAGTTTATCTTGGTTTAGCAGCACTAGTATTAAGCACAGTGATTTGGCTTCAAGGTTCTGACGAA
The DNA here is from genome assembly GCF_046314235.1 of Anaerobacillus sp. Lineage (NCBI taxonomy): Bacteria > Bacillati > Bacillota > Bacilli > Caryophanales > Bacillaceae > Anaerobacillus > Anaerobacillus sp. Next base: position 1,767 of record NZ_JBKBWN010000014.1, read on the forward strand.
ATTGTAAAAGACGATCCTAATCCAAATGTTAGCCAAGGTACAGAAACAGATTTAGGTCCAGATTTTGAAGAAGCTTTACCAGTAACGACAGTCAATGAAGTGTTTAAAAAGCCAGTTTTAAATGAAGAAGAAGTTAAGATTATTGGACACTATTTTGACTTTAATGCAACAGAAGAAGAACAGCAAGGTGCTCTCGTCCTTTACAATAATACTTACCGTCACAACAAAGGTATTGATTTCGCGATGGAGAGTGGGGAAACATTTGATGTTGTTGCCGCTTTAAGTGGTACTGTAGTAAAAGCAGAAAAAGATGCTCTGTTTGGTAACCAAGTCTATATTGAGCATGGGAACAACGTTATTACAGTTTACCAAAGCTTAGAAGGATTAAAAGTTGAAGAAGGTCAAACGGTTAAACAAGGTGAAGTTATCGGGCAAGCTGGTAGAAACCTTTATAACCAAGATGCAGGCATTCACGTACACTTTGAAATTCGTCATGATGGAGTTCCAGTAAATCCAAACGACTTCTTTAACCAACCAGTATCAGCTATTCCAACAGCTGATAAGGAAGAAGAAGAAGCTGTTGTAGAAGAGCCGCTTGAAGATGATGATCTTGAAGAAGACGGCGTTGATGGAAACGACGTTGAGGAAAATGAAGAAACACAAAGTTAATCTGAATTCAAAACAGCCTCCAGTTGTTGCAAATAGCAACTGGAGGCTGTTTTTTTACATCCCTCCTAATACGACAGTTTTCGCTGTCACATCCCATAAATTAAACAATTTTGTCGACAAAAAAATAGTGGGACAGTGTAATTTCTCACTTGTAATTGGAAATTAATTCTGTAATAATACAATTATTGTAAAAATTATGAATATTTAAAAAACATAGAGTTGGAGGGCATAAAATGTTTTATGTTTTTTTATTAATAGTTTTAGTAAGCGTTTTCACTACAGTGAAATATAAACGGCCAAGTTTACTAGGAATTCCTATTTTAGCACTAGTTCTATTTATTTTTATTCAAATTGCGATGGTTCCATTAGGCTTTTTTGAGACAGTAAAATTTATTTTCAGTCTTAGGTAGTATACGTCTATCATAGGAACTCTGTTCCTATGTGACGATAAATTAAACAAAAAGGAAGGGGGTAAAAAATTTCTATGAAAAAAATTGAAAAGGAAGTAGCGGATGCATATTTTCGTGTTAGAACAAGAAACATCATTATCTTTTTAACGATTGGTTTTGCTGCTTCATTTGGAATTGTTGCTTTTGCAGAGTTTTTTTCGCAATTTACATTGATCGGTGGGGTACCATTGCACTACTTCATGGGAGCTCAAGGGGCAGTCTTAATATTTATTTGCCTTCTGTTCACCAACGCTGTGTTAAGCGACAAGGTAGACCGAGATTTTGGCATTGATGAAGAAAGGAATGCATCTTTGAGTGCAGGGAAATCGTTAGACCATTAAATATAGAAATAGGGGGTGAAAAATATGGATGCACAAGGTTTAATGTCTATTTCAATTATTTTTGCAACTTTCGCCCTTTATATTGGGATCTCGATTTATTGTCGAGCGAAAGTGACGTCTGATTTTTACGTAGCGAGTCGTGGTGTTCCACCGTTTTGGAATGGGATGGCGATTGGTGGTGACTGGATGAGCGCTGCCTCATTCATAGGGATGGCTGGGACGGTAATGATCTTAGGCTATGATGGTCTTGCTTATATTATGGGTTGGACCGGTGGTTACCTATTCTTAACCTTTTTATTGGCTCCACAACTGCGGAAATATGGGAGATATACAGTTCCTGAGTTTATCGGAGATCGCTTTGGAACAAACACTGGTAGATTGATTGCTGCGATTGCGACAATTATTATCAGTTTTGTCTACATTATCGGTCAGCTATCAGGATCAGGAGTTGTAATAGGTAGAATTTTGCAAATTAATACGATGTATGGAACTATGATTGGTGTTGTTATCATCGCTATCTATGCAACGCTAGGTGGAATGAAGGGGATAACTTGGACGCAGGTCGCTCAATATATTATTCTCATTATCGCTTACTTAATTCCTGTGCTTTTTATGTCGCTACAAATAACAGGAAATCCACTGCCTTGGCTTTCTTACCATAATATCGTCAGCCAGCTTGGTGATATAGATAAGCAGCTTGGATTTACCGAATACTTTGCACCGTTTGCTAGTAGTAACAAAGCACAATTTTTAGGGTTAATGTTTTGTTTAATGGTTGGGACAGCAGCATTGCCACACGTTATCGTTCGTTTCTATACAGTTGCAACGATGAAGGCAGCACGCTGGAGCGGAGCTTGGGCCCTACTGTTTATCGGACTTTTATACTTATCAGCTCCTGCCTATGCGGCGTTTTCACGATTTATTTTAATGACGAAAGTAGCTGGTAGTCCAATTGACCAATTACCCGCTTGGACGACAAGCTGGGTTGATACAGGACGACTTAAGGTTGCCGACTTAAACGGAGATGGAATTCTTGATTGGAAAGAGATTGTCATTAGTAATGACATCGTAGTAATGGCAACACCTGAAATTGCCAACTTAGGTATGTTCGTCATCGGTCTTGTCGCAGCTGGTGCCATGGCTGCTGCTCTTTCTACCGCTGGTGGATTATTAATTACGATATCATCATCATTTGCTCATGATATTTACTATCGACTCATGCGCCCAGATGCAAGTGATGCAAAACGATTAAAAGCTGGACGCTTGGCAATTGTTCTTTCAACAGTTGTTGCTGGGATTGTTGCTCTTGATCCGCCTGGAGTAATTACGCAAATTGTTGCCTGGGCATTCTCGCTTGCAGCAGGAACGTTCTTCCCGGTACTACTCTTAGGTGTATGGTGGAAACGTGCCAATGCCCAAGGGGCGATCGCCGGAATGCTATCAGGACTTCTCGTGACGATTACGTATATTATATTAGCGAAGAATGGTATTACGATTTTCGGATTACTAGATACAGCTGCTGGAGTATTTGGTGTTCCAGTTAACTTGATCGTCATGTACACTGTCTCTAAATTAACCGCAGCACCACCACAACATCTTCAGGATGAGTGTATTGATCTAAGATACCCTGAACAGATGACTTACAAAGATGGTGAGGTTTGGTTAGATGACGCTTCAACAAGATAACCCATTTTTTGAAAAAATTAATCGACACCCCTTGTTTCAAGGGGTGTCATCTGAAGTTTTTTCGGAGTTAATGGAAAAGTGTACGTTACGAAGCTATAAAAAAGGGGATACGGTTCTATATAAAAAAACACCGCGTGAAGGTCTACTCATTATTTTACAAGGGATGGCAGAGGTACTAGTTAATTCTGATAACCTAGGAGAAGTGCTAGAAGTTCTCCAAACAAATGATATCATCGGTTTTTCTAGTCTTGCAGATTTTTTAGGAGAGCCACAAACCCATGTCTACCACTATACTGTAGAAGTAAAGGCCATTGAAGATACAACATGCTTACAAGTTCCATACTCAGTTGTAGAGGAACGCTGGCCTGATGAAAATGTGAGAGACTTTGTGTTAAGGCAGGTTTCAGTGAGGCTGCGTGATATATACGGCTCACTCGCTGAACAAGTTGAACTGGCTAGTAAGTGGGGCGAAAGTGATCCTTTCATACAGAGAATACGTGATATTATGCATTTCCCTGTCAATTCAATCTCGCTTAATGACACGATCCAAAACGTCGCTAAACAAATGCTTGAAAAGAAAACAACCTCTGTATTAGTCATGGATGGAGTTAAGCTTGTCGGAATTATTACCGAGAATGATATTGTTGCTAGAGTCGTAGCAAGTAATGTCCGGCTAAATAGACCCGCGTTCGAGATTATGACGACTGATCCATACAGTATAAGTCCGGATGCCTACTATTATGAAGCTCTTTCAACGCTTCTGATGAGTGGAATTAAGCATCTTCCAGTTGTCGAAGATAATGGTGAAGTTGTTGGTATTGTCACGTTGTCAGATTTAATGAGGAAAAAAGATCGCGGAAAATTAAATGTGATTCAAACTATAGAAGACTCAACTTCTGAGAATATTGGTGAAGTAAAAGATGCTATTTATAAAGTTTTAGAGACATTAATTCATGACGAGTTACCATCTATTTATATCTTAGAAGTAATTACAAAGCTTTACGATCGTCTTGTACGCCATTGTGTAGAGCTAGCTTTACAAGTCGTAGGAAAACCACCTGTTCCATTTTCGTGGTATCAAATGGGCAGTGGTGGACGTGGCGAACAGTTTCTTTTAACTGATCAAGATCACTTTTTAGTTTACGAAGATGGTGAAGATGTTACAGAGTATTTTCGTTTGCTCGGTGCTGAGATCGTCAGGCAGCTAACATTAGCGGGGTACGAGCATTGTAAAGGGAAAATGATGGCTAGTGAAGATGCATGGTGCGGATCGATAAGTACCTGGAGTGACAGGCTCCGGCGCTGGAGTGTGCGCTCGACAACAGAACATATTTTACTTGGGCAAAATTTCTTTTCGATGAGGTTTGTTTACGGAGATGCAAGTCTCCATAACCGTTTCCTTTCTGTTATTAAGGAACAAAACGCAAAGGCGCGCATTTTTATGTATCAAATGGCTAAAGTAGAAAAAGATTACCCAGTACCAACGCTCGACCATCCAATTCGTGCCTTATTTCGCTTGGAAAAAACGATCATTGATATAAAAAAAGATGTGTTGTTTCCGTTTCACCATTGTTTGCAAATACTAGCAATAAAAAACGGAATTTACGAGGGGACCCCCCTGCAGAAAATAGCCACCTTAACAAAATCAAATGTATTTACTAAAGACTTTGCAGATGGCTTGAAATTCGCTTATAGTGTTGCGATAAAAATTCGCGTTAGTCAGGGGTGGACACGGTTCAAACAAGGTAAAGAGAGCACATCAGTCGTGAAATTTACACATTTAAAATCTCGTGAAAAAGAAGAGTTAATTCAAGCGTTAAAGATCATCAAGTCATTGCAGAACCAAGTGCTGGCACTTTTTGCGATATGACACTGCCGTTTATGGCGGTGTCTATTTTTTCGGTCTCTTTTTATTTAGTGAAAGGTATATAAACAGTAAATGTAGATCCTTCTCCCAATTTTGAATCGACAATAATTCTACCATGATGACTTTTGATAATTCGCTCACATACGTATAGGCCTAAACCAACACCATCTTCTTTTGTGCTAAAAAATGGAGAAAATAGTTGCTCCTGTTGCTTGTTTGAAATTCCTTTTCCGGAATCTTTAATTTTTATAGAGATGCCCTCAGCATCCTCCAATGCCTCAACGTAGATTTCTCCGCCGCTAGGTGTAGCATCCATTGCATTTTGAATTAGATTAATTAAAACTTGTTTTATTTGATTAACATCAATACACAAATCGTGGGCTTTTGAAAGGAGGTTGAAAACTTTTATTTGAATATTTTTCAAAGCTACCTCACTTTTTAAAAAAAGGACGGTTTGTTCGATTAGTCCAAAGACATTTGTATTCTTTTTTGATGGGGCATCGGGTTTCGATGTAAGGACAAAATTTGTAACTAGCTGATTGACCCGTTGTAATTCCTCACCAATGATTGTTAAATACATTTTTGTTGTATCATCTGAATAGTATTTTTCTAACAAATGAACAAACCCCATAATAGGTGTCAGTGGGTTTCTAATTTCATGGGCTAAACCAGCACTAAGTCTACCAATTGTTGATAGCTTTTCATTTTCAATGATTTGTTGCTCTAGCACATACCTTTCTGTAATATCTCGAAATTGTCCAAAACAGCCTATGAGCTCTTCTTTTTGATCATAGATAGGAAGAACATCAATGATAAAATATTTTTTTTCATTGCCCACCTGATAACAGATTTCAACATTGACCGTTTTCTCGTTTTTTTCTAGCGCATTCATAAAGTATTGGCCGATTTTCTCAAGGTTAACAATTGAATTACCTATACAAAGTGGTTTGTTAATTTCAAATAATCTTTCGGCATTCTCGTTAATGGAAGTAATAATACCATCTTGATCAGTAATAATAATCCCGTTACAGGTTGTGTTGAGCATAATTTGATTTAATTCTTGGAGTTTTCTATTTTGGACATTTACCGTTATTTCACGCTCAATGGAATCGACGGCGGAAGATAGCAGTCCAAGATGAAAGGTACTACTGTCATCTATTTTCGTCATTAACGTTACTGTTCCAACCACAGGATTATACTTTTGATCAATACTTTGGAATAAGCAGCTTGTACAAGAAAAATCATAAAAACAATGATGATAATGGTGCTTACCGATCACCTGAATTGGATGTTTATGTTTTAAGCATAAGCTGACTGAATTTGTTCCTGCAGTTTCTTCCTCAAACTTAAGTCCAGGAATAACACTAAAGGTTTTTTTTAATTCGCTGTCGCCAAATATCTCAATAATGGTTCCTTCTTCATTTGTTAGGATAAAAAGAGTCTGAACGCCCTCCATGTATAACGATAATTTACTCATAAAGTGCTTGGTGACATTCAAAATTTCCTCATACCGTCTTTTTTCGCTCAATATTAGAGTTTCAGTAAGGGCTAAATTAAGTTTAGGAAATTCAGTAGGGTCCAAATTGTATTTATTTTTACAATTATATTTCGAATTAAGAATATATAATGGCTCGGTATTCATGACTATCCCCCTGGCTTTTTAAAAGACCTTAATTTTGGCCTACTAAAACCTATTTTAATATTTGTATTACTTTGATCACTTTAATTCATACAAGTTCGCCAACTAGTTTAGTGGTCAGTAACTAATTTCTCAAAATGATAAGAATATTGTATATTATAATCCAATTACTGAGAAGAATAATTCTACATATTTCCAAAAGGGTAACTAAAGGACCTAGTTTTATTTTATCAATGAATACTAGATTGATTACACCACTTGAATCTAGTATTAGGGGAATTATTCACCTAATACTACTCTATTAATCGTCCAGGTGGCGATTGTAACTCCTCATCAAGATAGATTAGGTCATATAATAGACAACGATCTAAATCGCGCACCTTTCCTCCCCACAAATCTTTGAGACCACATCAGACCCTCAAAAAATCAATCTGCATAAATTAAAAACCTTGTCTCATCACCTTTTATGCATATATACCCGTCTACCTTAATAAAATGTTACAAATCATCAGTTATTAAAGGAAGGATCTCGCGAAAACTGGACGGAGGCGTATTTTACATGAGAGTTCATCTTTACATAAGGGATGGGTTTTTATAATGGACTGCTTAAGTTCAGCTCGAGGGACCTCATGAATTGGGAGGCGAGAGGTGTGCACGATTACATCAAAGAACGAACAATCAAGATTGGCAGGTACATCGTCGAAACAAGGAAAACCGTCCGCACGATTGCAAAAGAGTTTGGGGTTTCCAAAAGCACTGTTCACAAAGATTTAACAGAACGATTGCCTGAAATTAATCAAGAGCTGGCAAATGAGGTAAAAGAAATTTTAGAGTACCATAAGTCAATACGCCATTTAAGGGGCGGAGAAGCTACAAAAGTTAAGTATCAGAAGACTGAACCAGTCCAAAGAAAGGTAGTAGAAACTCAACCTTAAACTCAAAAAAAAAAAAATATCCCTGCACTTACAAAATATGATAAAATATTACATTAGATATAAACTTTTAATAATAGATGAAACGGCTACCAAAAGCAGGGAGGAAAATTGATGTTTGGCAGGGACATTGGAATTGATTTAGGAACAGCAAATGTTCTCGTTCACGTAAAAGGAAGAGGTATTGTTTTAAACGAACCTTCAGTTGTCGCAATAGATACACAGACAAATAAAGTATTAGCAGTTGGAGATGAGGCATTCCGTATGGTTGGGCGTACGCCAGGAAATATTGTTGCCCTTCGTCCAATGAAAGATGGAGTAATTGCAAATTTCGACTTAACAGAATCAATGCTTAAACACTTCTTAGACAAGATTAACGTGAGAGGATTTTTTGCGAAACCTAGAATTTTAATTTGTTGTCCAACAAACATTACTTCTGTTGAACAAAAGGCGATTCGAGAAGCCGCAGAAAAAAGTGGCGGTAAAAACGTTTACTTAGAAGAAGAACCGAAAGTGGCAGCTATTGGTGCAGGAATGGATATTTACCAACCAAGCGGTAACATGGTCGTAGACATAGGCGGTGGGACAACAGATGTTGCTGTATTATCAATGGGCGATATTGTCACCGCCTCTTCAATCAAGGTTGCAGGGGACAGGTTTGATCATGAGATTTTAAACTACGTGAAAAAGAAGTATAAATTATTAATCGGAGAACGCACTGCTGAAATGATTAAAATTCAAGTGGCAACCGTTTTCCCAGGCAGCAGAAAAGAAGAAATTGACATTCGTGGACGTGATTTAGTTAGTGGACTTCCACGAACCATTACCGTATACTCAGATGAGATACAGAAAGCTCTTGAAGAGGCAATATCACATATTGTCCAAGCTTCAAAAAGTGTCTTAGAACAGACGCCACCAGAGCTTTCAGCAGACATTATTGATCGTGGTGCAATTCTAACAGGTGGTGGAGCATTACTGCATGGAATAGATCTACTACTAGCAGAGGAGTTAAAAGTTCCTGTGTTAATTGCTGAGGACCCAATGCATTGTGTGGCAAAAGGAACAGGTATTCTACTTGAAAACTTGGACAAGGTCTCAAGGCGTAAATATAAATACTAACAGGAAATATAGATTGGTAGTGATTGGTAACAAAGGGTGAAACCCCTAATCACATCACGTAAATTACTATATATTACAATTTAAACTAATAGGCAAACAAACCGATATATATAGAAGAACGTAATTACTAGGGGTGAAAAATAATGATCCGTGGATTTTATACGTCTGCTGCCGGAATGATCGCACAGCAAAGGCGCCAGGAAATGTTAACTAACAACTTAGCTAATGCTAATACACCAGGCTATAGAGCTGATGATGCTTCACTTCGTGCATTCCCAAACTTGCTTATTAAAGCAATGGGTGTCGACAATCGTCCTCTTGGAAAATCACATCACGTTGGTGAATTAAGTACAGGTGTTTATTTACAAGAACGTACATTAAACTTTCGTCAGGGAGACATCCATGAAACAGGGAATACCACAGACATTGCCCTCGTTCAAGGCTTAGTGCCAACAAATCAAGAGACTGGCAAACCTGGCGCATTATTTTTTACCGTTGAAAATCAAGCAGGTGAAACACGCTATACAAGGAATGGGAATTTCACAATTGATGGACAAGGCTTCTTAACGACAAGTGAAGGGTATTATGTCCTTAATAATAATGGTGCACGACTAAATGTAGGTAATGAGGATTTCCAAATGACGCGAGAGGGAGTTCTCGTTAACGAGGCTGGAGAAAATCTTGGGCAAATTAACGTGGCATTTGTTGCTGACCCTAATCAGCTCGTCAAAGAAGGAAATGGACTCCTTCGTTTTGAGGGTGGACAACCTGTCATCTCAGCTATAGGAAACGCAAATGTTGCTTATCAATTACACCAAGGCTTCATTGAGCGATCTAATGTTGATACAGCGCAAACAATGACAGATATGATGACAGCTTACCGTGCGTTTGAAGCGAACCAAAAAGTACTGCAGGCTTATGATCGAAGTATGGAAAAGGCTGCAAATGAAATAGGAAGACTTGGCTAATAGTAAATAGTTGTACATTTAGCAAAGGTGTAATAATCTACATTCACATTAAAAAGAGGTGCTCTCATGAATCAATCTATGATCACAGCGTCAGTGACAATGGGGCAATTGCAAAAAAAATTAGATACGATTTCTAATAATGTTGCAAATGTTAATACAAACGGCTTCAAACGTCGTGATGTTCAGTTTCAAGACTTGTTATTTCAACAATTAAACAATCAAACTGTAGCTAGTCAAGAAACAGGTCGAAATACACCGTTTGGTCTACGTGTTGGTTCAGGTGCTCGTGTCTCTCAAACAAATGTGAGAATGGAACAAGGGTCAATTATGCAAACTGGACGAGCCTTAGACTTGGCGTTATCGGAAAAAGGTGTGTTCTTTGAAGCTATGCCGACAGAACCAGGTGGAGAGCGTCGTTTTACTAGAGATGGTACCTTTTATTTAAGTCCCAATCCAAACAATGGTGAAGAATTATACCTTGTTACTGGTGATGGTGACTACGTAATGTCTTCTACAGGAACGCCAATGGTGATTCCAGCAAACTACGATTCGATTAGAGTAACTGAAGAAGGTAGAGTAGAAGTTACTTTAAAGGACAATACGCAACGTAATGTAGGCCAACTTCAATTAGTGAAGATTACGAAACCGCAACTACTTCAAAATAATGGAGATAATTTCTATACCTTTCCTAATCTACAAGAGTTAGGATTAAACTTTGGTGACGTTGTCGACAATGTTGTAAATCGTGGAGTACTAATTCAAGGTGCTTTAGAAGGTTCGAACGTTGATCTTGGTAAAGAAATGAGCGAACTAATTTTGGCTCAACGTGCATATCAATTTAATACAAGATCGATTTCGATTGCTGATCAAATGATGGGCTTAGTCAATAATATTAGAGGTTAGTTGGTTTTTTTAAAAATCAGCATTTAAAACTTTTTCTCACTCCAAAACTGAAAAGGTGTATCAAATGACGAATGAAAACGAAAAGCAAACTAATGAAGAAAACAATAGGCAAGAACTGAAGAAACAAAAAAAGGTGAAAACAAAGCGAAATAAACGTAAACGAATTCGGTTAATACCGATTTGGGTACGAATTATTTTAGTGACACTTATTTTTGCTGGAAGCCTTATAGCTGGTGCTATGTTTGGATATGGTGTAATAGGTGACGGTGAACCAAAGGATATCTTAGAAAAAGGCCCTTGGTTAAAAATTCATGATATTATCTATAAAGATACTGAATAAAAAGCTAGGAGACTTATAAGTTTCCTAGCTTTTTATTTATGGCTAAGTTCCAGTAAGCTCACTTTTGCTTAAATGAATGAAGTTTAGGGTAACAGTTCACTAACGTGGTGTAGACACGAGCTAAATATGATACAATGTAAATATAAGATCTGTTATTAATAGGAGGTACTAAAAGTATGTTAGATATTCAACAAATAAAAGAAATCATTCCACACCGTTATCCATTTTTGCTTGTTGACCGTATTGTTGAACTTGAGGAAGGAACACGAGCAGTTGGTATTAAAAACGTCACCGCTAATGAAGAATTTTTCAATGGTCATTTTCCTGATTATCCAGTAATGCCTGGTGTATTAATTATTGAGGCACTAGCGCAAGTAGGTGCTGTAGCCATGTTAATAAAAGAAGAGAACCGTGGACGGCTTGCATTCTTTGCTGGAATTGATGGTTGCCGTTTTAAAGGCCAAGTAAAACCAGGTGATCAACTACGCCTTGAAGTCGAAATTACACGCCTTAGAGGGACAATTGGCAAAGGAAAAGGCATTGCCTATGTAGACGGGAAAGTCGTCGCTGAAACTGAACTAATGTTTGCTTTAGGTGAGAAACAGTAAATACAGCAAGTTTGTCCCAGGACTTATAATGACGTTGACAATGGTTTTGAAAGCACCGAGTCAATAGTCCTATATGTCTTGGGTTATTTAAATTAATTAGAGAAGGCTTTAGTTGCTTTTCACCCCTTGTGTTACATCTAGAATGATCTTTCTCACTACTGTAATTAACGGTTTTCTCTCACCGATTAATCCGACAAATTCGGCTGTGAACTGTATTAATAATAACGAAATGACAATAATTGTATAGCATACCCAAAGAGTTGCAGTTGAAAATAAGATAGCTGCTACACCAAAGAAAGTGCTATATAAATAAATAATTAATACAGAAGAACGATGTCCAAATCCCATCGCTAGAAAGCGGTGGTGCAAATGTGACTTATCAGGAGCAGAAATTTTTTGTTTGTTTAATATACGGCGAATAATTGCAAAAAAAGTATCAAATATTGGTACAGCCAAAATGATAATTGGAATAACAAAGCTTAACAAAGTAACACTTTTTAGTAACCCCATCATTGAAATAATCGAGATGGAAAACCCTAAAAACATTGAACCTGTATCACCCATGAATATTTTTGCTGGGTAGAAATTAAAGATGAGAAATCCTAATGTACTACCAATGATGATAACTGACAAAGCGATGATAACCAATTGATTATTAAGAATGGCCATAATTAAGATCGAAGTTAGTGCAATAATCGAAACACCTGCAGCCAGACCGTCTAAGCCGTCAATTAAATTAATTGTATTTGTAATACTTACTATCCATAAGATTGTAAATATATAGCTAAAAACACCGAAATGAATTTCCCCATATAAGGGTAAAGTAATAAATTCAATTTTTAAGCCAGCAGTTACTACTAAGAGTGCTGCTAAAGTTTGCCCAGTTAGTTTATAGATGGGAGCTAAACTATAAGTGTCATCGACTATGCCAACGGTAATAATGATTAGTGCACCTATAAAAATAGATGGTAAATAAACAGAGTATGGTGTTAAATAAAAGTAACCAGATAAGGTACCAAATATAATCGAGAGTCCACCAAGTCTTGGTAATGCCTTCTTATGAACTTTTCTGGAATTTGGTTTATCTAAAGCGCCGATTTTTTTTGCGAACATTGAAATGATTGGTGTAGAAATAACGGCAACCAAAAAGGAAATAATAAGCGCAAAAAGATAAGTACTAACTAATTCATTCATGTTATTTACCTCACTATTTACTTTGATTGGGATTGGATGAATAGTACTTAGTGTTTATACTGTCCTAGGTGTCCAATTCATAAACAAAAAAATGAACTTTAGCAAGAAATAAAAAAATTATGAAGTTTACCTCCAACTTAGATGGTTAATGTCCCCGAACACTAAACCGGCATCACCTATAAAAGTCGCTGGCTTCCCTTTCTCTTCGCTGTAAAATTTTAGCGGATTTTAGAGGCTTGTTAAAGGGAAACCAGCGACATCATGTTGAAGGTAAGTCATTATTGATTAGCCATAAAAAGATGTTTTGCAGTTGCTCTAGGAACAATTTTTAAAAAACATAAAGAAGCAGTTCGTTTTTTAGAAAACCGAACTGCTTCTTTATATTGAGTGATGTTTACTAACTATTCGGCTATAATATAACATCGTAATACATGTATTCGGTCTCACCTTTGACTATATTTGCCTGCCCATTCGTCAAATCTGTCATCCAATTAATAAAAGTGTCTTCCTCGCCACTAGTCACATACGTCTGAACTTCTACCTGATCTAAATAATTTATTTCTTTTATGAGATAAGGGGAAGTCCGGAGTTCATTTTCTAACTTTCCAAGCCAAGTATATTCAACTTTAGTATGAAATATTTGCATTAGTCTTCGCTCAAAAATTCCTGTCGCATTAAGACCTTCACTAGTAGCACTTCCATATGCGCGAATTAATCCACCTGCACCGAGCTTAATTCCACCGAAATAGCGAGTCACGACGACAACGGTATCCTTTAGTCCACGTTTTTTTAATACTTCAAGCATTGGTACGCCAGCAGTTCCACTCGGTTCACCATCATCATTTGCTTTTTGGATATGGTCATTTTCGCCGATAAGATATGCTGAACAATTGTGATTTGCATCCCAGTGCTTTTTTTTAATTTTTTCAATAAAGGCTTGAGCATCTGCTTCAGATGATACACGATCTACATACGTAATGAAACGTGATTTTTGAATGACGAGCTCATGCTCTCCATACCCCTTAACAGTAAAGAATGTTGTCGCCAAAAAATACACCTCTTCCGTAATCTCACGGTACCAGCACTAAACGTAGGGTGCCAGGCACCGCTTTTAACGTAAGGTGCCTGGCACCCGTTTTGGTCTTTGCCTAAGTGTAACACATCACACTTAGGTAAAATCAACTATTTACCACTATTGAAATACATTAAACCTCTCGATATATGGTAGAATGAAAACAAGAGTTGTCAAAACAATGAAATAGTGTACAAACTGTATCTGACTAATAAATTTCATTTAGAAAAAATACCAAAAGCGAAAGTCAACTAGTAAAGTTTACCTATATAAATATTAGGTAATTAGTTTCTATTATCTAGAAGTATAGTTCTGTACATTAAAGTGAGGGACTAAAATGTCGAATAAAACAAAATTAGATGAGATTTTGGATAAAATGCTAGAAACTGTTAGTCAAAGTAAGGAACAAGTTTTTGATATAACGGAGCAATCACGAAATGAATATTCGCAACTTCAGGTTGAATTAGCTCAAGTCCAAATGAAAGTAGCTACAGTTATTGAAAATACAGATCGAATGGAACGACATGCGCGTTTTGCCCGTAACCGCTTAGCAGAGATTAGCAAAAATTTTGATAAGTATACAGATGAAGAAGTTCGTAACGCTTACGAAATGGCAAATGATTTCCAAGTGAAACTCGCATTATATCGGCAAGAGGAAAGTCAGCTAAGAGAACGACGTGACACCCTTGAACGCAGGCTCATTGGAATTCAAGAGACGATTAAAAAAGCAGAAACGTTAGTTGGGCAAATATCCGTTGTATTAAATTATCTAACAAGTGACCTTCAACAAGTGACCGAACTAATTAATGATGCAAAAGAAATGCAAGAGTTTGGTTTGAAAATTATTGAAGCTCAAGAAGAAGAAAGAAAGCGCGTTTCAAGGGAGATTCATGATGGACCGGCACAAATGATGGCAAATGTACTCCTTCGCTCAGAACTAGTTGAACGGATCTATCGTGAAAAAGGCATTGATGACGCCTTAAAGGAAATCCGCGACTTAAGAGTAATGGTCAAGAATTCATTGTCTGAAGTAAGAAGAATTATTTATGATCTGCGTCCGATGGCTTTAGATGACCTGGGGTTAATTCCGACATTAGCAAAATACCTAAAAAATTTCCAAGAGCATACCGGAATGACAATCGCATTCCGAAATATCGGGAAAGAAGAGCGACTCCCTGCCGCCCTTGAAATAGCTATTTTCCGTTTTGTGCAAGAAGCTGTTCAAAATTCCTATAAACATGCAAAACCAAAACAAGTCCAAGTTAAAATAGAAATAAAGGCTTTGAAGGTCGTTGTTGTCATAAAAGATGACGGTAAAGGTTTCGATCAAAGTGAAAAAAGAGAAGGTACCTTTGGCTTACTTGGTATGAAAGAGCGAGTAAATATGTTAAAAGGTGAGCTGGTTATCGACTCTAAAGTTAATAAAGGCACAATGATTATGCTAGCAATTCCTATACATAAGTAGAAATTAGAGGAGGGATTTATTTTTATGTTCAATCAAGAAGAAAAAATTATCAAGATTGTCATTATTGATGATCATCAGTTGTTTCGTGAAGGCGTTAAGAGAATTTTAGCGATGGAAAATAACTTTGATATCGTAGCTGAAGGTGATGACGGTGCATTAGCTATGAGCCTTGTTGAGGAACATCAACCTGATGTCATTTTAATGGATATTAACATGCCTAAAGTGAACGGGGTTGAAGCTACAAGGCAGCTTATCGAAAAATATCCTAATGTCAAAGTGTTAATCCTCTCTATTCATGATGATGAAACATATGTAACACATGTATTGAAGACAGGTGCTTCAGGATATTTATTAAAAGAAATGGATGCCGACTCTTTAATTGAAGCAGTAAGAGTCGTTGCCGATGGTGGTGCTTATATCCATCCTAAGGTAACTCATAACCTTATTAATGAATATCGCCGTTTAGCTACTGAAGCAACTTCCGACACCGAAATTGGTTACCGAGAAGTTGAATACTGTCGACCACTACATTTGTTAACTCGTCGTGAGTGCGAAGTTTTACAGCTAATGACAGATGGAAAAAGTAACCGTTCAATTGGAGAACTCCTATTTATTAGTGAAAAAACGGTTAAAAACCATGTAAGCAACATTTTGCAAAAAATGAATGTCAACGATCGCACCCAAGCAGTTGTGGAAGCGATAAAAAATGGTTGGGTCATGGTTCGCTAACTTGGAAGGATATTGTAACACGAAAAACTGCTAATTAAGCTGTTTATCTGACACGACTCTACTAACTCATCAATCTTTTATTGTTGTCGGATTTTGCTCTTATTTGTAAGGGAATAATGATGGACAGTTATTAAGGTTATTGGTACTATAAAAGTATATAATTAGGTTAAGTGTGAGCTTGTACAATTACTGTACAGGCTTTTTTGAAAACGAAAATACATTAAAGTGAGGATATAACTATGAGTAAGATAGCAATTGTTACAGACAGTACGGCTTATATTCCCAAGCAGATAAGAGATGAGTTAGGGATTACAATGGTTCCCCTCAATGTAATTTTTGGCAATGAAACTTACAAAGAGGAAACTGAAATTACAGCTCCCGATTTTTATGAAATGATGAAAAAAATTGAAAATTTGCCGACGACTTCTCAACCGGCGATCGGCTTATTTGCGGTCGAATTCGAGCGCTTAGCTAAAGACCACAACCAAGTAATCTCGATCCATCTTTCAAGCGAAATAAGTGGCACGTACCAATCAGCTGTAGCAGCCGGAAGCATGGTTGAAGGGATTGAAGTGATTCCCTTTGATTCTGAACTGAGCTGTATGCCACAAGGCTTTTTCGTTCTAGAAGCAGCAAAGCTTGCGAATGAAGGTAAGTCATCAGATGAAATCCTCGCTCGTTTGCAGGAAATGAAAGCTAATATGCGTGCTTACTTTATGGCCGATGATTTAAGTCACTTGCATCGTGGTGGTCGACTAAACGGTGCGCAATTATTAGTAGGAAGTCTCCTACAAATTAAGCCAATCCTTCATTTCGAGGCAGGAAAGATCGTTCCTTTTGAAAAAGTTCGAACAGCAAAAAAAGCTCTTAACCGTATTTACGGTCTTTTAGATGAAGATGCTAAGACTGGCGAACCTATTCATATTGTCGTAATCCACGGCAATTGCGAGGAAGAAGCTGAAAAAATTGCAGCGCATCTTAAAACGGAATATCCTCATGCGGACTTATCAATCAGCTACTTTGGACCAGTAATCGGAACTCATCTTGGTGAAGGTAGTATTGGCATAGGTTGGTATAAAGGCTAAAATTAGTAGGGTGTTGAGTTATGTGGGTAAGCGATAAATAATTTACTCGCCTAAACTCTTAACTCAACACCTATATCTTTAATTAAAAAAGAGGTGTATAAGTTTATGAAATTTGTATCTTATGACTCCGGTTCCTTTCGCTTTGTCGCCCCTGCTCATTTGCACCCCTCAAATTCACTACCTACAGCAATCAGCAAGTTACCAGACATCCAAACCCCTCCTATAAACGCCACCTATAACTACTCAACTTCTCTCCAAAAAGTGCTCAATGGTCGTATCCTTCTTCTTCAAGAAATACCTTTTCCGCTAGAAGACATCGATGAACATTATAAAAGTGGGTATGTTACTTATCATAAAGCGATTATCGAAAAAAATAACTCTTATTTTTGCAGGCGCTGTGGCAACGAAAAAAGACAATTGTTTGCCAAGCATGCTTGTGCAAGATGTGAAGATGAATGTTTGTATTGTCGTCACTGTATTACGATGGGGAAAGTTTCGCAATGCACACCATTACTAACATGGTCAGGGCCAACCATCGACTATGGAAAGAGAGTGCGAACTCTTAAGTGGCAAGGGACATTATCAGCTGGTCAAGAACATGCCTCAAGTAAAATTGTTGCGGCTGTCGGAACACCACGGAAAATCCTTATCTGGGCCGTTTGTGGTGCCGGAAAAACAGAAATATTATTTGAAGGAATAAATAAAGCGATCGAACATGGCCAAACAGTTTTGATTGCGACACCAAGGAGTGATGTTGTCCACGAACTAACCCCTCGAATTAAAGCAGTCTTCCCGAATGTATCCGTACTTTCTTTATATGGCGGTAGTGAAGACCGTGGCAAAGAGGGTCAACTTGTCATCGCGACGACGCATCAACTGCTCCGCTATGAAAACCATTTTGACTTTGTTGTGATTGATGAAGTCGACGCATTTCCCTTTTCCTATGACCCGATGTTAAAATATGCGGCCAATAAAGCAGCCAAGAAAGAAGCAACGACCATCTTCCTAACAGCAACCCCGGATAAAAAACTGCAAAAATCACCCGACCTCGAGATTGTTAAAATTCCCAGCCGTTTTCATGGCTACCCACTACCAGTACCTAAACCGACATGGGCCGGAAACTGGCGTAAGCTACTCAAAAAAAAGCAGGTGCCAGGCACCATTATCAATTGGCTCACTGAAAGAGTTGCCAAGCAGCAACAAACCTTCCTCTTTGTACCATCGGTTATCGTGCTCGACCAACTTGTACCAATCCTCCAACGAAAATTTGAACGACTTGATGGTGTTCATGCTGAAGATCCTAACCGTCGCGAGAAAGTGCAAAAATTTCGCAATAACGAAATTCAACTATTAGTAACAACGACAATTTTAGAGCGTGGTGTAACCGTTCCGAATGTAGCGGTAGCTGTTTACGGAGCTGATGATGATGTCTTTACTGAAAGTGCTCTCGTTCAAATTTCCGGTCGCGCCGGCAGAAGTGCGCAATTTCCATGTGGTGAAATCATCTTTTTTCATTATGGTCATACCGAAGCGATGCTTGATGCGATCGACCATATTAACTTGATGAATAAGCTGGGAGGTTTCTAAATGCACTGTCTCTGGTGTCACTCCACTTTTATTGAAAGTATTAGCTGGCAGTTTGTCTTTGGTAGATCAACTCCTATGCCGTTATGTGAGCAATGTAAACCTAGATTAGAAAAAATCAAAGGCGACATTTGTCAAAAATGTGGTCGTCCTTTTACTGACCTAGACCCTAAATACCGGGTTGGTGATCTTTGTAGTGATTGTCACAGCTGGGGTGAAGCTGCGTTAATAAAAAACCGTTCGCTTTACGTTTACAATGATTTTTTGCAAGAGGTCATCGCAAGGTGGAAATTTCGTGGTGATGCCGAACTGGTCAAATTATTCTGGCCAAGTCTTCAAAAGCTGCTTAGCGATTACGAGAAGATTGATGTTGTTGTGCCAATCCCGTTAAGTAGTCAGCGATTATACGAAAGAAGTTTTAACCAAGCCATAGCTTTAGCAGAGAGTATACCGTTTCCGATAATTGAAGCACTTCTCAAACCTGAAGATACAGTAAAGCAAAGCAAGAAAACGCGGAAACAGCGCTTAGAGAAAAAGTTAGAATTTCAATTGGCACCGAACTTACAAAACAAAATACAAGGTAAGACTATTTTGTTAGTCGATGATATCTATACGACAGGTGCAACGCTATATGCAGCAGCCGGTGTTCTGAGAGCTATCGGTGGAGCAGAGAAAGTTTTTGCGGTTACCGTAGCCAGAGGCTAAGTGTCTAACGATTTGCTGCTATCAGTCATCACCATTGCGTCCCCTCGCTGTTCGACAAATTTTTTATAAACGCTTAACGAGATCATTTTATATGCCGATATAATTAATATCAAAATTTATCACAGGGGGAATTTCAATGGCAGAGCTACTTAATTGTCCACGTTGTAATAAAATATTTGTGAAAAGCTTTCGTGACGTTTGTCAGGATTGTCAAAAACAAGAAGATCAAGATTATCAGACTGTTTACCAATATGTAAGAAAAAAAGAAAATCGTATGGCATCAATTATTGAGGTGGAAGCAGCAACAGGTGTTGATCAACAATTTATTTATAAATTTATCAAACAAGGCCGGATTTCACTGCAAAGCTTCCCAAATCTTGCATATCCATGTGATGCTTGCGGAACAATGATTCGTGAAGGGCGTATTTGCGGGAGTTGTAAAGGTAATATTACTTCAGGTTTAGATCGTTTAGAAGCTGAAAAGAAGTTTGAAGCACGCAAAAGGCAAGAGGAAAATAGTCGGATTACAACTTATCACTCATTAAAAAATAATCGTGGCAAGTGATGTACGTTGTTGTGCGGATTCTTTTTCCTATAATCTTCTATTTACCCTAAACAAATCTGTATTTTTGACGATATAAATAACAAAGTAGTTTTTGGAATAAGGAAAGAGGTGGAGAAGAATGAAGATCAATCCGTACGGAAATATTCAAAATATTTATCGGAAATCGATTGAAAAACAACAGCCAAAAGGTGATGTTTCTAAAAAGAGAGATCAACTAGAAATCTCGACAACGGCAAAATTAATGCAGCAAGAAACAAGAATTGCTACTGAACGTAAAGAAAAGGTCGAAGCGCTAAAAGCTAAGATTGACTCTGGAGAATATAAAGTCAACGCCCAAGATGTGGCGAAAAAGTTTTATGAATTTTGGAACGAATAGACTCGAGGTGAAAAAAGATGTCCGCCCAACAAATAATTGAATGTATGAAGAAATTAGGACAAGTCCATACAACATTTAATCAACTAGCCGAAGAAAAAACTGAGGCATTAAAAAAGGGCGACATCTCTCACTTAAGGTCACTCCTACAAAAAGAATCCGCCTACTTAAAACAACTACAACAGCTTGAACAAGAGCGAGTCCGACTAGTTCGTTATTTTATCAATGGTAAGGGATTAGCGTCAGAAGGCGGAACGGTCACTGAACTCCTTCTTCATGTAAATGAAGAGGAAAAAAATCAGCTAATAAGTCTGCAAAAAGAATTAATTGAGGAAATTGAAAGACTCAAGATGCAAAATGAATTAAATCAGCAGCTTATTCAAGATTCGTTACGTTTTGTTAACTTATCTCTCGACGTAATACAACCGCAGTCGGATACAGGGAATTACCAAAGAACAACGAATGATGACGATGAGCAATTAGGAAGATCGTTATTTGATACAAAAGCATAAAACAAAAATAGAGAGCTTCTTGGAATAAGGGAATGGAGGAACAACAACAATGCGATCCACTTTTCACGGATTAGAAACCGGTCGCCGCGCGCTTTTTACGCAGCAAACGGCACTACACACAACAGGACATAATATTGCCAATGCAAATACTGCTGGTTTTTCAAGGCAACGAGTGAATTTTAGTCAGACTGAAGCCTTCCCAAAACCTGGTTTAAACATGCCGGGGATACCAGGACAACTGGGGACAGGGGTAAAAGCTGGGGCAATTCAACGAATTCGTGAAGGGTTCCTCGATACACAATTCCGCGCAGAAACTAGTAAGTTCGGATATTGGGATTCACGTCAGGTTGCTCTAAGGAAAATGGAAGACGTTATGAATGAACCAACAGAAGACGGCTTAGCAAAGACTTTGGATCGTTTTTGGTCGTCACTTCAAGATTTATCTGTTCACCCTGAAGACTCGGGTGCAAGGTCAGTTGTCCGCCAACGCGGAATGGCTCTAGCAGAAACATTTAACTACACTGCTGATTCGTTGAAAGCTGTTCAGCGTGATATGAAGGAACAAATCAACGTTACGCTAAATGAGGTTAATTCTTTAGCAAGACAAATTAATAACTTGAATAAGCAAATTGCTTCTGTAGAACCACATGGGTATTTGCCAAACGACTTGTATGATCAGCGTGATCTGTTAGTCGACCGTCTTTCGCAAATCGCTAATGTAAAGGTTGAACGTGTAGGTAGTGGTGGTCAATCGTTAGAAATTGCTGAAGGTAAATATACGGTAAAACTAATCGACGATAATGGTCGTGATATGGGTGTAACACTAGTCGATGGTAGGCGTCTAGAAGCAAACGAAATGAGAGTAGCCTTTCACGAAGGTACAGGTTTAGTAGAACATGTTTACGTCGCATCAGCAAATGCACTTAAGGATCCAAATTTTGATTATAAAACATCAGGTGGAGTAAATATATTTGATGTTGATACATTCCGTGCCGTTGGTAAATTAAAGGCGGATCTTGAAGCGTATGGATATGTAAAGATGAACAATGGCCTATTGGAGCAAAAAGGGTTATATCCAGAAATGCTTCGTAATTTGGATCAAATGGTATTTACTTTCGTCCAACAGTTTAATGCTGTACACAGTGCAGGTTGGAATTTGACGGATATTGCAAGCGGCGTACATTCACCAGTTGATTTTTTTGATTTCGGTAGCCTTGTTCCGTCTGATGGCAATTTCCAAGGAGCAGCTTCTAGTTTAAGAGTTTCAGATAAAATTATGTCGCATTTGGACAATATTGCTGCTAGTAAAGGGATTAATGGAGAAGCTTTCTCTGGAGATGGATCTAACGCACTCTTATTAGCAAACGTAAAAGACGCTAATCTAGATTTTGGTGGAACGACAACGAATGTAATGAGCTTTTATCAAGGGGTCATCGGAGATATGGCTGTTAATACAAATGAAGCCGAAAGAATGACTCGTAACTCTGATACATTAAGGCTTTCTGTTGACCAACGCCGTGAAAGCGTAAGTGGTGTTTCGCTTGACGAAGAAATGACAAACTTAATTCAATTCCAACATGCATACAACGCAGCTGCCCGAACGATCACAATGGTTGATGAAATGCTAGACAAAATCATTAATGGTATGGGCTTAGTTGGTAGATAAATAGTTTAGTTACTTTAGTAATTGATAACTTTATATAATTAGCAATTACTTCGAAACTAGGCGTTTTGAATAATCAAAACTAAAACAGTAGGTGAACATAGATGAGAACGACTCAAGCAATGCTGGCAAACAATTCCTTACGTCATTTGAGTAACAATTATAAAAATATGAGTAAAGTTCAGGATCAGTTAGCAACTGGGAAAAAGATTAGTCGTGCTTCCCAAGACCCTGTAGTGGCGATGAACGGTATGCGCTACAGAACTCAGGTTACTGAAGTAGAGCAGTTTAAGCGGAATCTTGGTGAAGTATACAACTGGATGGATACAGCTGATGCAACGCTAGACAAAGTGACGAACACACTCCAACGTATCCGCGAATTAACTGTTCAAGCTTCAAATGATACGTATGAAAGTACACAACGTGGCAACATGGCTAAAGAGGTAGAGCAATTAAGGGAACATCTAATTGCATTAGCGAATACGAAGTCAAATAATAAATTTATTTTTAACGGAACGAACACAACAAATCCGCCAGTCGATACGACAAAAATTAATTTAAGTGCCGATGTGTTACAACCAGGTAGCCCTGATTTGGCTTCATTAGAGATCACGTATAATGGTGAGTTATATAAGTTTGATACTGCTGACACTTTTAAAAGTGCAACGGGAAAAACGATTAACATAGCAAATGACAATGGTGCAATTAGCATCAGTCATAACTTTTTAGATAAAGATAACAATCAAGTTTCTCAAAAAATAACTGGTGGAGATATTGTCATTTCTGACAGAACAGCCGTTTCTACTAATGGACAAAATGTTAATATTGAAGTGTTAAAGGGTGTAAACATTGCTGTTAATATTAACCCAGCAAATGTATTTTCAAATGATTTCTTTGGGGAACTTATTCGTCTAGAAAATACATTAAAAAACCCAGCTACAAAGGCTGAAGATTTGACGAAATTTTTAAGCAGTATAAGTGGTCAATTAGACAGAGTTGTAAACGAACGAGCGGAACTAGGTGCGCGCGTGAACCGTGTCGAAATGATTGAAGACCGAGTAATGGAACAAGAAGTTATTGCTAAACGAATTCTTTCCAATAATGAAGATGCGGATATGGAAAAGGTTATAATTGACCTTAAAACACAAGAAAGTGTTCACCGAGCAGCCTTAGCTGCTGGAGCTAGAATTATTCAACCGACGTTAATGGACTTTTTAAGATAAGCAATAGTATAAGGTGAAGAGGTTTCACGTGACGGGCAAAAGAAGGGGGATGACTGATGCAAGTACCATATATACAAATGAACTCAGTTCTAGGTCAGATTGGCTTGCAACCAAATCGCCCCCAAATGCAAATCAATCAACGCAATGCCGAGCTCTCAATTCACCAAGACCATTCAACGATGAGCATAAGTACACGGGCGTCAAAATTGTATATTGACCAAACCGAAGCATTTGCTGATGCTCACTTGAAGGGGCCATTGCGCAGTTCAAATGAATTTATCTCAAAAGCAGAAGGTAAAGTTGCACAGTACATTGCGAAAACAGCGCAACAAGGCGATATGATGATGAGAATTGAAAATGGTTTTGGGGCCATCCCAAGGATCGCTGAAATCAATTCAGAGTTGTATCCCGAAAAAGAGCTTAACGTTGGATTTTTACCGCGTTCAACTTCTCAAGTGAAATTTAATTATGTCCCTAGTGAAGTGAAGATACAAGTGACGAGTAGTATGCCTGAAATTCATGTCAGAAAGAACGACCCGCAAATATCAATTCCCAAATGGCAGTCAAATGCTTACGTAAAACAAAAAAACAATCTCACAATGAAGGTCATCGGTTTAAACGTAAACCGCCAACTCTAGCTTCGATATCATATCGGGGCTTTTTCTATATCATAACTTGTCCATAAAAGTTCATTAGTGACGTTTAAATTCTTTGGTAACTGCATTACAATAGAAGTAATAAAAAGTAAAGTGGTGGTAATCTATGAAGATTAATACGAAATATTTAGGTGAAGTAGAAATAAGTGAAGAAAAGATCATCCATTTTGAAGCTGGTATCCCAAGTTTTTTAGATGAGAAAAAATTTGTTTTATTACCGTTTGATGAGAGCACCCCTTTTTACATACTACAATCAGTCACGACACCTGAACTCGGTTTCGTAGTCGTCTCACCGTTTCAGTTTTTCCCGGACTATCAAGTAAAGCTCTCAGATGCAACAATTGAAGCATTAAAAATCGAAAAAGAGGAAGACGTTTCGATTTTCTCTATACTTACAGTTCAAGAACCATTCACGAAAACAACAGCCAATTTGCAAGGACCAGTTGTCATTAATAACAAAACAAATCAAGGCAAGCAGATTTCCTTAAATGATCCGAACTACGGTACTAAGCACTTACTCATGCCACAAGCTGTCGGTAAGGAGGGATAACGATGCTCGTCTTATCACGAAAAAAGGATCAGTCGATTATGATTGGTGACGATATTGAGATTACGGTTATTGCTGTTGAAGGTGACCAGATTAAACTAGGTATTAATGCACCGCGTTCAGTGGAAATTCAACGGAAAGAGATATTCCTTTCAATCAAAGAAGAAAACGCAAGTGCAGCAAATACTTCGGTTGATTTGCTAAAACAATTGACAGGGACTTTTCTAAAAAAAGAAGAGCAATAAATGAATATAGTCACTCCTTCAATTATGAGGGAGTGTTTTTTTGAGTTAGTCGTTCAGAAATTTCTACTAAGTTTATAGTAACATTTACGATTAATATAGTAAGTTATAGTAACAAAAAACTGCAATTCGACAAGAAACAAAAATATTTTAAAAAATAAATAAAAAAGTTAAAAATTTATCGAAAAAACTCTAAACATTCTATTAATCTATCCGATATTATTAGTGTAAAGCAAAATGAGAAAAAAGGCGGCCGACTTTTCACTCACTTTTGTTTAAACCCTTTCCAACCACAAGGATGTGGGCGGAGTAAAAAACAATTTCAAGGAGGAAATTATAATGATTATCAATAACAATTTAAATGCAATGAACGCTCACCGTCAAATGGGCATGAATGTTAACTCAACTGGTAAAGCTATGGAGAAATTATCTTCAGGTCTTCGTATTAACCGTGCTGGTGACGATGCAGCTGGTCTTTCAATCTCTGAAAAAATGCGTGGACAAATTCGTGGTTTAGATCAAGCATCTCGTAATTCTCAAGATGGTATTTCTATGATTCAAACAGCAGAAGGTTCTCTTAACGAAGCTCATGCAATTTTACAACGTATGCGTGAACTAGCTGTACAGGCAGCGAACGATACGAATGTTACAGAAGATAGAACGGCTATCAAAAACGAGATTGACGAATTAGCACTTGAGATCACTAGAATTAGTACTGATACTGAGTTTAATAAA
This sequence comes from Anaerobacillus sp., assembly GCF_046314235.1. Classification (NCBI taxonomy): domain Bacteria; kingdom Bacillati; phylum Bacillota; class Bacilli; order Caryophanales; family Bacillaceae; genus Anaerobacillus; species Anaerobacillus sp. The sequence continues at coordinate 27,638 of NZ_JBKBWN010000014.1, forward strand.
CAAAAATTACTAGATGGTACAGCTGGTGATGCAGGAACAGTTACGCTTCAAGTAGGAGCTAATGAAGGTCAATTTATGGAATTAGACTTTACAGCTACTGGAATTGATTTATCTGCTGTAGCTACTGCTGTAACTGGACTTGATGTTGACACTTATGCAAATGCTGATGCAACAATCGCTGCGATAGAAGCTGAGATTGCAAATGTAAGTGAAGGTCGTTCTAAATTAGGTGCATGGCAAAATCGTTTAGAGCATACAATTAAAAATCTTGACAATGCATCTGAGAACTTGCAAGCTTCAGAATCTCGTATCCGTGACGTAGACATGGCTAAAGAAATGATGGAGTTCACTCGATCTAACATTCTTAACCAAGCTTCTCAAGCTATGCTTGCTCAAGCAAACCAACAACCACAATCTGTATTACAATTACTTCGTTAATTTCAAAAGAAAGGGCTCCCAGATAATGGGATCTCTTTTTTTTGCTTTAACATAAACTTTTTATGAAAGAGTTTAATATATCAGAAATTCTAAAGTTCCTTACTGGCTTCTTCCCAAGTGAAGAAAAGTTATGTTACAAACATAATTGTCGATGCAAGAGAATAAAAAGTATGGTATGAATTAACTTTTAGTCCAGTAATTTTTTTTTGATTAATTAGCTTATTGTTTCAATAATAATAGCTAGCTACCGATATAAAAACTAATAGATTATTTTTTAAGAATTTGAATTGCTTCAAGGAGGATTGAGTGCAAAATAAGTCGTTAGTAACACAATATTGAAAGGGCTCTCTCGTATAGTGTCTGGCTTTGAGGATACTTGTTATATTGCGTGGAATATGAAAATAAATAGATACATTTAAAAGTCTAGTGCAATATAAAAAGCGCACCCGCTAAACTCTTTATTATTTTTAAATAGTGTTTAGAAAAATTGTGAAGGCTATCATATGGGTAACTATGCAAAAAATAAATTCACAAGACAATTGCTGTCCAATACTGGGTGGAAATAATTAATGTAATAATTTTTAGTCAGTAAGGTGAGGTTACTGGAGTTTATTTTTTTACCAAATCTGAACAAAATTGATAACAGAACTGAGATTAGGTGGTGCATTTATGAATACTTTATCACTTTGCATGATAGTTAAAAATGAAGAGAAGGTATTGTCAAGGTGCTTGGAAAGTGTAAAGGGTCTTGTAGACGAAATGATAATTGTAGATACTGGATCAGAAGATAAAACAATTGAAGTTGCCAAGTCATATGGGGCAAACATATACCATTATAAATGGGATAATCACTTTTCAAATGCTAGAAACTTCTCGTTAGAACAAACAAAAACAGATTGGCAGTTAGTGCTGGATGCTGATGAATATATAGTAAATGATTGTAAGTCTAAAATAATAGAATTTATTAATTCTAGACCTGCAGTTGGTAGAATTAAAAGGATAGATAAGTTCGTTCAAAATAATGAAGTTCGGCATTCACAAGCCTATATTTCACGGATTTTCCCAAAAAACACCAGGTATAATGGCAGAATACACGAGCAAGTTAAATCTATACATCCTCGAAAAAAATTAGACGTTGAAGTTTATCATGATGGTTACTATTTAAAAGAAAAGTCTATTAGGAATATTGCTTTGTTAATAAAAGAGGAAAAACAGAACGCTAATGATAACTATATACTATATCAACTAGCTAAAGAATATAGAATTACTAAGGATTATCTTAATGCCAATAAGTACTATAACATGTGTTACTCAATGATAACTAACTCAGATAGTTATAAGCCAAACCTAATAGTTGGTTATATTTATAATTTAATCTTATTAAAAGATTTTAAAAAGGGTTTAGAAATAATTAATAACGAATATTCTTTTTTAAAGTCGTTTGCAGATTTTCACTTTGTAGTAGCACTATTCTATATGGAACTTGTATTTAGTAATTTTGAAGAATATAGTAATTTTCTAGTAAATATTGAAAAAGAATATTTGTACTGCATCGAGTTGGGTGAAACGAGCGAATATGATAGTACATTGGGAACGGGTAGTTACTTAGCTTTATATAATCTTGGAGTATATTATGAAACAATGGGTTATCATGATAAAGCCAAAGCATGCTATACTCAAGCTGCTAGCTATAATTATCAACCTGCTGTAGAGAGATTATTTATTTACAAATAAAAAGATAGTTGCTCTAGACCCAGCTGTAAGTTTATAAAAAAGATAATAGTTCTAAGTTCATTGAAAGAGTCCCCGATTAAGTAAAAAGGAATAATTCCTCAATCCCTGGGGGGATTATTCCTTTATTGTTTTTAGTTAAAGATCGGAGCATATATTGATGAGAAATCAACTTGCATAAGTATCGATTTCATCTATTATTAATGAGGAAGTTTAGTTAAATTTGATATAATCAGTTCAAGATTACTAGTAGATTTTACATAATAGAAGAAATTATAGTTCAATTGCACTATTCAGCTATTTCCATATACCTAGTATTATAGTATGTAGTAGTAAAAAATCACCAAGTGAAAAAGGCAAATCATAGGAAACTATGAGACGCAAAGCCAAGGACCTGAACCACAGGAGAATTTTCTTGTGGATGGTAGCCGGTTGCCACAAGGAATCATAGCTTTTTACCTATGAACCTTGTTTAAGGTTCTTTTTTATTTGGAAATTATAAGAAAAGGCGGGACTATTGTATGGGTAAACGTTTCCTTAGAAACATAGCGTTTCTAACACTGTTCACTATTTTTTCTCAATTTTTATTTCCATTTGCTAGTGTGCTTGCTAATACTAACAGCAGCATATTACCTCCTAGCGATCTAGGGGCAATTCATCTAACACCGGATGATGTAAGGTTGACATGGGGCTCAGTTGTTGGAGCAACTGGCTACAATGTCTACGAAATTACAGAAGGACAGCTTATTTTACATGGCAAGACTACAGCAAATATTTATAATTTAAATGATTTAGCAGAAGGGTCATATCGGTTTGTCGTTTCAACCTTAAGCTCCAATGGTGAATCTGGTCCAAGTGCACCGGTATCCTTTACGGTTACATATCCGCAGATGGCAGAACCAGGCAACTTCACTCAATCAATTAGAAATGGTAATGATATCGTTTTGAACTGGGGGGCATCTCAGTATGCTGAACATTACAATGTATATCGAATCCTAAATGGTAATGAGAAAAGTTTGTTAGCTTCAGTAACAACAAGAACTTTTACTGTAACAAATGCACCTGAAGGGCAATATACGTATGCTGTTTCCGCTGTTAACACTTTATATGGCGAATCGGCTCTTTCTAAGTATTTAGATATAGAAGTAATTCATCCTATAATGACAGCACCTAGTAATTTCACTTATTCTGTGACTAATGGTAGTGATTTGACGTTAAAATGGGGTTCTGTACCTTTTGCAACAAACTATAATGTCTATCAATTAAAAGATGGGAAGAGAGTGTTAATAAATACGGTAACAGCAACGACGTTAAAATTTACAAACGTCCCAACTGGTGAATATATATATGAAGTTACAGCAAATAGCACTCGTTTTGGTGAGTCAGTTGAAGGAAGTCGATTGAATGCAACTGTTAGTGACATTACGATGGTTGCACCAAGTAATATTAACTATACGCTACAAAACATCAATGATATTGTTTTAACTTGGAACACTGTCCCACATGCAAATAGTTATAAAGTCTATCAAATTGTAGATGGAGAAAAAGTGTTACGGAGCACAGTTACAAGTACAACTGTTAGATTTAATAATTCTCCTAGCGGAAGTTATGTTTATGAAGTACATTCATATAGTGATCGTTTTGGAGAGTCAGAGGATAGTAGTCAAATAACTGTAACTGTTGAAGGCCACACCATGTCGGCCCCAAGTAACTTTACCTATAAAGTTCAAAATGGAAATGACATCGTCCTTAGTTGGAATGGTGTAGCGAATGCAAATAACTATAGAGTCTATCAAATTGTAAATGGAGAAAAGATATTAAGAAGTACAATTACTGGTACTAGTGTAACGTATTCCAATAGACCTGAGGGTGAATACCAATACGAGGTTTCTGCCTTTTCGACTCGCTTTGGAGAATCAGAGAGTAGCGGTATATTAGCTTTTTCAGTTGTTCATCCAACTATGGAGCCTCCGGCAAATTTGATCCATGCAGTAAATAGTGCAACCCAATTTACATTAAGCTGGGACGTGGCGCCACATGCAACCAGTTACAAAGTTTATCAAGTTGTAGATGGCCAAAAAGTTTTAAGAACGACAACTTCTAATAGAAACGTTACTTATAGTAGCATGGCGCCTGGGGAGTATACTTATCTTGTTCACGCTGTTTCTAATAGATTTGGAGAGTCTAGCGTTGGGACACAGGTTAAAGTAACTTTAAACGGTCAAACAATGGCTACACCGACTAATTTTACTTACAGTATTTTAAACGGTAACGATATTTCTCTAAGATGGACAAGTGTTCAATATGCGAATAGTTATCGAGTTTATCAAGTGATTAATGGCGAAAAAGTCTTAAGTAGAACAGTTACTGGTACAACTGTAACTATTGCAAATGCACCTGCTGGAGAATATCAATATATTGTTCATTCTGTTTCGTCTTTATTAGGTGAATCACCAGAGGGAGCAGAGGTAGCCATCTCTTTAGTTCATCCTGTTATGGAGGCACCAAGTAATTTCACTTCTAGAGTTCAAAATGGAAATGATGTTGTCTTAACTTGGAGCTCAGTTCCATTTGCTAACAATTATAAAATCTATGAGGTAATCAATGGGGTATTAGAATTAAGAAGGACTGTAACAACCCTATCTACTACCCTTTCAAATGAGTCTGAAGGTGAACATACTTATGTTGTTCATTCTCTCAGTAGTCGTTTTGGTGAGTCAGTCGAAGGAAGTCAAATTGCTCAGGTAGTAGTTTTTCCGATTATGGAAAAACCTTCAAATCTAACTATAAAAGTCAATAATGGTAATGATTTAGCGTTGAGTTGGAGTGCAGTTTCATTTGCCAATAACTATAACGTCTACCGAGAAATTGATGGAAAGTTAGTATTTCAAAGAACCGTAACAGCAACTTCTACTACGTTTACGAATCAACCTGAGGGAGATTACAAATACGTTATCAAATCTAATAGTACTCGTTACGGAGAATCATTGGAAGGAAGCAATGTTTCTTTAACACTAGCCCATCCAGTTATGGAAAGACCAGAAAACTTTACAAGTAGCATTACGAATGGAAATGATATTGTCCTTAGATGGAATGCTGCTACATTTGCGACAGCTTATAAGGTCTACCGAGTGGTCGATGGTAATGCTGTTTTAGAAAGAACCGTAACTGGTACGTCGACAACGTTTGTTAATATGCCTGAGGGTGACTACCAGTATATTGTTCATTCCGTCAGTAGCCGTTTTGGCGACTCTCCAGAAGGAAGTTCGTTAAACTTAACGCTAACATGGCCAGTTGTATTAGCGCCAGTAGTATCGAAAAATGTTTTTAATGCAAATAATATTACCTTTACTTGGCCAATCGTTACATGGGCAAATGAATATCGAGTATATAGAATTATCAATGATACAAGACAGTTACTTTATAAAGGTACTGCACGTAGTTTTACAGTTAATAATTTAACTGAAGATACGCACCAATTTGAAGTTACAGCATTTAGCACACGCTTTGGTGAATCACAGCCTGCAAGAGTAACGGAAACGATTATTTATCCAATTATGCAACCACCTGTGGCAAAGCTAACTTTGTTAAGTGATACAAGTGCGAGAATTTCTTGGGACTTCATCACCTACGCAAATGGTTATAACATTTACGAATTAATAAATGGCGTACCAGTATTAGTGGCCGAAAAGGTAAATAACCTCTCTTATACGATTACAAATATGTCGTATGCAGATCATGAGTATTATGTTACATCGTATAGTAATTCCTTTGGCGAATCATCACAGTCAAATATCGTTCTAGCTAAATTAATAGTTGATACGGAAGCTCCAGTAACAACAGTTAACGCTCCGCAAGATTGGACGAATCAAGCTGTAGTCGCTACGCTATCAGCAACTGATAACGAAACGGGAGTTGCAGATACTTTCTATTCAATAAACAATAGTGCTTTTGTGAAAGGGACAACCTTTACTCTTGATAAAGAGGGTATTCACAAAATTTCCTTCTATTCAATTGATAAAGTAGGGAACGTTGAAAAAATCAAAACTAGTGAAGTGAATATTGATAAAACAGCACCAATTACTTCAGCAGTTATACAGTCTTCTTGGAGTAAAGAAGCTGTAAGCGTTGAGCTAACGGCTGTAGATAAATTAAGTGGAGTTGCCAAAACGTTCTACTCGATAAACGGGTCAGAATTAAAAGAAGGAACAAGCTTTACAGTGACTGAAGAGGGTATAAGTTTGATTACGTTTTTCAGTATCGATAAAGCAGGTAACGTAGAAGATCAAAAAACAGTTGTAGTGAAAATCGATAAAACAGCACCAGTTACAAGTGCCGATGCCTCATCCACTTGGAGCAAGGAGTCTGTAAATGTAAAGCTGACAGTTGAAGATAAGCTAAGCGGACCTGCCCAAACATTCTATTCAATTAACGGATCAATGTTAAAAGAAGGAATAAGTTTTGACGTAATTGAAGAAGGAGTAAATAAAGTATCTTTCTTTAGTATTGATAAAGCAGGTAACGTAGAAGATCAACAAACAATAGAAGTGAAGATTGATAAAACAGCACCAGTTACAAATGCGGATGTTCCATCTACTTGGAGCAAGGAACCTGTAAATGTTGAGCTTACAGTTGAAGACAAACTAAGTGGAGTTGCTAAGACATTCTACTCAATAAACGGCTCAGCATTAAGAGAAGGTACAAGCTTTTCAGTACCTGAAGAAGGTGTAAATTTAATTACATTTTTTAGTACTGATAGGGCAGGGAACATAGAAGATCAACAAACAGTTGTAGTGAAAATTGACAAAACAGCTCCTAACGTTGTATTGGATTTGAATGATTCTTATCAATTAGAAACTGTTGTTAATTTAAGTTATTCTGCTCACGATAACTTGTCGGGCATCCAAAGTGAAGTACTATTAGTGAATGGAGTTCAATTTGACAATGGGGATATGTTTAGCTTCGACAAACCAGGTAGTTACTCAATCAAGTTAACAGTGATTGATCATGCTGGGTGGTCGACAACTTTAGAAAAAACGATCAATGTTTATATCCCTATTGAAATAAAAGTAAACCCAGGAGTTATTAATCCAAATACGGGTAAATTTACAGTTCAAGTTGTTTTTACAAAAGAGTTCGAAAAAGAATTCGGTAAAAAGCACATTAAGGAACTACTGAAGAGTTTTGATCTAACTAGTGTTACTTTAAATGGTGTATCAGCAATCGCTGAAAAGAATGGCGATCAAAAAAAATCTGAAAATGGCCTCTTTAAATTCAACCGTGAAGACTTTAATTGGGTTGCAGGTGAAACATTAGTAGAATTCCGTGGGATGTTAGGTGACTATCAGGTTGTTGGTTATGAAACAGTAAAAGTTCTAAGTAATAATAAGAGGTAATACAAGTATTAATAGTCACTAACTATGAAAAGCCAGGCTGTTCGGGTAAAACCGTAGCAAACTGGCTTTTTATTTTGAAGTATTCTATTACATTTTCATTAATTGTAATTATTGTGTCTGTTTTTATAAAAAAACTTCAAATATCCTAGGATTTGTCGATATAAATAAAAAGTGTAATGAGGGAGATGAATAAATGGAAATCGGACGGAACCTTCCAACAAATACGTATCAACAAGCAAAGACTAATGTAACAATGGAGAAAGCGCTAGTCAGTGAACCAATAAAACAAAGCACGTTTCCAGAACAAAGTGGCGTTATAAAAAAAGAAGATGTTGAAAAAAAACTTGAGAGTATTAATAAATTCCTAACTTCAACTAATAGTTCTTTGAAATTTACGCTTCATGAAGAATTAAATGAGTATTATGTAGCGATAGTCGATGAACAGACAAAAGAAGTTATAAAAGAAATTCCTCCTAAAAAGCTATTGGATATGTTTGCGGCAATGAAAGAGACAATTGGGATATTTATTGATAAGAAGATATAAGGTGGTGTAGTAATTGAGAATTGGTGGTATTGCTAGTGGTCTAGATACAGAAAGTATTATTAAAAATTTAATGAAAGTGGAACGATTACCGTTAGATCGTTTTACACAACGAAAGACAAGGCTAGAATGGCAACGAGACGCATACCGTGATATGAATCTGCTTTTTAAAAATCTAGATGATGCTGCATCTAATATTCGACTTAGATCTTCTATTAATACAAGGCAAGCAGCAAGTTCAAATGAAAGTGTTCTGACGGCAACAGCAAATGCTTCAGTAAGAAATGGTTCATATGAAGTAGAAGTAACAAAAGTAGCTAAAGCAGAGAGATATATGAGTTACGAAACTATTATGGATACTGATGGAAGTAAATTGGATCCAGCTAAATCATTTCAAAAACAAATGGGTTTAGAGGGAGTTTCCAATACATTTACGATTAGCACGAACAAAAAAGATAAGGATGGTAATCTTTTACCGCCAACATCATTTACTATTGATAACAAGTCCTTAAATGACATTTTAAAGGACATAAATGCATCAGGTTTAGGTATAAATGCTAGATACGATACAGTATTTGGCCGTGTTATTATTGAGAAAACAGAAACAGGCATCCATAATCAAGAGCCAAATGGCCAGGAAATTATGCTTGCAGGTGAATTCTTTGCTAAACTAAATGTTAACACTGACGTGAATAGTAAACCTAATCACAAGGCACAAGACGCTGAGTTTATTTTTAAAAATAAAAGTCTTGGTCTATCGGAAACAATTACTTCAAAAACAAATCGGAATACAGTTGGTGGTATAACTGTAAATTTACAAGAGGTTGGGACAACTAATATTACGATTACTAGTAATACTGACGATGCGTTTAATAAAATTAAGAGCTTTGTTGAGAAATACAATGAAACTATCGATACTATACGTTCAAAACTTAATGAACCAACCCACCGTGGTTTTCCACCATTAACCGATGAACAGAGAAGAGAGTTAACTGAACGAGAAGCTGAGCTTTGGGATGAGAAGGCGAAAAGTGGTCTATTAAGAAGAGATCAAAATTTGACAAGTGCCCTTAGTCAAATGCGCTTAGATTTATATTCCCCAGTAACTAATTCAGGGCAGTTTAACCAATTAGCTCAAATTGGAATTAAAACATCAAGTAATTATCTAGAAGGTGGAAAACTAGAAATCGATGAGGAAAAGCTAAGAGCAGCTTTAGCTGATGATCCTGACGCTGTCCATCAGTTATTAAACAATGCCGCTGATCCAGATCTAACTAAAAAACCTATAGGTGAACGAACTCGCGAGGAAATGCAAACGATCTATAACCAAACTGGATTAATCGGGCGTTTACGGAACTCAGTTAGTGAATCAATTAAGAAGATTGTTGCACGTGCTGGTAATGAAAACCGCACGAACCAACAATTTACCCTTGGTAGAGAGTTATTAAACGTAGACCAACAAATTGATCGTTTCCAAAGGAGATTAGTTGATATAGAAAGCCGTCATTGGGCTAAGTTTACAGCCATGGAAAAGGCGATGAATCAAGCGAATGCTCAAGGAATGGCTTTCATGAATCAAATCATGGGTGCCGGAAATTTCTAAACAATTGAAAGGATGTTATTAATTTGATGCAAACTGCCAATCAAGTATATCAAAAAAATAAATTTGACACAGCGTCACCAGGAGAATTAACATTAATGCTTTATAACGGCTGTTTGAAGTTTATTAAGTTTGGCAAGGAAGCAATTAGTAATAAACAAATCGAGGCTCGTAATGTTAATTTAACAAAAGCTCAAAATATCATTCGTGAGTTAATGGTAACGCTAAAAACCGATGGTGAAGTCGGCAAGAGTATGCTAAAAATGTACGATTATATTCTTCATCAATTAACTCAAGCGAATATTAATAATGATATTACTGCATTAGAAGAAGCCGAACAGTATGTTGTCCAATTCCGTGATACTTGGAAAGAGGTAGTGCTGATAAACCGCAAAAGACAACATGGTGGAGGAAGCATCTAGTGTTAGAGCTCCTTAAAAACATAGATCTTGTTAACGGAAGGCTGATCAGACTATTAAAAAATGACACTGCTGTTGAAGATGATTCATTCACCGAGCAAATAGAACAATTTCTTGATCTTCGAGAACAGCTATTTGCAGCTGTTAAAAAAGCCGAAACTGCCGAGGAAAAACAGCTAGGCGAGAGAATAATCCAGGATAACGAGCTGATTAATAAACTTTTAAATGAACAAACACAACAGCTAAAGAAAGAAATTAATCAATTCAACCAAAAAAAGAAGCATAATCAACATTACGATAATCCTTATCAAAACACCTACGTAGATGGTACGTTTATTGATAAGAAGAAATAGTAGGAGAGAGGTGGTCATTTAATGACTGCCTCTTCTTTTGTAATTATTAGGGAAGTGTGAAAATTTCCATTAGAGATTAATTGGAAGAATGAAAAAACCGATTTAATGAAATCGTTTTCTTCCTTTCTATTATTCACAAAAAAACCTATGGTAATAAACTGAAAATATAGGTATTATAAGAAGTAGATTGATAGCCTACTAGAAAGCCCTTTTTTTAGTAAAAAATTATTAAAGTTGAGGTGTAGCTCCTTGTTTCAAACTATTAGGAATATTTACAAAGTAGGAGATTTACGAAATAAGATTATCTTTACTTTACTCATGCTTGTTGTTTTCAGAATTGGTGCCTTTATCCCAGTGCCTGGAGCCAATGCAGACGTACTTCAGTTTCAGGATCAAATGAATGCCTTTGGATTTCTAAACACGTTCGGTGGTGGAGCGTTAGAGAACTTTTCAATTTTTGCGATGGGTATTATGCCTTATATTACTGCGTCAATCATTGTTCAGTTATTGCAAATGGATGTAGTACCAAAGTTTGTTGAATGGGCAAAAGAAGGCGAATCAGGTAGACGTAAATTAGCTCAGGTTACGCGTTACGGTACAATCGTTCTTGGGTTTATCCAAGCGATCGGGATGTCAATCGGCTTTAACCGTTTAATGCCAGGATTAATTCCGAACCCGAGTATTGGAAAATATATATTTATTGCTTTAGTGTTAACAGCTGGTACCGCATTTTTAATGTGGCTTGGTGAACAAATTACAGCTAAAGGTATCGGTAACGGTATCTCAATCCTTATTTTTGCGGGGATTGCTGCAGGAATTCCGAATGCAGTGAACCAAGTGTATGCGACACAATTACAAAACGCCGGCGATTTATTATTTATTAATATTGTAAAAGTACTTTTACTAGTTTTAGTTGTTTTAGCGATCGTTGTTGGTGTGATCTACATCCAACAAGCATTGCGTAAAATTCCAGTCCAATATGCGAAAAAGATTGTCGCAGGCCGTCCTCAAGGTGGAGGCGCGACACATTTACCATTAAAGGTTAATGCGGCAGGGGTAATCCCGGTAATCTTTGCAATGTCATTATTTATTTTTCCTCCTACTGTTGCCGGCTTTATCGGAGATGGTAATGTCGTTGCTGCTTGGATTATCGATAATTTCACATACCAAAAACCGTTTGGAATGGTCTTATATGCAGCGTTAATCATTGGCTTCACGTATTTCTATACCTTTATTCAAGTGAATCCAGAGAAAATGGCTGAAAACTTGAAAAAGCAAGGCGGCTATATTCCAGGAATTCGTCCAGGGAAAACGACGCAAACGTATGTTACAAGAATTTTATACCGCTTAACATTTGTTGGAGCACTATTCTTAGCGACGATTTCGTTGATCCCAGTATTTTTCACAACGGCGATGAGTTTACCGGCTGCTGTACAAATCGGAGGAACTGGCTTACTAATCGTTGTCGGTGTAGCTTTAGATACAATGAAGCAAATCGAAAACCAATTGATCAAACGCCACTACAAAGGATTTATTAAGAAAACTTCATAACATTTTAGGTGCCTGGCACCCAAAATGGACAAAAAGCGTAGAGTGTCCACCGTCGGTGTACATTCTACGCTTTTTTCTCCATTATACCTCATCAGTTTCTCTACGAAAATGTTGTAGGCTACTGTTGATCTACGAGCAACGAGGTTGGGGAAATGCTTGTACCTCTAACTTTTATATATCCGTTCATCTCCAGTGTTAGTAGAACTGGTGAAAGATTAACTTCGGATAGTTGTAGGTGTTGGGCGAGCGCCTCAACAGTTATAGTTTGAACATTACGTAAGTAACAGATGATCGATTTTTCTAATGGAGAATGTTGAGGCGGTGTTGCGGGGAAATGCTCCACTAAACTTCCGCTGCTAGGCTGTAAACCTTCAAGTTTCAAAGAGTGGCTACCTAAATAGGGGTTAGCACCTTTTTCTAATAGTTGATTTGATCCTCTCGCCTCGGTGACATAGATGGAGTGAGGGACGACAAACAAATTTCGACCTTGTTCAAGAGCAAAACGTGCGGTAGTCAGCGAACCACTTTTTTCCGATGCTTGAACAACAATGACATCTGTAGACCATGCTGAGATATGTGCATTCCGTTCAACGAAAAATTTAGGGTGTGGCCTCGTACCTGGCGGATGGGCAGAAACAATAGCACCATTTCTAGCGATGATTTCACGAAACAATCGTAAATGTTCCTTCGGATAACAAATATCCACGCCGTTTGCTAGAATAGCCGTCGTGTGTCCGCCAACCTTCAGACTTGAGGTATGAGCGTAGCTATCGACGCCTTTTGCCAAACCGCTAATGACTGAAAGAGGGTTTTGGGCAATGAAGGTAGCAATTTCCTCAGTAGCCTGCTTCGCCTCGTAAGTGCAGCGTCTAGCTCCGACAATTGCCATGCCACGTGCTGGAGGCAATCTCCCTCGGTAGTAAAATAAGATTGGTGTTTGCTTACAAGCGAATACATCAGCATATATTTTATTTTCAATAGTAACAACTTGCAGGCCAAGTTTTTCGATATTAGTCAAAATTTGAGAAACTTCATTTACACGAAACTGAACGATTTTTTCCGCAATTTGCTTGCCAATCCCTTCAACCTCTATTAAATCTAGTACAGAAGCCTTGTGAATATTTTTGGGGCTACCAAAGACTTCTAGTAATCTTTTTTGCAAAATGGAACCAACTCCAGGCAGCTGACTAAGCCAAATCCAGTAGTCCATCAAAAATCACCTCCTTTCTATGTGGTTAGTAGTCCACTTTTCTCACGATCTAAATCTCTAGAAAGAAGGGCGGTTAATACATCCTTTTTACGAATCGATGTAGCGCCTTCGAGATCTGCACATGTCCTAGCAATCTTTAAAAACTTATGTAACGTCCGACCACTATAGTTGTAGTGCTGGTAAGCCTTTTTTAGTAAAGTTTCAGATTCGGAGTCAAGTTGACAATATTTATTTACTAATCTAGGGGGTAGTTCTGCGTTGCAGTTTATCGTTGTTCCTTTGTAACGGTTTTGTTGAATTAATCTAGCAGCAGTAACTTTTTCAAGGATAGACTCCGAAGAATTGTTCGCGGATTTGGGCTCGAACAAATTGACGTAAGAGACATATTTTTGGATATCAATTCGATCTAAAATGGGCCCTGATAGTTTATTTCGATATTTCAAGATTTCATAATCTGTACAGCGGCAATTTTCTTGACCGAAATAGCCACAAGGACAAGGGTTCATGGCTGCGACTAGCATAAAGTTGGCCGGGTAAGTATTCGTTGTATGAACACGACTAATCGTAACTTTGCGATCTTCTAATGGTTGCCTTAGAGCGTCCAATGCTTTTTTCGAAAACTCAGCAATTTCATCTAAGAATAAAATGCCGTGATGAGCAAGGGAGATCTCACCGGGCATCGAGAGGTAGCCACCGCCTATAAGTGAGTTTGTCGAGGCGTTATGGTGTGGTGCTCGAAATGGCCGATTCTCAATGAGTCCACCTTGCTGAAGTTGTTTTGCGACACTATAAATCTTTGTAACTTCAAGTGCTTCTTTCTCCGCCATTGGCGGTAAAATAGATGGGATACGCTTAGCGATCATTGATTTTCCACAACCAGGCGGCCCGATCATTAAAAAATTATGTCCGCCTGCTGAAGCGATAGTCAAGTATTCAATTAATAGTTGCTGTCCTTTCACATCGGAAAAGTCAAGTTGAAGTTGTTGTGAGTCTTTAGTTTTTGCTTGCAGGATATGTGTTGGTTCAGGGATGGTGCCTCTTTGCAAAAAATGAATAACTTGATGCAATGTTTCGCAACCAATAATTTGAAGACCCGTTACTAGAGCAGCTTCTTTAGCATTTTCGTAAGGAACGATGAGGCTTTTAATCTGAAATTCTTTTGCAGCGATTGCCATTGGCAGAACTCCGGCAACTGGGCGAACTTCACCATTGAGCGATAATTCTCCTAGAATAGCATAAGATTTTTGAACGACCTTTATTTGGTTTGTCCGAATTAATAGCGCAATCGCCATTGGAAGGTCATAATGAGTGCCACTTTTTTTCATATGTGATGGGGCTAAGTTTATGACTAGTTTTTGTTCAGGGAAATGAAAGCCGCAAAATGATAAGGCTGAATGAATTCGCTCCTTTGCTTCCTTAACTGATGTGTCACCAAGCCCGACAATCGAAACAGCAGGATAGCCACAAATTGTATCAGCCTCAACGTTTATAAGCTGACCATCAACTCCTTGAATTGTAAATGAATGTACAATTGCCGCCATTTTAGCTCTCCTTTATATTGGTACTTTTTTTGGTGTTTGGTGCCTGGTACCCTTAATGGACATTTTTAGCTAATTTTCCACCCCACGTGGACACTTCGTAAGTAGAGGTGCCTGGCACCGAAAATTAAACCTCCCACTTGGCAAAAAATAAAAAGTATGAACATTGAAGAAAAACATCAGTAGCTATGGTTGAGAAGCCATTCCTAAAAGGAATACAAGCGAAGAGAGAGGGGGGAACTGGGGATTTCAATAAACTATAAATAAATTACCATATTCTAGAGTGACTGTGAATATGGTAATTTTGACATTTTTTTGAAAATAGGAAATTTTTCATAAGTCACCTTGTAAAGTATTGTCCTTTGTATCGCCACAAATGGTAAAAAAGTTCAAGAAAGGTACCAGGCACTTTTCTTGACGCAACTTTCTGGAAATAGTAAAAAAGTCCACAAAGGGTGCCAGGCACCTTTCCGTGGACTTTACAGCTTATTTTTGTTTTAAGATAACGTATTCTAATCCAGAGACAGCGACTCTTTCACCATCCAGCGTAGCGTTTCCAGTGACAATGTCATAAGAACCTGGTACTTGTACTTCAACTGCTTCAGCTCCAGCGTTCATGACAATCACAAAACGATTATGTTCGTCAGTGCGTTCAAAGACAATGTGCTTCGAGCCTTTGACTGCATCTAAAAACTTAAATGAGCCATCACGTAAAGCACGATTTTCTTTACGAAGCTTGATCATCCCTTTGTAGAATTCAAATAAATCATGGTCTTGCTTATCTTTATTCCAAACCATTGGCTTACGGCAGTCTGGATCATTCCCGCCATTCATCCCAAATTCGTCTCCGTAATAAATACAAGGTGCACCCATGTAAGTTAATTGGAAAGTAGCAGCAAGCTTCATGCGCTTTTTGTCATCGTTACAAAGTGTAAGTAACCGCGCCGTGTCATGTGAGTCTAACAAGTTAAACGCTGTTTCGTTCACTTGTAGTGGATACGCTAAAAGAATCGCATCTAAACGGCCCATAAACTCTTCGGCATCGATTAAGTCCTTACTGAAAAACTCTAAAATTGAATTCGTTACCGGATAGTTCATAACTGCATCAAATTGGTCGCCTTGAAGCCAAGGTAATGAGTTGTGCCAAATTTCTCCTAGAATATATGCCTCAGGGTTAGCTGCTTTGACAACTTGACGGAACTCACGCCAGAATTGGTGGTCAACCTCATTTGCAACGTCTAATCTCCAACCGTCACAACCGATGTCGGCGATCCAATAGCGGGCAACTTCTAATAAGTAAGCCTTAACTTCTGGATGTTCCGTATTCAATTTAGGCATTTGCCCAGTGAATGCGAATGTATCAAAGTTTGGTTTTGGCTCTGTTTGAATTGGAAACTCGCGAACATAGAACCAATCTTTGTACTTCGATGCTTCTCCATTTTTGACAACATCTTGGAATGGTCCGAAGAAATATCCAGAATGGTTGAATACCGCATCAAGCATCACCTTAATACCTTTTTCATGACACTTATCAACAAGTGTTTTAGCTAGCTCGTTATCACCAAAATGAGGGTCAACCTTCATATAATCAACCGTATCATATTTGTGATTTGTCGTAGCTTCAAAAATAGGTGTAAAGTAAATGCAATTAATTCCAAGCTCTACTAAATGGTCAAGGTGGTCAATAACCCCTTGTAAGTCTCCACCAAAGAAGTTATCGCGTTCAGGCTGAGCAGTTTCCCAATCCTCAACCTTTTCAGGATTAAGCGAAGGGTCACCATTTCCAAAACGCTCAGGGAAGATTTGATAGAAGATTGCATCCTTCACCCATTGTGGTGGTTTGTTGACATCAATGGCATTCAGGAATGGATACTCAAATAATCCTGTCGCAAATAAAACTGTCGCATCACTAAACTCTTTGTCAGTTACAAAACCGACTTCGTTCATTGCAACGGTTTCATCACCTTTAATAAATTGGAACATATAAGCAAAACGACGGAATTTGGGTTGTGCTTCTGCTTGATAATAGTCAAAAAGAGAGTCGCTAGCGATTTTTCTCATTTCAACTTTTGTAAAACCTGTTTCATTGATGTTGTACTTGTCACAATGCAGTAAAAAAACTTGGTCCATGTCTTCACGCTTCGTGCGTACGCGGATATGTATTGTTTTCTCGTCGTAGGCATACGCATAATTTGATTTTGGACGATGGTAAATAGCTTCTAATAACATAAATAAAGAACCTCCTTCAGATAATGTCCGCTTTATAGTATTAGCAAATAAAGTAAATATGTTACATTTTGCGCAAACGATTTCACAAGCACCTAATAAAAAAACAACCATTGTTTCATAGCGGAAACGAGGTTGTACCTGGTGGTAGCAGTGCCTTCAGACTTTTGCACTTAAATTATAACAATTAGGACGTTTTTTGTATATGAAAATTATGTTAAATTTTATTGAATTGGGTATCCCACCCCGGAGTTTATCGCTCCCTAGCTCTGGTTAGGGATGGGATATGGGAAAGAACGAGAACCTTATACTAGGGAGCGAGGTAGGAGAATTTAGAAATGCAAAAGGAAAGATTAAAAATTCTTAAACTTGTCACTAACCTAAATGCTGCTACAATCAACTAATAAGTCCTCATCTGGTCATCAGATATGTTGCGCCTTTCTTCCTATATTTTATTTTGTGTGTTTAAAAAGATCAACACATTTTTTTACAAAATAGGAATAATTTCTTAATTTCTGTAAAAAAATTGTCAAAATTTAGGTGCCAGGCACCCAAAAAAAGTAGGGGGAGCTCCCTCGACTGATAAGCTCCCCCTATTGCACCCGAACGATGTCACACCAAAGAAAGTCCACCTTACCACTAAAGTTATAAGTTGTAGCAACTACTCATATTCTTCAGTTCAACACTTACCCGCCTCTCCGTAGATATTTTAATAGAAGCTCGTCACTTTGGATATTTTCCAAATGCATTTCTTCCATTTTTCGGTTGAGTTGACCATAACTGCGTTGTAACGCTGCGATTTCAGACTCGATTTTATATTGATAGAAATTGGTCGGTTGTTTTTTTCGCGATTTTTTTCCAAGATGAAATGTTTTCAAAAAAAACGCCCCTTCCTAAGCTAGAACTTTTTCTTTTTTAGCTTCACTACGTCTTCTCTGTAAAAATTCAATACTATCGACAACTACTTCTGTAACATAAATTTTAATATTATCCTTGTTTTCATAACTTCTAGTTTGCAGCCGCCCTGACAAGGCAACTAGGGTTCCTTTGTCACAATAGCTAGCAATATTCTCTGCGTTTTTTCTAAAGGAAACACAAGGAACAAAGTCAGCTTCGTATGTTCCGTCTGAGCTTTTATAATTTCGTTTAACAGCAAGGTGAAATGACGTTACGCCAATTCCGTCTTTTGAGTAGTGCAATTCTGGTTCTTTTGCTAATCGCCCTGTAAGGATTACTTGGTTCAAGGAAAGGCCTCCTTTTGGGAATTCTCCCATAAATATTTGCCTCGATTTTCTTCACCTTCAACAAAAAGATAATAATGATTAGATTTAGGGTGCCTAAAATAATATAAAATTTGTGAAGTAACAACGTGATCATTAGGAACGGAGCTAATAAATGCTAGGTAACTACTCCAACCGTAATTGTTAAGAGGAAGGTTGTCTTGTAGGGGTGCTAGGTGAGTGATTTTACTAGCATTTAAAAAATTTTCTACGGAGTCGATAAGTGATGTATGAAATTGAAATTCGGGAAAACATGAGTACTTTCTTTGGAAGTATAATGAGTATTCAAGATTGAGAGTTGTGATGACTTCTTTAATTGGAACATGAGTTGTTTCTAATAGTAGCAGAATGCGGTTTGCAATGAGGCAATATGAATGAAGGTAAAAAGGGTATTGGTATCGAACGCGTTCTAGAACAGATAAGTAGGCGACATAATCAGGCTCTTCATAAAAAATACGCCGACACCATGGCCCAAAACAACTAACATGGAAAATGGCCCCAGGAAACCAATTATTGTGTTTTTTGACCATCTAAAAACTCCATTCATAGGTATAATGTTTCATTTTAAATGGATGTATTTCTGGTAAAATAAGAGTAGTTTGTCGAGAAAGCAATGAAATTGTTGAGGAAAATCGAGGCTAGTACTATTTTAATAGAAAATATATCCAATTACAACATTAAATTACAAAATAAGGAGATACAATGATGGAGTTAATCATTGCGGGAATCGTATCGGTATTCCTCATTCTAATTATAGCAATGCATGCAATTGCCAAAATAGTAAATGCACAAAAACTATTCTTCAGGGCATTTTATTCGTTTATGATCATTTTAATCGTACTCGGAGGAGTTACCTATACGTTTCGTGACTCTTTTATAGAAAAGTTGGTCTTTCCAGAGGATATTGAAGTTTTCCCAGAAGAAACGCCATTTGCTGTCGGTCATAATCATGGAGAGGTAGCATATTTCAAATCGTATGCTGAAGCAGTTAGTTTTTCTCGTGAACTGAATGCGAAATCACCTGTCTATTTTCAAAAGCCTGAAATCATTGTTTGGAAAAAAACCGACGGATTACCGTCTGAAGTCCTGCAAGTACCGCTAATTCTTCAATTACCAGAGCTCCAAAGAGGGGCAGAAATAACAAGTCTAGCCATGTTACTTCATTTTGCGGGGGAAAAGGTGCATAAACTAGAATTAGCTGAAAAAATACGCAAGGATACGACACCATTAATTATAGAAGAAGATCGTATCTACTTTGGGAACCCTTTTGATGGTTTTGTTGGCAATCCCTATTCTGCCGATGAACCTGGCTTTGGTGTTTACCACGGCCCAATTGCCGATCTTGCCGAAGTGTATCTGCCCGAAAAAATTATTGATATGACTGGTGCAAGTTTTGAAGATATTTTGTATCCAATTCACAATGGCAATCCGGTCTGGACGATCATTCATACTCAATTTACAACATTGCCCCAAAGTGCGTTTCAAACGTGGTTGACACCATCTGGTGAAGAGATTGAAGCAACAAAATATCACCATGCTGTGTTAATCACAGGCTACGATGAAAAGAATGTATATTTTAATGATCCATTATCTCAAGAGGTCAATCAGCCGGTCCCGAAAGACCAATTTAAACTTGCATGGACACAAATGGGGAGTCAAGCGATTAGTTATGTGAATAAAGAAAATTGACAGCCCCAATAGTATGCTCTTCATACAGAAATACGTGATTGTAGAAAAAAATGAGGCTATCCCAATTTTAGGTCGGTTACCTCGTCTAGTAAAGATAGATTGTGTACAAACAAAGCACTCGTACTTCTATCTAGACGGGGGGCACTGACACTTATGGGACTGCCTCATTTTTGTTGTCGTTATATGATGCCTAACCTGTAATTGGAATTTCTTCTGCTGCAAGAGCTAGTCGACGATCTACCGAGAAATGCTCAGTTGCCTGTACTCTGAAATCAAAGCTCTTCTCAACATAAATTTGATGCCACGTCATGAAGGTGAGCGCGGTCCATAGTTTGCGACTATAATCACCTTTACCTTGGGCATGGTCGTCTAAAAGTCTTAATAAGTAATCTTTATGGAATAAATGAGCTGTGTCACTTGTTTTAATGGTTTTTACAGCCCAATCATACAGCGTGTCTTTTAACCAAACTCGTATAGGTACAGGAAAACCAAGTTTGCGTCTGTTTAACACGTGATCTGGAACGATTTCTGCCATCGCTTCTCTTAAAGCGAATTTCGTTGTCTCTTTTGTTACCTTTAAATGAGGTGCTAGCTGTGAAGCAACGTTAAATACTTCTTTATCCAAAAATGGAACTCTTAATTCTAACGAGTGGGCCATCGTCATCCTATCTGCTTTTACTAAAATATCTCCACGAAGCCAAGTATGGAGGTCAACGTATTGCATTTTTGTAATTTCATCATAAGCTATCGCTTCATTAAATAGTGGTTTTGTCACAGATGTGTATACTTGCTCTGGGTCGTAATTTTTTAGAAGTAATGACTTTTCAAATTCAGTAAATATTTTCGCGTTCCCTACATAGCGATCTTCAATTTCGGTACAACCTCTTTCAATAAAACTTTTTCCTTTGATCCCTTCTGGTAGATAACTAGCAAGTCGTTTTAAATGTTTTTTACCAGTGTGTGAAACATAAGAAAAGGCTTTTAATGACATTGGCTCTCGGTAAATATTATAGCCACCGAATAATTCATCAGCACCTTCTCCGGAAAGAACAACTTTCACTTGCTTTGCGGCTTCCTTCGCTAAAAAATAGAGAGGGACAATGGAAGGGTCTGCGACAGGATCGTCGAGATGCCAGATGATTTTCGGAAGTTCCTCAATGAACTCTTCTGGAGTAATGATATGGGTATAATGTTCAACCTTCAATTTTTCAGCAGTTTCCTCAGCAATTGAAACCTCACTATAGCCTTGATATTCAAAGCCGACCGTAAAGGTTTTTAACTTTGGATTCACTTCCTTTGCTAGTGCAACGATTGCTGTTGAATCAATACCTCCTGATAAAAACGAACCGACTGGAACGTCACTACGCATATGCATGTTCACAGAATTTCTTAGGATATTTAGGATTTCTTTTTTTGCTGTTGGCAAACTGCTTGTTATTGGATTAAAAGAAGGTTTCCAATAATGCTTGATTTGCATGTCTTCGCCTAATTTTTTCGTAAAATAACAACCAGGCTCAAGTTGAAAAATAGTTTTCGACATTGTCGCTGTTTCAGGTACATATTGGTATGTCAAATAATGTTGAAGGGCCTGTTCATTTAATGTATCTTCTTCTAGAGCAGCTAGAATACTTTTCTTTTCAGAACTGAAAAAAGTAACTCCATCTTTCTGATGGTAGAAAAATGGTTTTATTCCAAAATGATCTCTTGCCCCAAAGAGCGTTTTCTCTTGCTTGTCCCATATGACAAAGGCAAACATCCCACGAAGGTCACTGACCATTGCTTCTTTTTTTACGCTATAAAGTGCAAGTAGTGTTTCTGTGTCTGAAGTTGTTACGAACTCGACTCCAAACTTCAGCAGTTGCTCTCGAATTTCAATATAATTATAAATCTCTCCGTTAAAAATGATCCAGTAGCGCTCGTTTTCAAAAGAGAGCGGCTGACTACCGTTTTCTAAATCAATGATACTCAAGCGTGTAAAGGCTAATTGTACATACTCATCTTGATAAAATCCCTGTTCATCCGGCCCCCGATGGATAATCGTATTAGTAAGGTGAGACAGGTTATAACTTTGAACTTTGATTTGGAAAATTGCACCGATAAATCCGCACATTTAAGAATTCCTCCTGTAAAAAGACACTATTTTCCTTATTAGTCATTTATTTTCGCCAAAAGGTTTCAAAATTCCCATGCAATTGGAAATATAATTATCGACAAAATATTTAAACTATGGAAAAATACGAGGATTTTTGTCGAAATTGAAAAAACAAAATAGTTTGACTAGATTTTCACACGTTGCTATAGTTAATTTGTGGAGCATTTCCACAAGATTTTAAACACGAAGGGAATGTGTAAGTATGTTAGGAAAAGTAAAATGGTTTAACGCAGAAAAAGGTTTTGGATTTATCGAGCGTGAAAATGGAGACGACGTTTTCGTTCATTTCTCAGCGATCAACACTGATGGATTCAAAACATTAGAAGAAGGACAAGAAGTTGAGTTTGAAATCGTTGAAGGAGCTCGCGGACCTCAAGCGGCAAACGTTACGAAGCGCTAGTCCACATTCCCAGTAAGGTAAGTTATTTTAAAAAAGCAATTTTTTTATATAGCTTTAGTAAGGGATATGAATATGAGCAAAAACCCTGCCTGTTATGGTAGGGTTTTTTAACAGGTGTTTACAGCGAAGTGAAGCGACTTTTAAATTGGTGATGGTAGTGGCGCGGTTTTCAATGCAATATGTGTTTTCTGTGAAAACAGGGCTATTTTTCCATAAATAAGTGAATACTAAATGTGAACAATAAACAAGTCAAATGAGTTAACTATTTGTTCACATCTTTTTGTAAAGATTTTGTAAGTTTATGAAGGACTACTTGAAGGGTATGTAGAATATTACATACATAAAGGAAAGGAGGAGTTTATATGAACTTTAACATTCGTGGTGAAAACATTGAAGTAACTCCAGCAATTAGGAATTACGCTGAAAAGAAGGTGGGGAAGCTTGAGAGGTATTTTGACGAAACCCCAACTTCACCAGTTCATGTAAACCTGCAAGTAATCAACAACCAACAAATTATTGAGATTACAATTCCGATGCCTGGGCTATTATTAAGAGCTGAGGAAACTCATACTGACATGTATGCAGCAATTGATCTTGTTGTTGAAAAGCTTGAAAGGCAAATCCGTAAACATAAAACGAAAGTTAATCGTAAATTCCGTCAAGAAGGCAGTTTGAAATATATGTTCAGCAATGAAGTAGGCAATGGTGTTGCTTTTGAGGATGAAGACGAACTAGAAATCGTTCGTACAAAACGCT
This sequence comes from Anaerobacillus sp., assembly GCF_046314235.1. Taxonomy (NCBI): domain Bacteria; kingdom Bacillati; phylum Bacillota; class Bacilli; order Caryophanales; family Bacillaceae; genus Anaerobacillus; species Anaerobacillus sp. The sequence goes on from NZ_JBKBWN010000014.1 coordinate 50,918, forward strand.
TCTCATTAAAGCCAATGGATGCAGAAGAAGCAATTCTGCAAATGGATATGCTTGGACATAACTTCTTCGTATTTGCTAATTCAGTAAATGGCGATACAAATGTAGTCTACCGTCGTAAAGATGGTCGCTATGGGATTATTGAGCCACAGTAAAAAGGATGTTTAAGAGTGCAGCGGTTGCTGTGCTCTTTTGTTTATACATCATTGTTTCTTTAAAGTTACTTCAATCAAGTTCTTTCTATAAATATAAAATTCAGGGCACACATCGCGATCCTTGTAACGAACCTCTTGAACTGTTAAAATTACAATTGAGTGTAAAATGTAGGGAATTATGAACAAAAGTTGAAATAACGAATTGTCTATAGCTTTTACAGGTGAAAAGTGTAAAATCAAAGGATACATATTACTAGGGATTTTGTCCCGAAAAAGGAGAGCAGTATAAATGATAGGTTTTTTGAAAAAAGTGATTGGTGATCCGAGCCAACGTCAATTAAAAAAAATGCAAAAGACGGTTGACCAAATCGAGGCTCTCGAAAGCGATATGGCAAAGCTTTCAGATGATGGTCTCCGTCAAAAAACAGAAGAATTTAAGAAGCGCTACCAAGATGGAGAGTCTCTAGACTCACTTTTACCAGAAGCGTTTGCAGTTGTTCGCGAAGGATCAAAGCGTGTTTTAAACATGCGCCATTATCCGGTACAGCTACTTGGTGGAATTGTTCTTCATGAAGGAAATATTTCTGAGATGAAAACAGGGGAAGGTAAAACATTAGTGGCAACTCTACCTGTTTACTTAAATGCCCTTTCTGGTAAAGGTGTTCATGTTGTTACAGTCAATGAATACTTAGCATCTCGTGACGCACAGATGATGGGTGAATTGTATAACTTTTTAGGCTTAACAGTTGGTCTAAATGTAAGTGGCTTATCGAAAGAAGAAAAACGAGCAGTTTACCACTGTGATATTACATATGGAACGAACAACGAGTTTGGGTTTGATTATCTTCGTGATAATATGGTCATTTATAAAGAACAGATGGCACAACGCACGTTAAATTATGCCTTAGTCGATGAGGTAGACTCGATTTTAATCGATGAAGCTCGTACGCCATTAATTATTTCAGGTTCGGCGGAAAAGTCGACGAAGCTTTACCAAGTTGCCAACTCTTTTGTGCGGACAATTCGTAAAGAAGAAGATTATACGTATGATGAAAAAACAAAAAATGTTCAGCTTACTGATGAAGGTGTTGAAAAAGCAGAAAAGGCGTTTAATATTGAAAACCTTTATGATTCAACGCATGTTCAGTTAAACCATCATATTAATCAAGCATTAAAAGCACATGTCGTGATGCATCGCGATACTGATTATGTCGTTGAAGATGGTGAAGTTGTCATTGTCGATCAATTTACGGGTCGTCTAATGAAAGGTCGCCGTTACTCTGATGGACTTCATCAAGCAATCGAAGCAAAAGAAGGCCTAATTGTGCAACGTGAGAGTATGACATTAGCATCGATCACCTTCCAAAACTACTTCCGTATGTATCAAAAGCTTGCCGGTATGACCGGTACAGCAAAAACAGAGGAAGAAGAGTTCCGGAATATTTATGGGATGGATGTCATGGTAGTCCCAACTAATTTACCGGTTGTTCGTGAAGATCGTCCTGACTTAATTTTTAAAACGATGGAAGCGAAGTTTAAAGCAGTTGTTAATGAAATTGCTGAATTAAATAAAAAAGGACAACCAGTTCTAGTTGGTACTGTAAGCGTTGAAACGTCAGAATTATTGGCTTCTTTACTAAAAAAGAAGGGCGTTCCCCACAACGTTTTAAATGCAAAAAACCATGCAAGAGAAGCAGAAATCATTGAGAATGCAGGTCAAAGAGGAGCTGTAACAATTGCCACTAACATGGCTGGTCGTGGTACCGACATTAAGCTTGGTGAAGGTGTAGTTGGCTTAGGTGGTTTACACGTACTAGGTACAGAGCGCCATGAATCTCGCCGAATTGATAACCAGCTTCGTGGACGTGCAGGACGTCAAGGTGATCCAGGTTCGTCTCAATTTTACTTGTCGATGGAAGATGAGTTAATGCGCCGTTTTGGTTCAGATAATATGAAAACAATGATGGAAAAGCTCGGTATGGATGAAGATGCGATTGAAAGTAAGCTTGTCAGCCGTGCTGTTGAGACAGCGCAAAAACGAGTTGAAGGAAACAACTTTGACGCTCGTAAACAGATTTTACAATATGATGACGTTATGCGTGAGCAACGCGAAATTATCTACAAGCAGCGCTTAGAAGTACTTGAGTCTGAAAATGTTCGCGAGATCGTTGAAAATATGATTAAATCTGCCGTAGAGCGTAATGTTCATACTCTAACTCCAGAAGATCAAGTTCCAGAGGATTGGGATTTAAAAGCAATAGCTGATTATATGAGGGGTACTGTTCTTAACGAAGGTGTTGTCACAGAGAAAGATCTTTTTGGAAAAGACCCTGAAGAAATGATCGAGCTAATCATGGAGAAAGTGAAAGAAGCGTATAATCAAAAAGAGATCGATTTCCAACCGGAGAGAATGCGCGAATTTGAAAAAGTTATTTTACTTCGTTCTGTTGATACGAAGTGGATGAACCATATCGATCAGATGGATCAACTTCGTCAAGGGATTCATTTACGTGCATACGGCCAAAATGACCCATTACGTGAATATCGTTTTGAAGGATTTGTGATGTTTGAAGAAATGATTGCTTCAATTGAAGAAGAAGTTGCAACCTATATAATGAAAGCACAAATCGAGCAAAATTTAGAGCGGAAGCAAGTCGCTGAAGGAAAAGCGATTCATGCGAGCTCAGGTAAAGAACCAGAGAAAAAGAAGCCGATTCGTAAAGGTGAAACAATCGGCCGAAATGAGCCTTGTATTTGTGGAAGTGGAAAGAAATATAAGCAATGTTGCGGTAATTAATAAATAATGGAGTGGGTTAGGCTGCAAAGCTTGACCCACTTGATTTTAGATTTAAATTTTACAATATAAAGGTGGATACAAATGGAACTTGTCGAGATCAAACAAGAGCTTACGATGATGGCTAAGCGTTTAGCGGACTTTAGGGGGTCTCTTTGACCTAGAAGTTAAGCAAGAGCGAATTGCAGAACTCGAGGAAAAGATGACAGACCCGAGTTTTTGGGACGATCAACAAAAAGCCCAAGGGGTTATAAATGAATCGAATGGCCTAAAAGAGCAAGTAGATATCTTTTTAAGCCTTCAAGAACGCTACGACGATTTAGATGTGTCGTACCAACTCGTTAAAGAAGAACCGGATGCTGAATTAGAAAAGGAATTAGAAGTTGGTGTTCTAACGCTTTCTAATGATTTAAATGAATTTGAATTGACGCTGCTTTTAAGCGAACCTTACGATAAAAATAATGCCCTCTTAGAGCTCCATCCAGGTGCTGGTGGTACTGAGTCCCAGGATTGGGCATCGATGTTACTGCGGATGTATACTCGCTGGGCAGAACGCAAAGGTTTCAAAGTCGAAACACTCGACTATTTGCCAGGTGATGAGGCAGGGGTAAAAAGTGTAACCTTGCTTATTAAAGGCCATAATGCCTACGGTTACTTGAAGGCAGAAAAGGGTGTCCACCGTCTTGTTCGAATCTCTCCGTTCGATGCCTCAGGCCGTCGTCATACGTCCTTTGCATCATGCGAAATTATGCCTGAACTTGAAGATGACTTTGAAATTGATATCTCACCAGATGAACTTAAAGTCGATACGTACCGAGCAAGTGGCGCGGGTGGGCAGCATATTAACACAACAGACTCGGCAGTAAGGATTACACATGTGCCGACAAATACGGTTGTAACATGTCAGACTGAGCGTTCACAAATTAAAAACCGTGAACGAGCAATGAAGATGCTTCAAGCAAAACTCTTTCAGCTTAAGCTTGACGAGCAAAAAGCAGAATTAGACGAAATACGTGGTGAACAAAAAGAAATCGGTTGGGGCAGTCAAATCCGTTCATATGTCTTCCATCCGTATAGCTTAGTTAAAGACCACCGCACAAACTTCGAGGTTGGCAACACCTCGGCTGTCATGGATGGTGACTTAGACCCATTTATTGATGCATATTTACGCTCCAAAATCAGAAGCTAAAAAAAGGCTGGGACAAAAGTGTCTGACACAACAAGGATCCTACTAAATATAGACGTACAGATATATCATATGTCTATATTAGGTGCCTGGCGGTGTCTGATACTTTGTTATGTCCCCGCCTCTTTTTTTATGGATTTTGTTCTCCTAGGGTGGATAAAAATGAAAAATGTCCACGAAGGGTGCCAGGCACCAATGAAAGTTCACTTTCACCAACACAGATGTTAATATAATTGGCGCGAGTTTTCTATTCGCAGAAAGTGAACTTTCCTGTAGATACTATTTACAGGTAGACACACTTAAATGTATTTCCTTCGTTAAAGCGTTAATTTACTTACGTTTACAGAGTTCAAGAAGTGGTGTTATACTACTGAAGGATTTTTACTCCATGAAATTCATAAAGTAGGTGTTGATATTGAATAAGCAAGGTAAAAGAAGAAGTCCATTTCGACCGAATTGTCCGAAGTGGCATGCTGTTTGGGAGTATGCCCACGTCGTTGTTGGATCAGCAATTGTAGCATTAGCCTTTAATTTATTTTTACTACCTAATCGTATTGCCTCAGGAGGGGTAAGCGGGATAAGTACGATTATTTATGATATGTTTGCAATTACACCGGCATTTACGCAATGGGCTCTTAATATCCCTTTATTTATCGCTGGTGTAATTTTATTAGGTGGATTTAAGTACGGAGCGAAAACGTTAGTAGGAACGATCTTTCTACCACTTGTCGTTTTCTTATCGAGAAATTTAGAACCTGCCACTTTAGACCCTCTTTTAGGTGCCCTTTTTGGAGGGATAGGTGTTGGGTTAGGGTTAGGAATTGTTTTTCGATCTAATTCGTCAACTGGTGGGACTGATTTGGCAGCACAAATCATTCATAAATATACAGGTCTGTCGTTAGGTGCCTGCGTATTTATCATTGACGGCTTGATTGTTGCCTCGTCGGCAATCGTCTTTAACATTGAATTAGCCCTTTACGCACTAATTGCCCTTTACATTACTGGAAAAACAATTGATCTTGTGCAAATGGGCGTTGGCTATGCAAAAGTAGCACTGATTATTTCTGAAAAGCAAGAGGAAGTGCAAGAGGGTCTTCTTAAAGGTGTTGACCGTGGTGTGACGAAGTTAGAAGGCTATGGTGGATATACGAACCATAAGCGTCCTGTGCTAATGTGTGTCGTAAATCAGATGGAAGTCACGAAATTGAAACAAGTTATTAAAAATATTGACCCAAATGCGTTTGTAATTGTGACAAATGCTACAGAAGTTTTAGGTGAAGGGTTTAAAAAGTGAGAAAAAAGTCGAGTGGAATTACTTGCTAAATAATGTATAATTTAATAGTATTGATACTAGAAATAGAGAAGTAAGGACATACTATATAGGTCCTTGCATATAATCAATAAAACTTGGGAGGGTCTTGGAAATGAAAAAACTACTTACAGCATTATTTGGTGCAGCATTAATTTTAGCAGCCTGTGGAGGAGACGAGCCAGCAAAAGAACCAGCTCCAACTGAAACGCCAGCTACAGATGAAACAGCAGCAGGTGCATACGATGCAGCAGCAGCAGAAAGTACTTATAAGCAATCATGTGCAATGTGCCATGGTGGCAACTTAGAAGGTCAAGGATCTAATCCAGCATTAGTAGGCACAGGCTTATCTAAGGATGATGTTGTCGCAATTCTTACTGAAGGTCAAGGTGCAATGCCAGGTGGTTTAGTTAAGGATCAAGCAGAACTTGAAAACTTAGCAGCATGGGTTGCAGCTCAATAATTGTATTAAATCTCTTATCGACACGATAAGGGATTTTTTTTCATGAAAAGTTCACTATCTTTTTGAGATTGGTTAAAAAAACCGGTATAGTATAATTATAAAAAAATATAACCATCGGAGGACTTGAATAGTGAAAAAAATCTTTTTTGCATTATTGGCTGGGACGTTCTTATTAACAGCCTGTGGTGAAACTCAATCCGAACCAGCAACAGAAGGTCTAAAGCCTGAAGACATCACACTACCAGATACATACGACGCAGCGTTAGCTGAGGCAACAAATAAGCGATCTTGCGCGGGTTGTCACGGAGTTGATTTGCAAGGTGCTGGAGCCTACCCACAGCCAATTACTGGCCTAACAAAAGAAGAAGTCTACATCGCCATTGTCGAAGGTGTTGGTAGAATGCCTGCAAATATGGTAACTGGAGAAGAAGCAGAAAATTTAGCGGTTTGGATTGCAGCTCAATAAACTCAAATAAGAGGTTATTCTGTATATGTTGGTGCCTGGCACCGACATCACAGGATAACCTTTTTATTTTAAGATAAGGATGTATATCGTTTTTCTAAATAAATCTTAGCTCTGAGCACCTACTGCTCCTGAGCTTTCCTTTATACTAGTGGGTTTTTATTTTTCAAAAAATCATAGATGCCCAGTATTTACTAATTATAAAAATTTAGCAAAACAAAGAGCTTAGTCGCCTAACTCGTAGGCGTTTTTTAAATAACGAAATATTCTTTTTTTTTATGAAATCAAAATGTAATATTTTTCAGCTTAATTTGTAGATTAATGATGTTATAATGGAATCTGAGACGGATACTGTACAAATTTGTATATTACTGTAAAATAGGAATAGCTTAATAGAAATAAATGTAGAGTTTCGGAACCTCTGAGAGTTTCGCCTACATACTAGAAATCTACGCATAAGGAAGTGAAGCCATGATAGAAATGAAAGATGTATGGAAGACCTACCCTAATGGTGTCATGGCCATCAACGGTATTGATGTGTCCATTTCCAAGGGAGAATTTGTCTACGTTGTCGGTCCTAGTGGAGCAGGTAAATCGACGTTTATAAAATTAATGTACCGTGAAGTGAAGCCGACCAAAGGTGTAGTTATTGTAAACGGCTACAATCTAGCACAAATAAAAGAGAAACGAATCCCAATGCTACGTCGTAGTCTCGGTGTAGTATTCCAAGATTTTAGATTACTACCTACATTAACAGTCTATGAAAACATTGCCTTTGCTCTAGAAGTAATTGAGGAAAGCCCATCTTCTATTAAAAGAAGTGTCATGAACGTCTTAGATATTGTAAAAATGAAGAACAAAGCACGTTTTTTACCACATGAGTTATCAGGTGGAGAACAACAACGAGTAGCGATTGCTAGAGCAATTGTCAACAGTCCAGCCGTGCTAATTGCGGACGAGCCTACTGGAAACTTGGACCCAGATACATCTTGGGGAATCATGAAAACATTAGAGGAAATTAATAACAGAGGCACAACGATTGTTATGGCTACTCATAACAAGGAAATTGTAAATACGACTCGTAAACGTGTTATTGCCATTGAAAGTGGTTGTATTGCTCGTGATGAGCTTAAAGGAGGTTACGGCTATGAAAGGTAGAACGCTCCTCCGCCACGGAAAAGAAGGGACGAAAAATCTAGCAAGAAACGGCTGGATGACATTCGCCTCTATAAGTGCAGTAGCGATTATGTTACTTATTGTAGGTGTGTTTCTTTTATTGATTTTAAACTTAAATCACTTTGCTACTAGCGTAGAAGAAGATGTAGAAATAAGAGTTTTCATTGATTTAGCAGCAACAAAGGATCAACAAGAAGAACTTCGTAAAAAAATACAACGAATTCCTAATGTACAATCAATAACTTATTTACCAAAAGAAGAAGGATTAGAAGAATTCATTGATAGTTTAGGTGAACAAGGGGAGATTTTTGAACAATTACGAACAGAAAACCCCCTTTATGACGTCTTTATTGTGCAAGCACTCTCACCGCAACAAACTGAGGAAATCGCTAATAAAATTGAACCACTTCCATATGTAGAAGATGTTGGCTATGGAAAGGATGTTGTTGAACAACTATTCGCTTTCACTGGATTAGCTAGGCAGATTGGGCTTTTCTTAATCATCGGGTTAATGTTTACAACGATGTTTTTAATTGCCAATACGATTAAACTAACGATCATTGCTAGAAAAACAGAAATAAAGATTATGAAACTTGTAGGAGCGACGAATAGTTTCATTCGTTGGCCATTTTTCATCGAAGGATTGCTGTTAGGCTTGATCGGCTCATTCATCCCGGTTGGTATTTTAGCATATACGTACGAAAAGCTTTATGTTAGCTTTGGACAAAAGTTAGAATTAATGTTTATTGGCTTACTTCCATCTGATCCACTCATTTTCGAAGTGAGCGCAATTCTAATTGGAATTGGTGCCTTTATTGGTGTTTGGGGAAGTATGACTTCCGTTCGAAAGTTTTTAAAAGTTTAATAGATAAATCACGCCAACCATTAGTGTTTAAGGGGGAACTGAAACGATGAAACAGAGACTTTTTCTTGTGTTTACAGTCTTAATAGTAGCGATGGGAAGTTTTCTAACGACGCTAGGATCAGAAAATGTTGAAGCAAATACGCAACTGCAGCATAAAATTCAAAACATACAAGAGGAACGCGAGGGTAATAAAGACGATCTTAAGCAAAAAGAGAATGAGATTAAAGAAATCGAACGCGAAATGAATAAGGTAAAAGACGAAATTCGTGTAATTGATCATAAAAGTGAGGCAACAAATCAAGAAATTCGTGCAAAAGATAAAGAAATTGAAGCTACAAAAGAAAGAATTGAAGAGTTATTGGCAGAAATTAAGCTGCTAGAGGAAAGAATAGCTGAACGGGATGAATTATTAAAAAACCGCGTTCGTTCCATGTACAAAAATGGTGGCTCTGTCAATTATATGGAGGTTATCCTTGGAGCACAAAGTTTCGGCGACCTTATTAACCGAATTTCGGCATTGAATACGATCACTCAGCAAGATCATAATATCTTAGAAATTCACCATAATGAAAAAATGGCTGTTGAAGAAGCAAAAATTGCAATGGAAAAAGAATTAACTTCATTAGAAACTCAATTAGCTGAATTAGAGGTACTAAAAGCAACGCTAGAAAAGCAGCGTAAGGAAAAAGATCGCTTAATGTCACAATTAGAAGAGCAAGAAGGGCAACTTCATGCTGATCTAGGTGAACTTGAAGAAATTGATGAAATCCTTGCTGCACAGGAACGAGCCATGAAACAGGAGCTTGCAGCTTGGCAAGAGCGTCAAAAGCAGTTGGAAGCCGAACGGAAGCGGTTAGAGGAAGAACAAAAGCGTAAACAGGAAGAAGCATCTAGAAGCGGTTCGACTAACACCAATAACTCTACGGAATCCAGTACACCAAGTAATCCAACACCAGCGGTAACTGCTGAAGGGCAATTTATGCGTCCGACTACAGGTGCGATATCATCGCCATACGGAATGCGGTGGGGAAGAATGCACCATGGGATTGATATAGGTAAAGCTGGTAGATCTGGTGATGTTCATGTCGTCGCTGCTGAAGCTGGTACCGTAATCCGTTCATATTATTCACCAAGTTATGGGAATACGGTAATGATATCTCATAACGTTAATGGACAAGTTATTACGACCTTATATGCTCATTTAGAAAATCGCATGGTATCCGATGGTCAACGAGTGACTAAAGGTCAATTGTTAGGGTATATGGGTAATACTGGTCAATCATTTGGCGCACATTTACACTTTGAAGTACACGAGGGACCTTGGAACGGTGCTAAGTCGAACTCAGTAAATCCATTGAACTACATTCCGAGATAGTTTCGTTGATTATTGTTTGCTACTAGTGTAAAGTATTGTTTATATTAAAAAGATTAAGCTTAGTGTTTGACACCTCTCATCAAGAATCACTAACTTAAAAATTATACATTCTATAATGAGGTAGCTCGTCATATACTACTATTGAAAGAAAGGCATTGCATCATGAAAATGATGTAATGCCTTTTCCGTAAAAAATGAGGTGAAAAAATGTATATTAACCGCAAAATCGTAGCTCTTTTTATTTTCCTGGCTTTTTTAGTAGGGGCTGGGGGAACATATGCAGCGTTTGCTGTTTTTGATCTAAGTGCTCCGAAGCAAGTAAAAACTGGAGTTGTAGAGAAAGATCAAACGGAAACAACAAAAGAAGAGGTCAGTCCTGAGATATCAATGGAAGAAGTGTTAGCAAAGTTTGGGAAAGCTTATCAAATTATTAATGAAAACTACGTCGAAGAAATTGAAGATCAAAAGCTATTAGAAGGCGCCATTCAAGGCATGCTAGAAACCCTTAATGACCCATATTCTGTTTATATGGATCAACGCACAGCTAAGCAATTTATGGACTCATTAGATTCTCATTTTCAAGGAATTGGTGCAGAAGTAAGTATGACAAACGGAAAAGTAACAATTGTTGCTCCGTTTCGCGATTCTCCAGCCGAAAAGGCTGGTTTAAGGCCGAATGACCAAATTATTAAAATCGATGGTGAAGATACCGAAGGCTTATCATTACACGAAGCCGTTTTAAAAATTCGTGGGGAGAAAGGAACTGTCGTTAACCTAACAATTGAAAGGCCTGGTGTGACGGAACCAATCGAACTTCCTGTAACAAGAGATGATATTCCAATTGAAACGATTAGAACGAAATTACTTGAGCGAAACGGCAAGAAAATTGCCTTAATTGAAATCACATCATTTTCAGAGGGGACAGCAAAAGATTTTGCTGTGGCGTTAGCCGACTATGAAAAAGAAGGGATTTCAGGGCTAATTATCGATGTTCGAGGCAATCCAGGTGGCTATTTGCGAAGTGTCCAGGAAATCGGTCATTTGCTCGTTCCTAATGGCAAGCCAATCGTTCAAATTGAAAAACGTAATGGTGAACGTGAACGCTACGTGTCTTCATTAAAAGAAGAAAAAGACTATCCGATTATAACGCTTATTAATAGTGGGAGTGCTTCAGCTTCAGAAATCTTAGCTGCGGCATTGAAAGAAGCGGGCGGACATGATGTTGTCGGTGAAACGACATTTGGTAAAGGTACTGTTCAGCAGGCGTTGCAAATGGGTGACGGTAGCGAGATCAAGTTAACTTTATATCGGTGGTTGACGTCAGCAGGGAACAATATTAACGAAGTCGGTGTTGATCCTACAATTGAGATTAAGCAACCAGATTATTTCTACGTTGCACCTTTAAATATTGAAGAACCTTTGAAATACGATATGATGGGTGAGCAAATTAAAAATGCGCAAATCATGTTAAAAGGTCTAGGCTTAGAGCCAGGGCGAGTGGATGGCTATTTTGGAGAACAAACCAAAACCGCAGTTTCAGCCTTCCAACGTACGAATAACCTTGCAGTCACAGGTGAGATTGACGAGAAAACTGCACAGGAACTTCAAAGTAAAATCATTCAAGAAGTTCGCAATGAAGAGAATGATCGTCAGTTAAAGACAGCGATTGAATTAATATTACAGAAATAAAACAAATAGCTGAGGTTAAAGGAGTTATCACCTTTAATCTCAGCTATTTTTTCGAAGTTAAGTTTGGCATTTTATTAATTGAATGAATTTCATCATTACCTTAATCGAGCTATATCAATCTAAATATAGTTACGAATGGTTTTAACGCAACTACATTTAGAACCTAGTAGCGGTAATAATGAATGATGAAAATCGTTGAATTCCGAAAAAATAAATGTAATTTTAAGCCAGACTAGTTATAATGAATGTAAGTGAGTGAATTTCATCATTACCTTAATCGAGCTATATCAAAGTTGCTAATGGTTTTAACGCAACTACATCTAGAACTTAGAAGCGAAAATAATGAATGATGAATTTCATTGAAGTATGTTTTAAAATGGGAAGGGTGCTGAAAAATTGGACTTTAACGTAATCGGCATGGAACTATTAAAAGCAATAGGACTGTTTTTTATACATCCGCTATTTTATATCCTTCTAATGTTTAGCTTATTTTTGGGTTACAAACGAGTGCAAAGGGAAAGAGCTATGTTTCATACTCGAGTGTATGATGTAGTCGACGATCTCATTTACCCCGTCCTACCAGGCTTACTTGCCGGTTTTGTTCTCTCAATTTTAATCGTTGCTATTGGAGTTGTTATCCCAATTGGCATAATTGTTTTATTTGCTCTAGTTTATGGAGTTATCTTATTAACAGGACAGGCTCGGTGGTTATCGCCTGCCTATATAGGTGGAATAACACTACTAGTCGCCATGCTTCTTCCTAAGTTTGAGACAGGAACAGTGATTATTGATCAATGGATTGCTGAAGTTCATTCTGTTCATTTAGGTGGACTAGCTTTACTTGTCAGTTTGTTCCTGATTACTGAAGGTGCATTAATTTTAAAAACTGGCTATAAACAAAGCTCACCAAAATTATTGAAGAGTAAACGCGGGAAAATTATTGGAGCGCAAGAAGCGCAAAGAGTATGGATATTACCCGTATTTTTATTGCTACCAATGGGACCGCTTTTCCCAATTGAGTTTTGGCCATTATTAAATGCTGACGTACCTCAATTAGGACTTATAGCAGTTCCTTTTGCGGTTGGCTTTCAGCAGGTGATTCGCAGTACAATCCCTGTTCATGCTATTATAAACAATGGTAAACGAGTTTTACTTATCGGTATATTTGTATTAGCCTTGAGTGTTCTTAGCTTGTACTTCCCTATTTTTGTTCCGATTGTAGCAATTGCGCTAATTTTTGGAAGGGAAACACTCACATTCCTTTTAAGGTTGAAAGAAGAAAAGGAAACAAATATGTACACACAAAGAGAAAATGGACTTGTCATCCTTGGGGTTATTCCCAAATCACCAGCAGAAAAAATGGCTGTTAAAGTAGGCGAAGTAGTCACTAAGGTTAATGGAGTTCGCGTAAGAAATGCTCAGCAATTCTATGAAGGCTTGCAGCTTAACTCAGCATTCTGTAAGCTAGAAATTATTGATGAGAATGGCGAACTTCGTTTTGCACACACTTCTCTTTATACTGGCGAACATCATCAAATTGGTATCCTCTTTGTTGCTGATGAGCCTAAATATGAAAATAATGTTATGTAGGTGTCTAACCTAATCATGATAATATACGTTGGAGGGAGCAGGGAGTAAATGCTCAATGTCCTTTTAGCGCTCATTTTACCATTCTTCATGATGCTTTTTTTTACAAGAGTATCATATAGCAAATTTGGAGCGCTTTTAGTAACATTAATGATTGTCATTTTTGCCTTTGATGGCTTAAAACAAACAATCCCAGTAATAATTGCAGGAACTGTTTCTATCGCAGCTGGATATTGGATGTCGCTGCGAATTCAAAAGAAAAACCGTGGAGTATAACCGGTTTTTTTCAGAGGTCTAACAAGCCATTCATAAGCAAAACATGCGATTTCACACTAGAAATCACATGTTTTTTTATTGTTATCTGTCCCTGAAATTTCTTGAACGAGCGACTAAAAGTCGGTAGAGTTTTACACCGAAGAGAAAGGAAATTCAGCGGTCTTTATAAGAGTTCTATAACAGAAACTGAAACGATAAGGTCTATGTCGCTGAAATTTCTTGAACGAGCCTCTAAAATTCGTTAGAGTTTTACAGCGAAGAGAAAGGAAATTCAGCGACACTACAAAAAAGTAGTTGCTCTTCCCTTAGAAGAAGCAACTACCCTTAAAATCTTATGGAGATATTTTCCAATTAATAAATTAGCACTTATACTCGCAATTTTTCCTCGTATACCAATTCCAACAAACCCAAAGGCTAATGACGTAATACACGATAAAAATATACAATGCTAAATCTGCAGTCCCTGTCGTGTCAATTGACCAACCAAAAATTTTCGGGATAAAGAAGGCACCATATGCTGCAAACGCGGCAATTAAACCGAGAATTGGAGCGACTGCTTTTTCTTCAAAGATAAACGGTACCATTCTAAATGTTGATCCATTGGCGATCCCTGTTCCAGCAAATAAAATAAGAAACATAATTAGGAAGCCGTAAAAATTCTGATTGTGAAGGAAGAAAATTACACCACTTGTTGCAATAATCATACTTACAATGACCCAAAATGTAACCTTTGCACCACTGTTAACTTTATCAGATATCCAACCTCCTAATGGGCGGACACTGGCACCAACGAATGGTCCTAAAAAGGCGAAGGTAACAGCACTAACTTCAGGGAATTCAGAACGGATTAGTAAAGGAAAGGCTGCAGCAAATCCAATAAAAGATCCGAAGCACATAATATAAAGCCAAGCCATAATCCATGTATGCTTAAGCTTCAACACCGATAACTGCGCGCCAATACTTTGCTTAACGACTGGTGGCTCATCCATGAAAAATAATGTTAAGAAGAAGGCGATGATAATTGGTATCACCCATATAAATGCAGCGTTTTGAATGTAGACCTCAGTGCCGTCTGGCATAATTTGCGCGCCACCAGTTAGAGCCCCGATAAAGCCAACACCAATCACCAACGGAGCAACGAATTGAACGACACTGACACCGAGATTTCCAATGCCAACATTAATTCCATTCGCAGTTCCTTTACTTTTTTTCGGGAAAAATGGATTTAAAGTTGCTGTAGAAGAAGCTAAATTACCGCCGCCAAGACCGCATAACGCTGCTAATAGTAACATCATTGAATATGGTGTCTCTGGATTTTGAACTGCGAAGCCAATGCCGATTGCTGGAATTAACAAAACGGCTGTTGTAATCAAAGTTGTTCTTTTTCCACCTAGGATACTAGGCAAAAATGTATATACTAACCGTAATGTTGCTCCTGTTAAACCGGGTAGGGCAGCGAGGGTAAATAATTCCCCTTTAGTAAATTGAAAACCAACATCATTAAGTCTAACGGCAGTCACTGACCATAGTTGCCAAACGCAAAAAGCAAGAATGAGTGCAAATACCGATATTCGTAAATTTTTATTAGCGATTTTTTTTCCTTCATTTTCCCAAAAATGCTCGTTTTCGGGAGTCCAATTAATAAGTTTTGCCATAGTTCATTCCTCCGGTACTAATTGATCTGGCATTAACAACATGCCAATAATGCTTACTACAAGTTGAGTTTACCATTGTTTGGATTTTGTCGAATGTAATTTTTATCACAGTAGGAATATACGTTCGTAATTGATGTTTGAATGTGTTATCCTTGTGATATAATGAGTAGAGAGCATAAAACAGATTTTTTTTCACAATTATACAGCAACGCCTAAAAAATCGTTCACTAAAAATACAAAATTGGAGGGGGCAAATTTGGAGCAATTTCAGCTTGTTTCAAAGTATGAGCCACAAGGTGATCAGCCACAAGCGATCACAGAGCTAGTATCCGGATTAAAAGAAAGAAAACAGATGCAAACGCTTCTGGGTGCAACTGGGACAGGAAAAACATTTACGATCTCTAATGTTATTAAAGAGGTAAATAAGCCGACACTTGTGATTGCTCATAATAAAACGTTAGCAGGACAGCTATATAGTGAGTTTAAGCAATTTTTCCCGAATAATGCAGTGGAATATTTTGTATCGTACTATGACTACTACCAGCCTGAGGCTTACATTGCCCATTCCGATACATATATAGAAAAGGATGCGAGCATTAACGATGAAATCGATAAGCTCCGTCACTCGGCAACAAGTGCTTTATTCGAGCGCCAAGACGTCATTATTATTGCCAGTGTTTCATGTATTTATGGATTAGGTTCTCCTGAGGAATATCGTGACCTTGTCGTTTCATTACGGACGGGCATGGAAAAAGATCGTAATCAACTTTTAAGAGATTTGGTTGACATTCAATATGATCGAAATGATATTAACTTTACGCGTGGAACGTTCCGTGTCCGCGGTGATGTCGTTGAAATTTTCCCTGCTTCAAAAGATGAGCGTTGTATTCGTGTGGAGTTTTTTGGAGATGAGATTGATCGAATGACCGAAGTAGATGCTCTTACTGGTGAGATTCTTGGCGAACGTAACCATGTCGCAATTTTCCCGGCATCCCACTTCGTTACTCGTGAAGAAAATCTTAAAAAGGCGATTGTCCATATCGAAGCAGAACTTGAAGAACGTTTAAAAGAACTACATGAGAATGGAAAGCTCCTTGAGGCGCAACGGCTTGAGCAACGGACTCGTTATGACATTGAGATGATGCAAGAAATGGGCTATTGCAATGGGATTGAGAACTATTCACGGCATTTAACTTTCCGTGAGCCTGGTGCAACTCCATATACGTTAATAGACTTCTTCCCAGAAGACTTTCTAATGGTTGTCGATGAATCACACGTTACTCTCCCGCAAGTTAGGGGGATGTTTAATGGTGACCAAGCACGTAAACAAGTGTTAGTTGATCACGGTTTCCGTTTGCCTTCGGCTAAAGACAATCGTCCACTTCGTTTTGAAGAGTTCGAGAAAAAAATTAGACAAGCGATTTTTGTATCGGCAACACCAGGTCCTTATGAATTAGAACACACACCAAAAATGGTTGAGCAGATTATTCGCCCAACAGGGTTGCTTGACCCTACAATAGATGTACGTCCAATCAAAGGTCAAATTGATGACCTTATTGGTGAGATCCATGATCATGTTGAGAGAAATGAACGGGTTCTCGTTACGACATTAACGAAAAAAATGTCTGAAGACTTAACCGATTATTTAAAGGAACTAGGAATTAAAGTACGTTACTTACACTCCGAAATTAAAACGTTAGAAAGAATTGAGATCATTCGTCAGTTACGAATAGGGACATTTGACGTCCTGATTGGGATTAATCTCCTTCGTGAAGGTTTAGACATTCCTGAAGTTTCGTTAGTGGCGATTTTAGATGCTGATAAAGAGGGCTTTTTACGTTCTGAGCGCTCATTAATTCAAACAACTGGACGTGCGGCTCGTAACGCTAGAGGTCATGTCATTATGTATGCCGATAAAATCACCAGTTCAATGGATATCGCCATAAAGGAAACGAATCGACGTCGGGCCATTCAAGAGGCTTATAATGAAAAGCACGGCATTGTACCAACAACGATTCAAAAAGATATCCCAGACATCATTAAAGCGACAATGGCAGCGGAAACGGATGAAGAATACACAGCCGCTCCGATTACAAAGTTAAGTAAGAAAGAGCGTGCCGCTGTCATTGAGCGAATGGAAGTAGAAATGAAGGAGGCTGCCAAGGCGTTGAACTTTGAGCGTGCCGCAGAACTTCGTGACTTAATTATCGAGTTAAAGGCGGAAGGGTGAGTTTAGTAGAGGTCAGTTTCCATGGCCGAATGATGAAGGCCACGATTAGGCGCAATCCAAGCGGTAAATACTTCATTAGTATTTTGGTAGAAACAGAAATGGAGGAATTGACTAAAACTCATTCGTCTATCGGTGTCGATGTTGGTCTTAAAGCTTTTGCGACTCTTTCGAATGGTACCGTCTATCAACATCCGAAGTGGCTTCATTCGCTAGAACAAAAGTTAGTAAAAGCTCAACAAATACTTTCTAGACGAAACATCGGTTCATCCAATTGGTACAAACAACGAAAAAAGGTCGCTCGTACTCATGAAAAAATGACGAATGCCCGTACAGACTTCTTACACAAACTTTCAACCCATCTTGTCAAAAACCACGACGTGATTGGGATAGAAAATCTGTCTGTTCAAAACATGGTAAAGAATAAGAACCTGGCCAAGGCAATTAGTGAAGCTTCTTGGTATCAATTTCGTCACATGCTTGAATACAAAGCAAGTTGGTATGGCAAACAAGTAGTAGTTGTCGCCAAAAACTTCGCAAGTAGTCAGCTGTGTTCGTGTTGTGGCTACAAACATAAAGACGTGAAACATCTCGCTTTGCGTGAATGGGAATGTCCATCGTGTAAGAGCTATCATCAAAGAGATGTGAACGCAGGAATCAATCTTCGTAATGAAGCATTACGATTAACTGTCGGGACGACAGGGATAGCCTAATCAACTAGATACCATTAGGTGTCTTTACTTAGGAAGCCCCCCACTTCAATTTTTCGATAGAAAATTAAGTGGCGGGTAGTTCACTGAACAAGCATATAGTGGAAGGGTGACATGAATACATGGCTTTAGAAAATATTGTTGTAAAAGGGGCTCGCTCTCACAATTTAAAAAATATTGATGTAACGATCCCACGTGACAAACTAGTTGTCCTCACAGGTTTGTCTGGATCAGGAAAGTCGTCTTTAGCTTTTGATACGATTTATGCAGAAGGGCAGCGACGCTACGTAGAGTCTTTATCGGCATACGCTCGCCAGTTTTTAGGACAAATGGACAAGCCTGATGTTGATGCAATTGAAGGATTATCGCCGGCAATTTCGATTGATCAAAAAACGACGAGCCGAAATCCGCGTTCAACGGTTGGAACAGTTACGGAAATATATGATTATTTAAGATTGCTTTATGCGCGGATTGGTCGACCAGTTTGTCCGAAGCATGAAATTGAAATTTCATCGCAAACGATTCAACAAATGGTTGATCAAATTATGAGCTTTCCGGAACGGACAAAAATGCAAATTTTAGCACCTATTGTTTCTGGGCGTAAAGGTGAGCATGTGAAAACGCTTGAAGATATAAAAAAACAAGGTTTCGTCCGCGTCCGGGTTAACGGCGAAATACTTGAAGTAGCTGAAGAAATTAATTTAGAAAAAAATAAAAAGCATAGCATTGAAGTTGTGATCGACCGGATTGTCGTCAAACCAGGAATTGAAACGAGACTTGCTGACTCTCTTGAAACAGCATTAAATCTAGCGGATGGTCGCGTCATGATCGATATTATTGATGGCGAAGAGCTTCTGTTTAGCCAGCATCATGCCTGCCCACAATGTGGGTTTTCTATCGGTGAACTCGAACCTAGAATGTTCTCGTTCAATAGCCCATTTGGTGCTTGTCCGACATGTGATGGGCTAGGATCGAAGTTAGAGGTTGATTTAGATCTTGTTATTCCTGATTGGTCGAAAACATTAAGAGGACACGCAATTGCGCCGTGGGAACCAACAAGTTCACAATACTATCCCCAACTTCTTGCTAGTGTTTGTGACCATTACGGAATTGATATGGATGTTCCAATTGAACAAATTCCAAAGCATTTGTTAGAAAAAGTATTAGCAGGTAGTAGTGGCGAAAAAATCTACTTCCGCTATGAAAATGAATTTGGTCATGTTCGTGAAAATGAAGTTGAATTTGAAGGGGTTCTTTATAACTTAGCGCGTCGTTACAAAGAAACGAGCTCTGATTACATTCGTGAACAAATGGAAGGTTACATGGCACAAAAACCATGCCCAACATGTAAAGGCAATCGACTCAAGAAGGAAAGCTTAGCCGTTCTTATTAACGGCAAACAAATTGGCGCAATTACTGCAATGTCAGTAAAAGATGCGAAGCATTTCTTTGAAAGTCTTGTCTTAACAGAAAAAGAGCAGGCGATTGCTCGCTTAATATTACGAGAAATAAATGAGCGCCTTGGTTTCTTAATCAACGTTGGTCTTGATTACTTAAGTCTATCCCGAGCAGCTGGAACCTTATCTGGTGGTGAAGCGCAACGGATCCGTTTAGCAACGCAAATTGGCTCCTCGCTCATGGGAGTTCTCTACATTTTAGATGAACCATCAATTGGACTTCATCAGCGCGATAATAACCGTCTTATTGCAGCGTTGGAGCATATGCGTGACTTAGGCAACACATTAATTGTTGTCGAACACGATGAAGATACAATGATGGCCGCTGATTACATTTTTGACATTGGTCCTGGCGCAGGAGTTCATGGTGGAATGATTACTGCTGAAGGTACACCAGCCGAGATCATGGAAAATGAGCAATCGTTAACAGGGCAATATTTATCAGGGAAAAAATTTATTGCCTTGCCTACAGAGCGCCGTAAGCCTGATGGCCGCTTTCTTGAAATTAAAGGAGCGGCGGAAAATAACTTGAAAAATGTTTCCGTTAAAGTGCCACTCGGTGTATTTGTCGCAGTAACAGGGGTTTCTGGATCAGGGAAAAGTACGTTAATCAATGACATTCTATATAAATCAATTGCCCAAAACCTTTATAAAACAAAAGAAAAACCAGGGAAGCATAAATCTGTCCACGGTTTAGAGCATATCGATAAAGTAATTGATATCGACCAATCACCAATCGGCCGGACACCACGGTCAAATCCAGCAACATATACAGGTGTATTTGATGATATTCGTGATGTGTTTGCAATGACAAATGAAGCAAAAGTTCGTGGCTATAAAAAAGGTCGCTTCTCCTTCAATGTTAAAGGTGGTCGTTGTGAAGCATGTCGCGGTGATGGAATAATCAAGATTGAAATGCACTTTTTACCAGATGTTTACGTTCCATGTGAAGTTTGTCATGGAAATCGCTATAACCGTGAGACGTTAGACATCACCTACAAGGGCAAAACAATTTCTGATATTCTCGATATGACTGTTGAAGACGGCGTCGATTTTTTTGCCAATATCCCGAAAATCAAACGAAAAGTTCAAACATTATTTGATGTTGGGTTAGGCTATATGAAACTTGGACAACCAGCTACCACTTTATCAGGTGGTGAGGCCCAACGTGTAAAGCTAGCTTCAGAGCTCCATCGTCGCTCAACAGGTAAAACCATTTATATCCTCGATGAGCCGACAACAGGTCTGCATGTCGACGATATTGATCGCTTGCTCAAAGTACTACAACGCCTTGTCGATCAAGGTGACACTGTCCTAGTCATTGAACATAACCTCGATGTCATTAAGACAGTAGACCATATTATTGACCTAGGCCCCGAAGGCGGCGACAAAGGTGGGACAATCATTGCAACAGGAACACCAGAAGACGTAGCAAATACGGTTGAATCCTATACAGGGTATTACCTAAAACCAATCCTCGCTCGTGACCGCGAACGAATGGAGGATCGGATGAAGGCATTATCAAGATAACATTAACAAAGAGTGTAAAGCCTAGGTTTTACACTCTTTTTTGAGGTTAAATTTCTTGTAGAATAACTATTATCCCAATTCATAAGGATAGCAACAACTTCATACTAGAAGTCGCTGGCATTCTTTGAACGAGCCTCTAAAATCCGTTACAGTTTTACATTGAAGGAAAAGGGAGTTCAGCGACTTTGATGTTAAGGGTGAAGACGGCATGGTTATGTATAAGAAGTAGCGAAGAGAAAGGAATGCCAGCGACATTACAGTGGGAAAATTTAAGTGATTGTTGAGAAAAAATACAAATGTTGCTTTTTAATCCAATTGTTGTAAGATACCTAACACTAGAATAAAATAATAGTGGATATTTAGAAACTTTTCTTTGCTTCGATCGTAATAAAGATAATACGAATAAAGAGGAGGAGTTACCATGCAGGAAGAACGTAAGATGATTTTGAAAATGATTGAGGATGGGAAAATTACTGCAGATGAGGGAGTTGCTTTACTGAAACAATTAGGGGAAACGGAAAACAACGAACCAAAGCAAGAACAGAACACCTATTTATCAAACGATGTTGATTGGGAAAATGGTCATGATTACAGAGGTAAATACAACCAACCTTCTTTTACAAACCGCTTTACAGATTTTATTGAGCAAGCTGTTCAAAAAATTAAAGAGTTTGATCTTGATTTGAATTTTGGAAACTCGGTCGAGATTGATCATATTTTTCAGCACCATAGTAGCAACATCTTAAGGTTAGACATCGCCGTTGAAAATGGTAGTGTTCATTTTGTTCCTTGGGATGAAGACGATGTCCGTGTGGAATGTAAAGTAAAGGTGTATCGTGAAAAAGATGTAGAAGCTGCCAGAAAATATTTTTTAGATGAAGTATCCTTTAACGTAACTGATGACAAACTCCGTTTTAAGTCACGTGAGAAGTCTTTAAAAATTAATGCAACGTTTTACATTCCGCGTCAAAACTATGAAGAAGTGAAATTATATACGTTCAATGGACACTTAAACGGAGAGGTCATCGAAGCTCGTGAACTTGAAGCCAAGACAGTCAATGGACGGATCACTCTTGATAAGTTAACTAGTAGCAAGGCAACGTTAGAAACAGTAAATGGTAGTATAACGGTCAATAAGCTTGATACGGAAAAAGTAGAAGCGAAAACCGTTCATGGTACAGTTCATCTTACTGTCACTGGTGGCGTAGCTGATATTGAAACATTAAATGGTACAATTAAATATATATTAACGGAAAAAGTAAAAGCTAAAGCATATCTAAAAACAACAACAGGAAGCATTGAAATGACAGTTCCTGAGGACATGAAAACAGAAGGTGAATTTAAAACGGTTGTTGGTGGCTTTACTTGTGATTTACCACAAATGCAAATTCTCGATGAGAAAAAGGATATTGTTAATAAGTATGTAACATTCGTTTCCAATAGAGGACTTGAGCCAGTTTTTTACGTTGAAGCCGAAGCGAGAACTGGGTCAATTCTCATTCAAAATTAACAGAGAATGTTTAAAAAGAAGCATAAAAGAGCATTCAGTCGATCTTATTAAACATCCTCTAAAAGGGGATAGAGTAAAATGAAAAGATTATATCGTACACAGCATGACCGCAAACTAACTGGAGTATGTGGTGGCTTAGGTAAATATTTAAAAATTGATCCAACCGTAGTAAGAATCATTACCCTTCTTTTAATTATTCCTACTGCGTTCTTTCCGGTGGCAATTGCTTACTTAGTAGCGACTATCTTAATTCCAAACGAGCAGGATATACAATATTGATGCGTTGGCTTATCCATCTTCTCGTCAATAGTGTTGTTCTCGTTGTCGTAGCCGGTTACTTTGAAGGGTTCTACTTGGAAAGTGTTTCTGCTGCAATCATTGCAAGTGTCCTACTGTCGATCATCAACGTTATTTTAAAACCGATCTTAATCATCTTAACACTACCAGTTACGGTCATTACATTCGGCTTTTTCCTCTTTGTCATTAATGCGATAACGCTAATGATTACTGCAAGCTTAATGGGGCCTGCTTTCGAAATTTCAGGATTTGGTATGGCAGTTTTCGCAGCGATTATTATTAGTCTATTAAATATGCTAATCAATAATTTTGTAATCAAACCGATGCAAAAAAAATAGCGTAAAACGTTCAGATTCGTATGTAATCTGAACGTTTTTTACTTTTCAGGCGTAATATTGAATTTTGTCATGAAAAACTACTATTCGTAGCCCGATAATTAGTCTAGTTGAACCAGTATCTATCCAAATTAGATACTTTTCTATCCAAAACAGGTGCGTTATTAGCCAAAAACTAGCATTTTCTATCCAAACTACCAGATTTACTAGCCAAACCGAATTTTCAGCAGTAAAGCTAGTTACCAAACACATTTTAAAATGTAAATCCTACTTTCTCACCGATTAATTATGGTAAAATGTATAAGTCATCAAACAGATGTGAAAATAATGGTATCGAAAAGCGTTTGTTTTAAAATTTTGGGAACTAAGAAAAAGTGGAGGATGTTTTCATGCCTAAAGTAACAGCACATAATTTAATGGAAGAATTCAAGCTTGATTTAATATGTGGCGAAGAAGGGGTTTATCGACCGATCACTACTAGTGATATTTCACGACCGGGAATGGAAATGGCAGGTTATTTTAACTATTACCCTGCGACACGTGTTCAATTATTAGGAAAAACGGAGCTAACGTTTTTCGATCAACTTACTGATAGTGAAAAAACTGATCGAATGGAACGTCTTTGTACATACGATACACCAGCAATCATTATTTCTCGAGGGATGGAAATACCAACTCAATTAGTCGAAGCAGCAAAAAAAGTTGGCGTGCCAGTCATGCGCTCGAATTTAACAACGACTCGCTTAAGTAGTACGTTAACTAACTATCTAGAAGGTCAACTAGCACCAATGACAGCGGTTCATGGTGTATTAATCGATATTTACGGAATTGGTGTGATGATCACAGGCTCAAGTGGTGTAGGGAAGAGTGAAACGGCTCTTGACTTAGTGCGCAGAGGTCATCGTCTTGTTGCTGATGACTCGGTGGAAATTCGCCAAGAGCATGATGGCATGTTAGTCGGGAAATCGCCAGACCTAATTCGCCACCTGTTAGAAATCCGCGGGTTAGGAATCATTAATGTCATGACATTGTTTGGTGCCGGTGCTGTCCGCCTATTTACACCAATTGCTTTAGTCATCCATCTTGAAATCTGGGATCAAACAAAAGCATATGATCGTCTTGGTCTTGATGAAGAAACAATGAGAATATTTGATACCGATTTACCGAGAATTACAGTGCCTGTTCGTCCAGGACGTAACTTAGCTGTAATTGTAGAAGTTGCAGCGATGAATTTCCGTTTGAAACGAATGGGTATTAATGCAGCCGAGGAATTTTCATCACGCCTAACAAACGTCATTCAAGAAGGCGACAAAGAAGAAATTTAGACTTAAAGGAAAAATCGATGGAATTGTTGGCTGTTCTGACGACTAATACTCTAGAGATTTGTTTAAAGCGAACCTTCTCTACTTGAACAGCGTTAAAATCTTCAAAATAACAACTTAATGAATCTCATAATTCATTATCTTCGCTATTATGTTTTAAATGTAGTTGCGTAGAAACTATTCGCAACTACATTTAGATTGATATAGCTTGATTAAGGTAATTATGAATTCACTCAACTAATAAAGCTTTAAACTTGAATGAATAAAAGGGGTGCTATTATGATCTATCAAATTCAGCCTTTAAATCCGGTTGCCATTGATTTAGGTTTTACTTCAATTTATTGGTACGGGCTAATTATTGGTTTCGGTGCGTTTCTAGGTTACTTAATTGCCAATCGTGAAGCGGTGAAGCGGGGTCTTCCAAATGACCTATTTGCAGATTTATTACTTTTTGCGATACCGATTGCTATTCTTTCTTCACGTATTTATTATGTAATTTTTAAATGGGAATATTATATCCAACATCCTGGTCAAATTCTTGCTATTTGGGAAGGCGGCTTAGCGATTCACGGCGGTTTAATAGGTGCTTTAATAACGGGCTATATTTTTGCAAAAAAACGAGGTGTTTCGTTTTGGAAACTAGCTGATATTGCTGCGCCAAGTATTTTATTAGGTCAAGCAGTTGGACGCTGGGGCAACTTTATGAACCAAGAAGCACATGGAGGTCCAGTAGATCCAGCATTTTTACAGAGTTTACAAATTCCACAATTTATTATTGATCAAATGTACATTAATGGGCAGCATTATCACCCAACTTTTTTATATGAATCTCTTTGGAGTTTAGTAGGGGTAGCACTGTTAATCTATTTACGTCGTGTCAACCTCCGCCGTGGCCACCTATTTTTTGGCTATGTCATTTGGTATTCGTTCGGAAGATTTTTTATAGAAGGATTGCGTACGGATAGTTTAATGATGTTTGATCTACTAAGAACTGCTCAGGTCGTATCGCTTGTATCCATTGTTGGTGCTGTCATTTTAATTGTATACCGACATAAAATGGGATTAGACCATGAACGTTATTTAGATGCGGAACCTGAGAAAAAAGTAGTCAAGAAACAAAAGAAAAAGAAAAGCAAATAAGGAGTGAGAGATTTTGGGTAGCTTAAAAAGGGGATTACTAGTAGGATTGCAAACAACTTGGACGTTAGGAAAAATTATTTTTCCAATCACCCTTATAGTAACGATCATTGGGCATACACCGTTATTAGACTGGCTTGCTCGAATTCTCTCACCAATCATGAGTCTGATTGGCTTGTCTGGAGAAGCTGCAATTCCACTCGTGCTAGGAAATGTGCTGAACTTGTATGCAGCAATCGGAGCAATTTTAACATTGGACTTATCAGTAAAAGAAGTTTTTATTTTGGCCGTTATGCTTTCTTTTTCTCATAATCTTTTAGTTGAATCGGCGGTGGCCACAAAGGTTGGCATTCGCATGTCGGTCGTTCTCGCTGTCCGAATTGGACTTGCGCTTTTTTCAGCGGCAGCGATCAATTTTTTCTGGCAAGGTGGCGGAGAACCTGCCCAATACGGATTCGTTTCCTCAGCGCAGACAGTTGAAGTGACAGGCTGGGGGGCAATCATTTACCAAGGTTTAGAAAGTGCTGCGCTAGGCGTTTTCCAATTAGCGTTAATTGTTATTCCAATTATGGTTGGTATTCAAATCATGAAGGATTTAAACTGGCTTAACTGGTTTTCAAAAGCAATGTCTCCATTTACAAAAATGCTCGGAATGAAGGGAAATACGTCAACAACATTGGCAGCCGGGCTTGTCTTTGGGTTAGCTTACGGAGCAGGGGTCATGATGCAGGCAGTAAAAGAGGATGGCGTCAAAAAGAAAGACTTATATTTAGCGTTTATTTTCCTAGTTGCATGCCATGCTGTTGTTGAAGATACGTTACTTTTTATCCCACTAGGTATTCCAATTTGGCCGTTATTTCTGATCCGTCTCGTCACGGCCATTGTTTTAACGATCCTCGTCGCATTTATCTGGAACAGACTTGAGAAAAACAATGAACAGGTAACCGAAGAAAAAGTGATATAAGCTCGAGTTAATGTAGGATTTTTTCTGCATTAACTCTCGTATATTCCAAACCGAAAAAGGAGTTTTCTCATGAAAAAGATAGATACAATATTATTTGATTTAGATGGTACGCTAATCAATACAAATGAGCTCATTATTGCCTCATTTTTGCATACATTAGATCATTATTTTCCAAACGAATACACTCGTGAAAAAGTCATTCAATTTATTGGTCCCTCGCTTCATGACAGCTTTAGTGGGTTACTCCCAGATCGTGTCGAAGAAATGATTGATATGTACCGATCCTTCAACCATGAAAAACATGATGAATTAGTTGAAGAATACGAAACGGTTAAAGAAACAGTCAAAGCCCTTCATGAAAAAGGGTACAAGCTTGCGATTGTAACGACGAAGCGTTCAGATACAGCTCGCATGGGCTTAAAGCTAACAGGTCTTGAGCCATATTTTCCAGTCCTAGTCGGTATCGACAACGTCGAAAAAGTAAAACCAGATCCAGAACCGCTTTTAAAAGCACTTGAACAATTAGGTTCCTCACCTGAGCGCGCGATTATGGTCGGCGATAGTCAGTATGACGTTTTAGGTGGGAAAAATACAGGTACGCTAACAGCAGCGGTTGCTTGGACGATTAAAGGGAGAGAATTTATAGAAGGGTATGGGCCAGACGTCATGCTTGAAACGATGGCAGATTTACTCAGCTTTTTAGGAGAAGATTCTCGTGGCTAGAAGGACAACTCGCTATCCAGTTGTCGGTGCTAATTCCCTCTGGCAAATCTATAAGACCGTTCCATTTTTTAAGGTTATGAAAAACTTCATTGTTATCCAACTTAGTCGTTACACGCCTCATGTTCCATTTAAAAATTGGTTATTTCGGACGTTTTTACGAATGAAGGTTGGCGATCAAACAGCAGTTGCGTTAATGGTCATGATGGATATTATGTTTCCTGAAAAAATTACGATTGGCAAAAACACTGTGATTGGCTACAATACAACGATTTTAGCCCACGAATATTTAGTTGGTGAATACCGTCTAGGTGAAGTGATCATCGGGGACGAAGTGATGATCGGTGCCAATACGACAATTTTACCGGGAGTAATCATCGGTGACCGCGCAACGGTTGCAGCAGGATCACTTGTTCATAAAGATGTCCCAGCTGGCGCCTTTGTTGGCGGCAATCCAATGCAAATAATTAGAGAAGGAAACAGTCCTGCTCCGCAATAAGCGGGGGTGTAGGGCTGTTTTTTGTTTGGCTCGGGAATAGGCGCATACCATTCCCAAAGAGGTGCATAATTTAGCTGAGTCCGCTAGTGATTTACTCATAAATGAGGCTTTTTAGCTCAAAATGCTGTAATACTTAGAAAAATCTGAGTAAATAGTACAAAAAGGTTGACGGTTTTTTCCATGGGGTGTAGAATACTAAATAAGATACTTTATCATATTAGCAGAGTAAAGCAAAACGAACGGAGTGTGACTGATGTCAAAGCCATTTATGTTTGAAAAGCCAATCGGAATGCGTGATACCCTTCCGCAATTATATGAAGCAAAAAATCAAATCCGCCAAGAGATGAAGGCGGAATTAAAGCTGTGGGGATACCAGTCAATTGAAACACCTACATTAGAGTACTATGAGACGGTTGGGGTTGCTTCAGCGATATTAGACCAACAATTATTTAAGCTCCTCGACCAACGTGGTAACACCCTTGTTTTACGCCCAGATATGACAGCGCCAATTGCAAGATTAGCTGCATCAAGCTTAAAAGATGTCAGTGTGCCGTTACGACTTGCTTATGACACAAATGTCTTTCGTGCTCAGCACGATGAAGGCGGCAGACCGGCTGAATTTGAGCAAATTGGCATTGAATTGATCGGTGACGAAACGAGCAGTGCTGATGCTGAAGTGATTGCCCTCATGATTGCTTCGATGAAAAAAGTCGGTTTAACTCATTTTAAAATTGCGATCGGTCATGTTGGCTATGTTAATGCCTTATTAATCGATATCGTCGGTAATGAAGAACGAGCAAATACGCTGCGGCGTTTTCTATATGAGAAAAATTATGTTGGCTTTCGTCAACATGTAAAAAGTTTATCACTATCGTCGATTGATAAGAACCGTCTCTTACAATTGTTAAATCTTCGTGGTGATTTTTCGAAGCTTGAAGAGGCAAAAGAACTAGTATCGAATGGTGAAGGCAAAAAAGCTCTTTGTGAACTTGAGAAGCTTTGGGAAGTTCTCGATTGTTACGGAATTACAGATTTCGTTAAACTAGACTTAAATCTTGTTATGCATATGAGTTACTATACAGGACCGGTTTTTGAAGCGTATAGCGATAATCTTGGCACACCAATTGCAAGTGGTGGTCGTTACGATGAACTTCTACAAAAATTTAATCGTCCTGCACCTGCGACAGGGTTTGGAATTCGTCTTGACCTACTTGTTCAGGCGATCGGTATTAAAGCTAAGCAAACACAAGTGACATGCATTATCTATAGTAACGAGCGCAGAAAAGATGCAATTGAACTAGCACAACAAAAGCGCCAAGCAGGCTTGTCTGTCATTCTTCAAGACTTGTCAGGAGTCAAAGATGTTGACCAATTTTCTCAAGGCTATGAAGATATCATTTATTGCATCGGTAAAAATGGAAAGGGGGATAACTAAATGTTAACAGTAGCAATGCCAAAGGGCAGAATATTTGAAGAAGCTGTAGAGTTGCTTCGCAAAGCTGGTTACAATCTCCCACCAGAGTTTGAAGACAATCGTCGTTTAATTATTGACGTCCCTGAAGCTGGGATGCGTTTTATTTTAGCGAAGCCAATGGACGTTCCTACCTACGTTGAGCACGGTGTCGCGGATATTGGCGTCGCTGGCAAAGACACAATGATTGAAGAAGAGCGCGACGTTTATGAAGTACTAGACTTAAAAATTAGCGAATGCTACATGGCAGTAGCCGCGCTACCAACATATGAAAAAAGTAATGACATTAACCCTAAAGTAGCGTCAAAATATCCAAACTTAGCAGCAAGTTATTTCCGCGAGCAAGGTGAGCAGGTTGAGATTATTAAATTAAACGGTTCGATTGAACTTGCTCCATTGATTGGTCTTGCTGATCGCATCGTTGATATTGTTTCAACAGGGAAGACATTGAAAGCGAATGGTCTTGTTGAAACTGAAAAAATCGTCCCAATTACCTCACGGCTAATTGTGAACCCAGTTAGCTACCGAATGAAAGATGCCATTATTGATGAGGTCGTTGAGCGACTAGCCGCAGTCATTGAGGGGGATGAACAATGAGAATTGAGAAAGTCACGGAAAAGGTTTCGTTAAAAAGAAGTATTGAGCAAGGAACCGCCGACCAACAAAAAGTTGTCACAGCGATTATTGACCAAGTTCGTAACGAGGGCGATGATGCGATCCGCTTTTTCACTGAAAAATTTGATGGAGCTACGTTGTCAAATTTTAAGGTGACAAAAGAAGAACTAGAGGCCGCCTACGCACATATTGATGACACAGTACTTGCTGCGCTTCGCTGTGCAATGGCGAATATCCGTCGCTTCCATGAGCGCCAAAAGCGTCAATCGTGGTTAGCTACTGAAGAAGATGGCACAATTCTCGGTCAAAAAATTACCCCACTCGATTCGGTAGGTGTTTATGTTCCAGGCGGTACAGCTGCCTATCCATCTTCGATTTTAATGAACGTTATTCCAGCTCAAGTAGCTGAAGTGAAAAAAATTGTCATGGTATCACCACCAGGAAAAGACGGTACCCTCTCGGCAGGTGTGTTAGTTGCAGCGAATGAATTAGGTATTGAACACATTTATAAGGTCGGTGGTGCTCAAGCGGTTGCCGCACTAGCCTACGGGACAGAGACGATACCAACTGTAGACAAAATTGTGGGTCCAGGAAATATATACGTGGCTCTAGCAAAACGTGCTGTTTTTGGCGACGTCGCTATTGATATGATCGCAGGTCCAAGCGAAATTGTTGTGTTAGCAGATGAGGGTGCAAACCCACGTTACATAGCAGCCGACCTTTTATCACAAGCTGAGCATGATGCCTTGGCATCCGCCGTTTTAGTAACTCCTTCGCAACAATTAGCTGAAGAAGTAGGGGTAGAAGTAGAGAAGCAACTGGAGCTATTACCGCGTAAAGCGATCGCGAAAGCATCAATCCAAGATTATGGCGCAATCTATGTAACTCGTGACTTAGAAGAAGCGATAGACGTTGTCAACGAGCTAGCTCCTGAACACTTAGAAGTGCTAACAAACGAGCCGATGCAACTGTTAGGTAAAATTCGTCACGCTGGAGCGATCTTTTTAGGTCCATATAGCTCAGAGCCTGTAGGCGATTACTTTGCTGGTCCAAATCACGTTTTACCAACAAATGGGACGGCCCGTTTTTCAAGCCCA
This sequence comes from Anaerobacillus sp., assembly GCF_046314235.1. NCBI lineage: Bacteria > Bacillati > Bacillota > Bacilli > Caryophanales > Bacillaceae > Anaerobacillus > Anaerobacillus sp. The sequence continues at coordinate 81,799 of NZ_JBKBWN010000014.1, forward strand.
TTAAATGTCGATGACTTCACGAAAAAATCGAGTATAATTTCATATAGTAAAGCTGCCTTAATCGCTAATGGCGAAAAAATCGCAGCTCTTGCCCGCCTAGAAGGGTTAGAAGCTCACGCCCGAGCAGTAGAAGTTCGCCTAAAGGACTAGAGGTGCCAATCAAAGAGGTGCCAGGCACCTCTATGTGTCTCCCATTAGGTGCCTGGCACCCTTCGTGGACATTTTTAAGCAAAAGTCCACACCAAGTGGACTAATTAGAAAAGGCTGAAAGTATGAATGGAGGAAGAAGATGAGTAGGACAGGTAGTATTGAACGAAATACAAAGGAAACGCAAATAAAGCTACAATTACAGATTGACGGGGATGGTAGTGCCAATATCCAGACGCCTGTACCGTTTCTGAACCATATGCTAGATTTATGGACGAAGCACGGATTGTTTGATTTAACAGTTGAAGCTGATGGTGATGTGGAAATTGATGACCACCACACAACGGAGGACATTGGGATTTGCTTAGGGATTGCCTTGAAAGAAGCCCTTGGCGATAAAAAAGGAATTAAACGTTATGGAAGTGCTTTTGTTCCGATGGATGAGACACTCGCACAAGTTGTAGTCGATCTAAGTAATCGTCCGCACCTCGAATTTCGTGCAGAACTACCAAGTGCAAAAGTCGGTACGTTTGATACAGAGCTTGTTCACGAATTTTTATGGAAATTTGCGCTTGAGGCACGAATGAATCTTCATGTTGTTGTTCACTACGGAACAAACACGCACCACATCATTGAAGCAATTTTTAAAGCACTAGCGAGAGCGCTCGATGAAGCAACAACCGTCGACCCACGGATTAAAGGGGTGCCTTCAACGAAAGGAATGTTATAAATGATCGGGATTGTTGATTACGGAATGGGTAATCTTCATAGCGTTAGTAAAGCGTTAGAGCGCTTAAACTATGACTATTTCATTTCCGAAAACCAAGACGAACTAAGACGTGCCGATGGCCTCATTTTGCCTGGAGTAGGCTCCTTTAAAGATGCAATGGAGATTTTACGTAGCGAGAAGTTAGACCAATTTTTAATTGAATGGGCGAAGTCAGGAAAGCCATTGTTAGGTATTTGTTTAGGAATGCAATTGCTCTTTGAAGAGAGCGAAGAAAATGGGGAAACAAAAGGCTTAGCTCTTCTCAAAGGCAAAGTCCGCCGCTTCACTGGAGTAACAAAAGCAGGCGAACGCTACAAAGTTCCCCACATGGGCTGGAACCGTCTTGCTTTCCACCAAGAGCATCCGTTACTTGATCAGGTTGAGCAAGGGCATGTTTATTTTGTTCACTCATATGTCGTGCAAGCGATGGAAGCAGGTGAACTGCTAGCAAGTAGTGACTATGACGTTGTAGTCCCAGCTGTCGTTGCTAAAGAAAATGTTCTCGGCACACAATTCCACCCTGAGAAAAGTAGTAGCGTCGGTATGAAGCTACTTGAAAACTTTGCAAGTATCGTTACAAAAGAGAAGGAGGCGAAAAAGATTTATGAGTAATTTCATCATTTACCCTGCCATTGATATTCGTGATGGCAACTGTGTTCGCCTCATTCAAGGTGATTATGATCAAGAAACGGTTTACGGCAATTCGCCGTTAGATATGGCAAGAAGGTTTGCAGAAGCTGGGGCAACTTGGATCCATACCGTCGACCTAGACGGTGCCAAAGCAGGACATCGTGTTAATCACGAGCATGTCATCGCCATCGCCAAAGAGCTGGACGTTAAAGTTCAAGTTGGTGGCGGAATCCGCACTCCTGAGGATGTTGCAGCCTACTTAGATCATGGTGTTGATCGTGTTATCTTAGGAAGCTCAGCGATTAAAGATCCGGAGTTCGTTAAAGCGATGCTAAAGCAGTACCGTGAAAAAATTGCGATTGGCATCGATGCTCGTGATGGCTATGTTGCCACAGAAGGTTGGTTAGAAACATCAAAGGTAACTGCTGAAGCGTTAGGAGTTGAATTAGCAAGTCACGGCGCTGAAGTCTTTATTTTTACTGATATTTCACGTGATGGTATGCTCTCTGGTCCTAATACCGAAGCGATTGCCGCACTAGCTCGTGCAACAGGAAAAGAAGTAATTGCTTCTGGCGGGGTCAGTTCACTAGCTGATATTACTGAATTGAAACAATTTGAAAAAGACGGCATTGGCGGCGCCATTACTGGAAAAGCCCTCTATACAAATCAATTTACCCTTCAGGAAGCGCTGGAACGAGGTGCTGCTGATGTTAGCTAAACGGATTATTCCATGCTTAGACGTCAAAGAAGGTCGTGTTGTTAAAGGTATTCAGTTTGTTAATTTACGAGACGCTGGAGATCCTGTAGAGCTTGCCGCTTTTTACGATGAGCAAGGGGCAGATGAGCTTGTCTTCCTCGATATTTCAGCCTCACATGAAGGACGCGAAACAATGGTTGATGTCGTTGAGCAAGTAGCAGGACAGTTAGCGATACCTTTCACAGTTGGTGGAGGGATCAATTCTCTTGCTGATATGAAACGAATTTTACGTGCCGGGGCCGATAAAGTCTCCTTAAATACAGCTGCGGTCACCCGTCCTGAATTAATCACTGAAGGAGCAGATTTTTTCGGGTCGCAATGTATAGTTGTCGCGATTGATGCAAAATTTGATGAGCAGTTAGGGTCGTGGCGTGTTTACACCCACGGCGGGCGAACGCCAACTGACTGGGAAGTGATTGCTTGGGCAAAGGAGGCGGTCAAACGAGGTGCCGGAGAAATCCTTCTTACAAGTATGGACCAAGACGGTGAAAAGAAAGGTTTCGATCTGCCATTAACAAAAGCAGTTGGCGAAGCTGTAACTGTTCCGGTGATTGCCTCAGGTGGAGCGGGGTCGAAAGAAGATTTTGACCCAGTATTTAAAGAAGCAAAAGCGGATGCAGCACTGGCAGCTTCAATTTTTCACTATAAAGAAACCTCTGTCGCCGAAGTGAAATGCTTTTTGAAACAGAAAGGGGTTGAAGTTCGCTAATGGTTAAATTTGATGAAAAAGGACTAATCCCTGCGGTTGTCCAGGATGCGTCGAGTAAAGAAGTGCTGACCGTAGCTTATATGAATGAAGAATCATTGCAAAAAACAATTGAAACGAAAGAAACGTGGTTTTATAGCCGTTCACGTCAGGAACTATGGCATAAAGGAGCGACATCTGGCAATACTCAGCAAGTCGTTGATATTCGCTATGATTGCGACCAAGACGCGCTTGTCGTTCTCGTTCATCCAGCAGGTCCTGCGTGCCACAAAGGCAGCTATAGTTGTTTTAGTGATTCGCTGTTACAACAGGAGACGTTCAGTACTGACGACCGCTTTGCGATTTTAAATGTACTAGAAGCGACAATTGCCAAACGTGAAGCAGAAAGGCCAGAAGGCTCCTATACAACCTACTTATTTGAACATGGCATTGATAAGATGCTCAAAAAAGTTGGTGAAGAAGCTGGCGAAGTGATCATCGCTGCGAAAAACCGTGACCCTGAAGAATTAAGATGGGAAGTGGCGGATCTACTTTTCCACCTTCTTGTCGTTCTTCGTGAGCAGAAGCTACCATTAGACGAGGTTTTAAAGACATTACAGGAAAGACATGGGAAATGACAAAAAAGAGTTGTCAGTATCGCGACAGATTGCCGCTACTGGCAGCTCTTTTTTGTTGCCGACGTGATAAAAACAGTGTAGAGCTTTGGTTGGAGCATTGGAAAAATATGCTCACGCGAAAAATATTTATGAATAGTGTGTTCATTTTACAAATTTCATGCTACATTTGACATTTACCAGAAGCTTGAAAAAGTGTTATACTACGCGAGTGGCTAATTGTTGTATTGAGGAGGGGTAGAGATGAGTAAACATAATGAGAATGTTAAGGCAATGGGATTAGTATTTTCTAATCTTCAAGATGGAGCTTATTTCTACGACAAAGGAATAGAAGCTTATCGAGAGAAAAATTTAATTAAGGCAAAACAATATCTAGAGCGTGCGATAACGTTAGATCCTAAAGAACAGGCATTTCAATGCCAGCTAGCCATTGTTCATGCAGACCTAGGAGACTTTCACTACTCTAATGATTGTTTAATAAAAATAGTAGCAGATAATTCAGGAGAAGAAATGCCTGAAGCACACTTTTTTTTAGCTAATAATTATGCCAATTTAGGGCTATTCGAGCATGCTAGAAAAGAAGCTCTTATATATATCGATAAAGATCCAGATGGCGAGTTCCTAGAAGATATTGAAGATCTTTTAGAGCTTTTGCAGGAGGAAGAAGATGACTTATTTGCAGAGGCAGAAACATTTTTAATACGCTATGAGCTAGCCTCGCATGAGCTAAAGAAACAAAACTATGATAAAGCGATTGCATATTTTATTGATTTATTGAAGGAGCGACCGGAATACTGGATGGCACATATTCGCCTAGCTGAAGCCTATTACCTAAAAGGGAATCCAGAAAAAGCGATTGAAATCCTTCGTTCAGTTTTAGATAAAGAAGATAACATCCTCGCTCGCTCGCATTTAATGAATTATTACTTTGAGACAGGTGACTTAGAAAAGGCTGAAACAATTGCACAGGCATTAGCAAATGTCTGGAGTATTGACTTTGATCAAAGTTATAGTTTAGCGATTTCGTTTGGTAAAGTTGGCGAACATGAACACGCCTATCTCCGGTTAGAGCGCCTTCATCGCAAAGGATATGGTGATTTCCCTAAGTTTAGCTACCAATTGGCAGTTGCTAACTTTTACACTGGTCGAGTTGAAAAAGCAGTAGCCCTATGGGAAAAGTTGGCGACACTCGGAAATGATGATGCATCAATTAATTTACAACTATTACAAAACGGTAATGAGATTGAACCTAGCTATAGCTTCGGTGTGAACTAGTAGTATTAAATGTATTTAAAAGGCGAAAAATAACATAGGTTCGTTTTTAGTACAAAGTAGATATACTTTGTACTTTTTCACCTTAAAATGAACTATGTGTTACATACTAAAGAATAGTTACCCTTATGAGCAGTATATTGGACTTATTTTCTTAAATTGATTACGATATATTTGAGAAGGACATTACTGTCCTAGGTATTTATGTTTATAAGGTTTTAGATAAAAAGATGAGTTCCAATAGGGAGTGAATGTAATGAGTGAAGAAAAAATTTACGATGTAATTATTGCTGGTGCAGGCCCTGCAGGGATGACAGCTGCTGTATATACGTCAAGAGGTAATTTATCAACATTAATGGTTGAACGTGGTGTGCCAGGGGGACAAATGGCTAACACGGAAGATGTGGAGAACTACCCTGGTTATGAAAGTATCCTCGGCCCTGATTTATCAACGAAGATGTTTGACCACGCGAAAAAGTTTGGTGCTGAATATGCATATGGAGATATAAAAGAGATCAAAGACGGTAAAGAGTACAAAACTGTTGTAACTGGCAGCAAAGAATTTAAAGCTAGAGCCGTTATTGTTACAACGGGTGCTAAATATAAAAAATTAGGTGTGCCAGGCGAAAGTGCCCTAGGTGGACGTGGTGTCTCTTATTGCGCCGTTTGTGATGGAGCATTTTTTAGAGGGAAAGAACTAGTAGTCGTTGGTGGTGGTGACTCTGCAGTTGAAGAAGCTGTATACTTAACCCGCTTTGCGACAAAAGTAACAGTTATTCATCGTCGTGATGAGCTTCGCGCGCAAAAAATTCTTCAAGACCGTGCCTTTGCAAACGAAAAAATTAATTTCATTTGGAATTCAGTTGTCACTTCAATTAACGAAGATAACCGTAAAGTTGGTAGTGTAACAATCAAAAATGTTTTAGACGAAAGCGAAAGCGAATTTAAGACGGATGGTGTCTTTATTTACATTGGTATGGAGCCTTTAAATGACCCAATTAAAAACCTCGGAATTTTGAATGCCGAAGGTTACGTTGAAACGAATGATCAAATGGAAACGCGAGTAAGGGGCATTTTTGCTGCAGGAGATATTCGCGAAAAAACATTACGTCAAATTGTAACAGCAACAGGTGACGGCAGTATTGCAGCTCAAGCAGCGCAACATTATATTGAAGAATTAATGGAAGAATTAAAGCAATAAATTCAAGGAAGCTGTCCTAGAATGGTTGGCGCGCCTCGGACTGATACATGATAGCAGTGTATACTTGTACACATATCTGTTTCTGGAAACGGGGGGACAGCTACGATCAGTTTGGGACAGTTTTAGCATTTGGAAGAGATCTCCAAATGACACACTTTTAATAAAACGTTACTCCGTTTTAATTCTGCTGTAACAGTTTTGAAATATAATACGGGTATGATAGGTATAAGTAATTGACCCCCTTTTTTATATACTTTCTTTGCACGAATGAACGCTATTCGTGCTCTTTTTTTGCAAAAATGTATTATATTTACATAAATGACCAATCCAGAAATACTGGCCAAAAAGTATTGTCAAATAATAGTAAGGCAAAGGCTTCACAATATTTAAGGCTATAACACTTTTTAGGAATGTTACGATTTGAAAAATATAGTATACTATAGGAAGGTATAGCTTCTTATAGATTTACTTGATTTTCGGTATAACTTCCCTTAGTGTGTTTCATTTTTATTTTTGATATAACTAGTACAGAGGTGGGGACTTTGCAAAGAATAACCAATTGTATCGTCATCAAAGACCAGCAAGTATTATTGTTGCAAAAGCCATCAAGAGGTTGGTGGGTTGCTCCAGGTGGAAAAATGGAAAGCGGAGAGTCCATTAAAGAGGCTGTAACAAGAGAACTCCGTGAAGAAACAGGATTTGAAATCCAAAACCCTGAAATTAAAGGTGTATTTACGATCGTCATCAGAGATGGAGAAACTGTCGTTGATGAATGGATGATGTTTACATTTTTAGCTACCGACATAGAAGGTGAGATGTTAACAGAATCTCCAGAAGGTAAATTGCAGTGGCAAGATCTAAACGATGTCAAAACCTTACCAATGGCTCCAGGAGATGTGTTTATTTTCAGTCACATCCTTTTTTCAAGTGAAACGATATATGGGACTTTTTATTACACACAGGACTTTGAACTTTTATCATATCAATTAGATCCAGTTAGGTAGCTTAATGCTACGTTAAATGAAGAAAATATATACATTTTAAGCTTGTCTAGCTCCGAGCCGCTAGGCGGGCGCTCTGCGTTTATTTAGTGAAAGCAAGACTTACATGCTAGTTTGTGTTACATGTATGTTTTCTTAAAAAGGGGGAAGCAATTATGTCAATAAAAAAAGATATGCAAGTCGTCATTATTACAGGGATGTCAGGTGCAGGGAAAACTGTGGCTGTGCAAAGCTTTGAAGATTTAGGCTTCTTCTGTGTTGATAATCTTCCACCAGCTTTAATTCCAAAGTTCATTGAACTAATTGAAAGCTCCGGCGATAAAATGAATAAAGTAGCATTAGTCATCGATTTACGTGGTCGAGAATTCTTTGATCAACTTTTCCAATCGATCGATTATTTAGGAACGGTTGCTGATGTTAAAGCACAAATTATCTTTTTAGATTCAAAAGATAGCAAGCTAGTGCAGCGTTATAAAGAAACGCGTCGTTCTCACCCGTTAGCACCAAGAGGTCTGCCGTTAGAAGGCATTCAGCTTGAACGAGAGATGTTAGAAGAAATAAAGGGTCAGGCGCAACAAATTATTGATACGACAGATTTAAAGCCACTTCAGCTCAGAGAAAAGCTAATTGAACGTTTCTCAGCAGCTGAGCAACACTCGTTCTCGGTCAATGTGATGTCTTTTGGTTTTAAATATGGAATGCCAATTGATGCTGATCTAGTGTTTGATGTTCGATTTTTACCTAACCCTCATTATATTGATCATATGAGGCCAAAAACAGGGTTGGAGGAAGAGGTTTCTTCCTATGTCCTCAAGTGGGCTGAAACACAACAATTTATTGAAAAACTTGATTCTTTATTAACATATATATTGCCACATTATAAACGAGAAGGTAAAAGTCAGGTTGTCATTGCAATTGGATGTACAGGTGGAAAACACCGTTCTGTGACACTTGCTGAGTACTTTGGGAAAAAATATTCTGCAGACTTTAAAACATTTATTACCCATCGTGATGTTCATAAAGGGAAGGGACATTAAGTGAAAAAAGCAAATGTTGTAGTAATCGGCGGTGGAACAGGCCTATCAGCAATTTTACGAGGCTTGAAAACCTTTCCTGTTGATATTACCGCGATTGTCACAGTTGCTGATGATGGCGGAAGCTCAGGCAGACTTCGTCAAGAGCTTGACATCCCTCCACCTGGTGATGTCAGAAACGTTCTTGTTGCCCTTTCAGAAGTAGAGCCTTTGATTGAAGAATTATTTCAACACCGCTTTGAAAATGGAGAAGGGTTATCTGGTCATTCGTTGGGAAACTTATTATTAGCAGGAATGACATCGATCACTGGTGATTTTGCCAAAGGAGTTCATGAATTAAGCAGAGTTTTGAACGTCCGAGGAAAGGTGCTTCCAGCAGCTAATCAAAGCATCATTTTAAAAGCGGAAATGTGCGATGGCAGCATTGTTACCGGAGAGTCGACAATTCCGAAAATAGGGAAAAGAATTAAGCGTGTCTTTCTTACCCCTGAACATGTGCAACCTCTGTCAGAAACGCTTCAGGCGATCCGTAAGGCTGATTTAATCGTTATTGGTCCTGGAAGCCTTTACACAAGTGTCCTACCAAATTTACTTGTACCGGGAATTGCTGACGAGGTAAAAAAAGCCCAGGCTAGAAAAGTATATATTTGTAATGTAATGACCCAACCTGGAGAAACTGATGATTATACAGCAAATGATCATGTTCAAGCGCTGATTTCCCATGTTGGAGCAGGAATTATAGATACAGTGATTGTCAATGATCAAAAAATCGATAAAAAATATCTAGAAAAGTACGAAAAAGAGGGTGCCAAAGATGTTGTTTTTGATAAGATAGAACTTCAAAAACTGCCGTATCAAATTGTCGCCGAACAATTACTGATTTATCGTGAAAACTTATTACGTCACGACGCAATTAAGCTTTCGCAGTTGCTATTATCGCTTCTATAGAGTAAAGTTTTGAGTTAATCGTTATTCCAAGTTCAGTTTTGTAGTGACAACCCCACATGACTCTAAGCAAAGCTCATACTATATTATGAAAAGGGGGTCTAGCCTTGTCTTCTTTCGCTGCTATGACAAAAAAGGAATTGACACAATTAGATGCAGATGGATGCTGTGCAAAGGCTGAATTAGCTGCCCTCATCCGGATGAATGGTTCACTATCATTTAGTAACAAGCAATTAGTTCTAGATATATCGACTGAAAATGCGGCAATCGCAAGAAGGATATATACGTTAATAAAGAAAACGTTCCCAGTTCATGTCGAACTACTCGTAAGAAAAAAGATGCGTTTAAAGAAAAATAATGTTTATTTAGTGAGAATTTCACAAGAAGCACAAAAACTATTAGCTAACTTAGGGATTATGAAAGAAGGGTTTCAGTTTGTAAGACAAATCTCCGACGATATCATCAGTGAAGGCTGTTGCAAACGTGCCTATTTACGTGGTGCTTTTCTTGCTGGGGGTTCTGTTAATCATCCTGAGACGTCATCCTATCATTTAGAGATCTTTTCTCTCTACGAGGAACATAATGAATCGCTTTGGAAGCTTGTAAATTCTTATGACCTTAATGCTAAAATCTTAGAAAGAAAAAAGGGATTTATTGTTTACATTAAAGAAGGCGAAAAGATCACCGAGTTTTTAAACATTATAGGAGCGCATCAAGCACTTCTATTTTTCGAAGATGTTCGTATTATGAAAGACATGAGGAATTCAGTTAACCGTCTGGTCAATTGTGAAACCGCTAACTTAAACAAAACAGTTGGTGCGGCAATGCGGCAAGTCGAAAATATCCGTTTTATTAAGCGAGAGGTTGGTCTAAATATCTTGCCTGAAAGGTTAAGGGAAATTGCCGAACTAAGGGTTAACCATCAGGACGTAACACTAAAAGAGCTCGGAGAAATGGTTTCGTCAGGGAAGGTAAGTAAGTCTGGTGTTAACCACCGCCTTCGAAAAATTGATGAATTTGCAAATAAACTTCGAAATGGTGAGTCCGAATTCAAGTTTTAAACGTATAGTAAGAGGTAAATAAACATCAATAATTATTTTAAGGATCCAATACCTTAATCGAGCTATATTAATCTAAACGTAGTTTCGAATGGTTCATACGCAACTATATTAGAATTTAGTAGCGAAAATAATGAATGATGAAACGAAAGTAAATGACAATTAGGAGGAGAGAAAGAGATGGTAGAGAAAAATGTCGTAGTGAACCGTAAGTCTGGATTACAAGCAAGACCTGCAGCACTATTTGTACAAGAAGCGAATAAATTTAATTCAGATATTTTCATTGGAAAAGATGGTAGAAAAGTAAATGCGAAGAGCATTATGGGAATTATGAGTTTAGCTGTAGGTTCAGGAAAAGAAATTACAATTATTACGGATGGTAAAGACGAAGTAGAAGCCCTATCAGCATTAGTATCGTTTGTCGAAAAGGCAGAATAACGATTACGTTAATAGTTATAAGTGTAGACTGTAAAGTTGTGAAGGTTAGCCATGTCGTATAGCTTTAGGCTTCATCGTACGAATGCAACTTCCAACACTTTACAATCTACACTTATCAAAAAAAGCCGTCCATTGGTGTTAATCACCTTGGACGGCTTTTTTAATATTATTTCTTCTGTGTAATTACTTCGTCGATCATACCATATTCTCTTGCTTTCTCAGCAGTCATAAAGTTATCGCGCTCTGTATCACGTTCAATCACTTCAAGTGGTTGACCAGTACGTTCTGCTAAAATCTCATTTAATTTTTCACGCATTTCGATAATACGTTTTGCGTGAATTTGAATATCAGTAGCTTGACCTTGAGCGCCACCAAGTGGTTGGTGAATCATTACTTCACTGTTTGGAAGCGAGTAACGTTTGCCTTTTTCACCAGCAGCTAGAAGGAAAGCTCCCATTGATGCTGCCATCCCAATGCAAATCGTTGAAACTTTCGGCTTAATAAATTGCATCGTGTCGTAAATCGCCATACCAGCAGTAATTGAACCGCCAGGGCTATTAATGTATAAAGAAATGTCTTTATCAGGATCTTCAGCAGCTAAGAATAGAAGCTGAGCAACAATTGAGTTTGCAACATTGTCGTCAATGGCACTCCCTAACATAATAATGCGGTCTTTTAAAAGGCGCGAATAAATGTCGTAAGCGCGTTCGCCACGGTTTGTTTGTTCAATAACTGTAGGGATTAAATTCATAAAAAACTCCTCCTTAAAATTTGTTTGGATAAGTGAGAATTTCATAATTACTTTAATCGAGCTATATCATCGAAATGTAATTGCGAATGGTTTCTACGCAGATACATTTAGAACTTAATAGCGAAATTAATGAATGATGAAATTCATAAAAGCGAATAGCGACTGCAAAATGCGGCTATTCCTTTATTGAACTAATTGTATGTATATCATAATCTAAAGGTCAGTGAAGGTCAAAGGATTTACATTGATTATGATAAATTGTTACTTAGCAGAGTGCATATGCTATTGTTACTACTTCGATATCTTTTGCTAATTTCCTTCCTTCAACTTTCCCTCATTTTTAATACATATTCATCTTAACCGAAACTATACAATTTAAACCAAGATAATTTAAGTAGTGGAGTTGTAACAACATCGGTAAGGGAGATGCTACCATTATGCCAAGAAAACGGGATCGTCATTCCTTTTTTGATATGAGAAAGTAACTATACCTGTAATATACTCGAAATATAATTAGTTAACTTTTTCTGAATAAAGACGAAGATAGTTTGAATATAAATAGTTATGAAAACGTTTACAAAACTGAAGTGAAATAACTTCACTGAAAAACGAAAACATAGTATGATAGAGTCTATGGGAGGTTGAGTAATGAATATGGATTTTGGTTTGTATCAACAACAGTCAATGAAGTTAGTTATGACAAACGAATTGCGCCTCGCAATTTCCATTTTGCAATATTCAACTCATGAATTAATGGCGTTTATTGAAGAACAACAATTAGAAAACCCACTTCTTGAAATAAAAGAAAAAGAACGAGCGAAAATTGAGATAGATTATCCAAAAACGGATGACTGGAAAACTTTCGATGGTGAACATACATCACCCCTAGATTACTTAAGTAAAAATGAAGCGAGCCTTCACAATCACTTGGTATCACAAATCCGATTCATGCCATTGACTGACCGAGACAAGAAAATTCTTCATTACTTCATAGATTCCTTAGATGATAATGGATATTTTATCGGTGATTTAGATGAGGCTGCATCCCGTTTGGGGATTACAGAAGAAAAAGCGTTATCTAGTTTACAAGTACTACAGTCGCTTGATCCGATTGGAGTTGGTGCTAGGTCGTTGCAAGAATGTCTCCTCATCCAATTGAGAAACTTTGAGCAGAGAAACAATGTGGCTGAAAAAATTGTAGAAAGCTATCTAACGATGTTCGCGAATAAAAAGTGGAAGGAAATCGCGAAAGAGTTGGCTATTTCCCTAGAAGAAATCCAGTCAGTTGCAGATTTGATTAAAACCTTGCAACCGAAGCCTGGCGCGATGTTTAACACTGAACCACTAACGTATATTAGTCCTGATGTCTTTATAGAAGTTATTGATGATCAACTTTATATCACAAATAATGACCAACTTTTGCCGAATGTAACAGTTAGCACTCAATATAAAGATCTCCTTCAAAAAGCGACCGATGAAAATTCGCAAAAATATGTTCAACAAAAATACCAACAAATCTTGTGGCTTGAAAAAAGTCTAAATCAACGTCAGCAAACGTTACTAAAAGTAACAGAAGCAATTGCCAAGCACCAGGAAAATTTCTTTAAGTATGGTTATGAATTTTTAAAGCCGTTAACACTAAAAGAAATTGCAACCGAAATTGACATGCATGAGTCGACAGTTAGTCGCGTCACGACACAAAAATATGTGCAAACACCTAAGGGCTTGTTTGAATTAAAATACTTTTTCAGTTCTAGTCTTAAAGGTGAGAGCGGAGCAACTGCTTCCTCATTATCAGTCAAGGAAACAATAAACAAAATAGTGGATCAAGAAAATAAGCAAAAACCACTATCAGACCAGAAGATTGTATCAATTTTAGAAAAAGACCACGCAATTAAAGTATCACGGCGCACGGTTACAAAGTACCGTGAAGAATTAAATATTCCGTCATCATCAAAGCGGAAACGATTTTAAAGTTGCTCGCATTAACATGGAGGTACTATGAACGTTAAATATTATACGAAGGAAAATTGCTCGTTATGTGATAAGGGACTTTTAATCCTAGAAAGAGTTTCAAAAGAAATCCCTCTAGAAATCGAAATGGTTGATATATATCAAGACGACGAGCTCCTTGAAAAATATCAAATTATGATTCCAGTTGTTGAGATTAATGATGTTGAAGTCGATTTCGGTATTCTTTCTGAGGCGAAAATCCGCGCGTTTTTAGCTAGCTTATAAATGAGTCTAAAAATAAATTAGAAATTTAAATTGGTGAAATTTCAACCCCTAAAACCATTAAAGCGCTTCCAATTGTGACAATAAAAAAAATACCTGAATTAGGCTTGATATGTAATATAATCCTTGTTACACTAACACTGTAATAAGGATTTATTTATTTTCCCAAGCGGAAACAGTGGAAAACGAAGCTGGCGTAAATTTTACGAAAGCAAAGTTTTTCTAATTTTTTAACCCTTATGGGACATAATATGTCTATGGGGGACATTGGAAGTCCCGTGTACAACATAGGTCAAAATCGATAAGGGGATTTTTATGAAGTTATTATTAGACATTCAGAAAAAGTTATTACCGGATCTTTTAGATGTGTTAGGCGTTCGCTTTCGAATTTTGCGCTTTATTCGCTTAATGCAACCGATTGGTCGCAGAAGTTTAGCAACAAATTTAGGGATGTCAGAACGCGTATTACGTAGCGAAGTGACATTTTTAAAAGAGCAAGGCTTAATCAACATGGCGACATCGGGGATGACCTTAACTGATGAAGGAAAAAGTGTACTAACAAAGCTAGAAGAAATTATGAGTGACATTTTTAATTTAAAAAATGTTGAGAACCAACTTAAGCAATGTTTAGGACTTTCTGAAGTTATTGTTGTACCAGGAGATAGTGATGCAGCACCATGGGTTAAAAACGAAATGGGGCGAGCAACTGTCCAGCTAATGAAACGAACACTAGCAGGTGAAACGTCTAAGATAGTCGCATTAACTGGTGGAACATCGATGGCAGCTGTTGCTGAAATGATGACTCCAGATAGTGAAATGAAGGAAACGCTATTTATCCCAGCTCGTGGCGGTTTGGGCGAGCAAGTGGAAAATCAAGCAAACACGATTTGTGCAACGATGGCAAGAAAAGCAGATGGGCATTACCGCTTGCTCCATGTGCCAGACCAACTAAGCCAAGACTCTTACACTTCACTGATGGAAGAGCCGAAAATCAAAGAAATTCTTGCACTCATCCGTTCGGCTAATTTAGTCGTCCACGGTATAGGTGAAGCGACGATAATGGCGGAACGTCGCAGCTCTTCAGAGGAAATTTTACAAAACCTTAACAAAAAACAGGCAGTTGCGGAAGCATTTGGTTATTATTTCAACCAAAATGGGGATATTATCCATAGAGTACTAACGATTGGATTGCAGCTAGAAGATGTCGTACATATTAAATCGGTCGTTGCTGTAGCAGGTGGTGCCTCGAAAGCTCAGGCAATCTCAGCGTTTATGAAACAAAAAACAAGTAACATCTTAGTGACAGATGAAGGTGCAGCAGAAGCAATTTTACAAATGCACTCATAAAAAGGCTACATTGATAAACACTATAACTTGTACTAAAAGAGTTTAGCGTAAGACAATTCGAGGTAGTAGAATTATATAGGTTATTTAAGGGGTTTACCCTTTATAATAAATAGTTTCAGCTTATTCTAAGGAGGAATATTAATTATGACAACTAAAGTAGGTATTAACGGATTTGGACGTATTGGACGCGTGGTATTCCGCGCAGCATTAAATAACCCTAACGTGGATGTAGTGGCAATTAACGATTTAACTGACGCTAAAATGCTAGCTCATCTTCTAAAGTACGATTCAGTTCACGGGACATTAGATGCGACTGTTGAAGCTGATGGTGAAAACCTAGTAGTAAACGGTAAAGTAATTAAAGTTACTGCTGAAAGAGATCCAGCTAAATTAGCATGGGGCGAGCAAGGTGTTGAAGTAGTTGTTGAATCTACTGGTTTCTTCACAAAGCGTTCTGACGCTGCAAAACATTTAGAAGCTGGCGCTAAGAAAGTAGTTATCTCTGCTCCTGCAACTGATGAAGATGTAACTGTAGTTATGGGTGTTAACGAAGACAAGTACGATGCTGCTAACCACCATGTAATCTCAAATGCTTCTTGTACTACTAACTGTTTAGCACCATTTGCAAAAGTAATTAACGATAACTTTGGACTACGTCGTGGAATGATGACAACAGTTCACTCTTATACAAATGACCAACAAATTCTTGACTTACCACATAAAGATTTCCGTCGTGCACGTGCGGCTGCAGAATCTATCATCCCTACTACAACTGGTGCTGCTAAAGCGGTAGCTCTTGTACTTCCTGAATTAAAAGGAAAATTAAACGGTGGTGCTTTACGTGTACCAACTCCAAACGTTTCTTTAGTTGACTTAGTTGCTGAGCTTGACAAAGAAGTTACAGTTGAAGAAGTAAATGCTGTTCTTAAAGAAGCTGCTGAAGGTCCATTAAAAGGTATTCTTGGTTACTCAGAAGAGCCATTAGTATCTCGTGATTACAATGGTAGCCCTGCGTCTTCTACAATCGATGCTCTTTCTACAATGGTTATGGAAGGTAACATGGTTAAACTTATCTCTTGGTATGACAATGAGTCTGGTTACTCTCACCGTGTTGTTGACCTTGTTGAATTCATCGCTAAAAAAGGTCTTTAATTTTTCAATAAATCCTAAAGGAATTTAATATTAATTCCTGAATAATAATAAGTTGGCAGAGAGGAGAAGGGAACGAGTTTCTCTCTCCTCTTTCCAATGTCACGTTGAATGATGAGTTACTACTAACTCTCAACTCAAACCTACATAATAGGAGGGTTCCACATGAACAAGAAATCTGTTCGCGATATTGATGTAAAAGGAAAACGAGTATTTTGCCGTGTTGATTTTAACGTACCGATGAGCAACAACGAAGTGAGTGATGACACGCGCATTCGTGCAGCTCTTCCAACAATCCAGTTCTTAATGGAGCAAGGTGCAAAAGTTATTTTAGCAAGTCACCTTGGCCGTCCAAAAGGTCAAGTAAACGAAGATATGCGTTTAAATGCTGTAGCTGTTCGTCTTGGTGAGTTACTTGGCAAATCTGTTGTGAAGACAGATGAAGCTTATGGCGAGGCAGTAGAGAACGCAATTTCAGCACTTAACGAAGGTGATGTTCTTTTACTTGAAAACGTTCGTTTTTACGCAGGAGAAGAAAAGAATGATCCAGAATTAGCAAAAGCGTTTGCTAATCTTGCAGATATTTATGTTAATGACGCTTTCGGTGCAGCTCACCGTGCCCATGCTTCAACAGCAGGGATCGCCGCGCACATTCCAGCCGTTTCCGGCCTTTTAATGGAAAAAGAATTAGAAGTGTTAGGAAAAGCGTTACTAGATCCTGATCGTCCTTTTACAGCAATTATCGGTGGAGCGAAAGTAAAAGACAAAATCGGTGTAATTGATAATCTACTGGAGAAAGTAGACAACCTAATCATTGGTGGTGGCTTAGCTTATACATTTGCAAAAGCGATGGGCCATGAGATTGGTAATTCTCTTCTAGAAGAGGACAAAATCGATCTTGCTAAGTCTTTTATTGAAAAGGCAAAAGAAAAAGGTGTTAACTTTTACATGCCTGAAGACGTTGTGATTGCGCAAGAATTCTCAAATGAGACTACGACGAAAACAGTTGACGTTGATCAAATTCCTAGCGACTGGATGGGTCTTGATATTGGTCCCAAAACAGTTGACACATATCGTAAAGTAATTCTTGAATCAAAGCTAGTCATTTGGAATGGACCGATGGGTGTGTTTGAAATGTCTTCGTTTGAAAATGGTACAAAATCGGTTGCAGTCGCTTTAGCTGATGCACAGAACACATACACAGTTATTGGTGGTGGCGACTCAGCTGCAGCGGTTGAGAAATTTGGCTTTGCTGAAAATATGGACCATATCTCAACAGGTGGCGGAGCTTCATTAGAATTTATGGAAGGTAAACAACTTCCAGGAGTTCTAGCTTTAAACGATAAATAGTAATAAGGTGCCTGGCACCTTAAAAGGTTGCTAAGTAATAGGAGGCAGTCCCCAACTAATAAGTGCCTGGCACAATTTAGAAGGTGAATGCCTCCCTAAGATGAAAGGGTGTTGAATGTGCGTAAACCAATCATTGCAGGAAACTGGAAGATGAATAAGACGATTGCTGAAGCAAAAACGTTCGTGCAAGAGGTAAAAGGTTTAGTACCTGCTAGCTCAAAAGTAGATTCAGTTGTTTGTGCGCCAGCGTTATTTTTAGATTGCCTAGTTGACAATTCAGCTGGTTCTGATTTGAAAATAGGAGCTCAAAACATGCACTTTGAAGAAAGTGGTGCGTTTACTGGTGAAATTAGCCCACTAGCGTTAAAAGATTTAGATGTTGCTTACGTGATCATCGGTCACTCTGAGCGTCGTGAAATGTTTGCAGAAACCGATGAAACAGTCAACAAAAAGACTCATGCTGCATTTAAGCATGGATTAGTTCCAATCGTTTGTTGTGGTGAAACTGATGAGCAACGTGAAGCGGGTCAAACGAATGATGTTGTTCGTGTTCAAATCGAAAATGGCTTAGCTGGTCTTACAGAAGAACAAGTGAAATCTGTCGTTATTGCTTATGAGCCAATTTGGGCGATCGGTACTGGAAAATCTTCTTCAGCGACTGAAGCGAATGAAACGTGTGCTTATATTCGTACAGTTCTTGCTGATATGTTTTCACAAGAAGCTGCTGATGCTGTTCGTATTCAATACGGCGGAAGCGTAAAGCCAGAAAACATCGCTGAGTATTTAGGTCAATCAGATATTGATGGAGCTCTTGTTGGCGGCGCAAGCCTTGACCATCAATCATTTTTACAGCTTTTGGAGGCAGGAAATGAGTAAGAAACCTGTAGCACTAATCATCTTAGACGGATTTGCTTTACGTGATGAAACAAAAGGTAATGCCGTTGCTCATGCAAAAAAGCCAAACTTTGATCGCTACTGGAATGAGTATCCACATGCACAATTAGCGGCTTCCGGTGAAGCAGTAGGATTACCAGATGGACAAATGGGCAATTCTGAAGTTGGACATTTAAATATTGGGGCTGGCCGTGTTGTTTATCAAAGTTTAACTCGCGTAAACAAATCAATCCGTGAGGGTGAGTTTTTTGAAAATGAAACATTTTTAAATGCCATCAATCATGTCAATGAAAAGAACAGCAGCCTTCATATTTATGGACTTTTATCTGATGGTGGCATACATAGCCACATTCAACATTTATTCGCTCTACTTGAGCTTGCTAACAAAAACAAAGTAGAACGTGTCTATGTTCATGGCTTTTTAGATGGAAGAGACGTTGGACCTACAAGTGCAGAGGAATATATTATTGCCCTTGAGGAGAAAATGAAACAGTTAGGAACAGGTAAGTTAGCATCGATTTCAGGACGTTATTATGCAATGGATCGCGACCAACGCTGGGAACGTGTTGAAAAAACATATCGTGCGATGGTTTATGGAGATGGTCTTAAGTATAAGAGTAGTGTTGAAGCACTACAAGATTCTTATAAAAATGAAATCCATGACGAGTTTGTATTACCATCAGTAATGACAAATGAAGATGGCTCACCTGTAGGGACGATTGAAGATAATGACGCAGTTATTTTCTTTAACTTCCGCCCAGACCGTGCAATTCAATTGTCTCAAGTTTTTACAAATAAAGATTTCCGTGGGTTCGAGCGTGGTGATAAACACCCGATTAACCTTCACTATGTATGTTTGACTCGTTTTAGTGAAAGTATTGATGGCTTTGTTGCGTTCAAACCAACAAACTTAGACAATACGCTTGGAGAAGTATTAAGCCAACAAGGTTATAAGCAACTTCGAATTGCTGAAACAGAAAAATATCCTCATGTAACGTTCTTCTTTAGTGGTGGACGTGAGGAAAAATTCCCTGGTGAAGAGCGTGTTTTAATCGACTCACCTAAGGTAGCAACATATGATTTAAAACCAGAAATGAGCGCATACGAAGTGACAGACGCACTTCTTAATGAAATTGCAGCTGACAAGCACGATGCGATTATTTTAAACTTTGCTAACCCTGATATGGTTGGACACTCTGGAATGCTTGAGCCTACGGTAAAAGCTATTGAAGCCGTCGATGAGTGCCTTGGTAAGGTTGTTGATGCAATTACGGCTAAAGGCGGTTATGCAATCATTACAGCTGACCACGGGAATGCCGATGAAGTTATCACATTACAAGATACACCGATGACAGCTCATACGACAAACCCAGTTCCAGTAATCGTTACGAAAAAAGGCGGAACACTTCGTCAAGATGGAATTTTAGCCGATCTATCACCAACAGTTCTTGCCCTATTAGGAGCGGAGCAACCAGAGGAAATGACAGGAAAATCTTTGTTAGTTTAGAGTGTAAATCTTGAGTTGGTCGCTCATTTCGTGAGCAATTAACGAGCGTTTACACCTTGATAAAAAATATTAAAGTTGAGATTACTCAATTTTACACAATAAAAAGGAGTGTTTTTAAATGACAATTATTACTGATGTTTATGCACGCGAAGTATTAGACTCTCGTGGAAATCCAACAATCGAAGTTGAAGTATATCTTGAAGGTGGCGCAATGGGACGAGCAATGGTACCAAGTGGTGCGTCTACTGGAGAGCATGAAGCAGTAGAATTACGTGACGGCGGCGACCGTTACATGGGTAAAGGTGTTTTAAAAGCAGTTGAAAATGTTAACGAAGAGATCGCACCTGAATTAGTTGGTTACGACGCTCTTGATCAAGTTGGTATTGACCAATTAATGATCGATCTTGATGGTACTCCAAACAAATCTAAACTAGGTGCTAACGCTATTCTTGGTGTTTCTATGGCTGTTGCTCGTGCTGCTGCTGACGCTTTAGACATTCCTTTATACGTGTACCTTGGTGGATTTAACGCAAAAACTTTACCAACACCAATGATGAACATCATTAACGGTGGTGAGCATGCTGACAACAACGTAGACATTCAAGAATTCATGGTTATGCCAATCGGTGCTGAAAAATTTGCTGACGCTCTACGTATGGGTGCAGAAATTTTCCACAACTTAAAAGCAGTTCTTAAGTCTAAAGGTTACAACACAGCTGTAGGTGACGAAGGTGGATTTGCTCCAAACTTATCATCTAACGAAGAAGCTCTTCAAACAATCATCGAAGCAATCGAAAAAGCTGGTTACAAGCCAGGTGAAGAAGTTGTTCTTGCAATGGACGTTGCTGCTTCTGAAATGTACGAAGATGGAAAGTACAACATGAAAGGTGAAGGCGTTGTAAAAACAGCTGAAGAAATGGTTGAGTACTATAGCCAATTAGTAGCTAAATACCCAATCGTATCGATTGAAGACGGCCTTGACGAAAACGACTGGGATGGCTGGAAGAAGCTTACTGAAGCATTAGGAGACAAAGTTCAATTAGTTGGTGACGATTTATTCGTAACAAACACTTCTAAGCTTTCTGAAGGTATTGAAAAAGGAATTGGTAACTCAATCCTTATCAAAGTTAACCAAATCGGTACATTAACTGAAACATTTGATGCAATCGAAATGGCAAAACGCGCTGGTTACACAGCAGTAATCTCTCACCGTTCTGGTGAAACAGAAGACAGCACAATTGCTGACATCGCTGTTGCAACAAACGCTGGACAAATCAAAACAGGTGCTCCATCACGTACAGACCGCGTTGCGAAGTACAACCAATTACTTCGTATCGAAGACGGCTTAGACTACATCGGTCAATACGCTGGTAAAAAAGCATTCTACAACCTAAAAAACATCTAATTATTGGTGCCAGGCATCAATAAAAGTGATAAACGGCTCCAAAGACAGTTTAAACAGTCTTTGGAGTCGTTTTTTTTGTCTTAATTTAGTGAAAGTGCTCATGTTATTATTCAAAAATGAGGCAATACTGTCTAAAAATGATAAAAGTTTATTGAAATACATCACTGTCGAAAAATGAAGAGAAACCATTCAAATATATCGATTTACTATCCAAACCTAACCATTTACTATCCGAAAATGAAGAGAAACTATCTAAAATACCGATTTACTATCCAAAATGAATACTTTACTAGCGAAACGCTATTTTAGTTGGATGGTGAAAGTAACTTTCATTGGTGCCTGGCACCAAAAAAGGCACCAAAAAAAATGAGCCTCAGATTAAATTCTGATGGCTCATTTTTATATTTTTAGTAAAACTGAGATGATATTACGACCCTAGGCCTAGCCTAGACTAGTTTCTCGTAATTTTAAGCTACTTTCTTCTCGTCAGCATCTAACTTAAAGTTCTCAAGCTGACGATTGAGCTTCAGTTTATAAGCAAATAATACAAGGACAATAACTGTTGCTACCGTAGCAGCTACATAAGATGTAGCCATTGGTAATCCAAAACCGATTGGTGCGTTAAAGATGAAGGTAAAGGCTACCATTGTCATAAAGGTTGCTGGTATAGTTGCCACCCAGTGCATTTTGTACTGAATAGCTAAGTACATGGCTCCAACAAATAAGGCGATCGCACTTATTGCAGCGTTTGTAACTCCAAAGTATCTCCAAAGAAGCGTGAAGTCCATTTTTGTTAAAGCAAACGAAATCGCGAATAAAGGTAATGCAATCCAAAGACGGTTAGTGATCTTAATTTGTCCTATATTAACATACTCAGCAATGATCATACGCGCAGAACGGAAGGCTGTGTCGCCTGATGTGATTGGAAGGACGATAACGCCAAGAACTGCTAATGTTCCACCGATTGCTCCTAACAAAGCAAATGATACTTCACTAACAACAAGGCCAGCACCACCAGATGCAATTAATGCGCTTAAGTCAGTTCCGTAGAATAGACTCATCGCAGCCGCTGCCCAAATCATCGCAATAATCGCTTCAACAATCATCATGCCGTAGAAAACTTTACGACCATTTTTTTCGTTTTGTAATGTTCTAGAGATAATAGGTGATTGCGTTGCATGGAAACCAGAAATCGCTCCACAAGCAATTGTAATCATTAAAATTGGGAAAATAGCTGCTCCTGCAGGGTGCATATTTTGTAATGTTAATTCAGGGATTGGAGCACCTGTAAATACAAGCATTCCACCAATTCCAATTGCACTAATTAATAGTAGTGCCCCTAAAACTGGATAAATGCGACCGATAATTTTGTCAACAGGAAGCATTGTAGCAAGAATATAGTATACAAAAATAATTGTCGTAATTACTCCTAATGCCATCCAACCATTCATCACGTTAAATAAAAGACCAGCTGGTGCGGTAACGAACACAGTACCAACAAGAAGTAAAAGGAGAACTGCAACGAAATTCACGACGTGCTTCATCGTTTTTCCTAAAAATTGACCTGCAAGCTGTGGTAAGTGGGCACCGTTATTTCTAATCGAAATCATACCCGTTAGGTAGTCATGAACAGCACCTGCAAAAATTGCACCTGCCACAATCCAAATGAAAGCGACTGGGCCATATAAAGCACCCATGATCGGTCCAAAAATTGGGCCTACACCTGCAATGTTCAATAACTGAATTAATGAGTTTCGGTTTGTTCCCATCGGAATGTAATCGACACCGTCTTTCATGCTGTAAGCTGGAGTTTGCCTGGCTTCTTTTACTCCAAAAATTTTCTCTATTAACTTTCCATACGTAAAATATCCAACAATTAATAGTGCGATAGATGCTAAAAATGTAATCATTTGAAGAACACCTCTTTCTATTTTTGGTTACGCTTTCATTATAGTGCTGATTGCGTATAGAAAGATAAAAACGTGTTCAACATGTAAAATTTAGCCATTAACATGTCTGTTTTAGCGGTTAACGTGCATCAATTTTTACAGCTCCAAACGCTCTCTTAGTGATTTTACGTAGTTTCTACTAACAGGAATTTCATCTCTTCGACCAGCGACCTTCAATTGGTAAGCGCCGTTAAACCATGGAATAAGCAGTTCAACTTTATCGAGATTGACAAGATAGCTTTTATGAGTTCGGAAAAATGGATAGCCTCGTAGCTTTTCTTCTAGATCCTTCATCGGTAACTTTGAGTAAAACTTACGATCAACCGTACAAATGATTGTTTCACGATCTTCTCGAAAAAGATACGTAATATCTGAAGGCGATAAATAAACGATCGACCGTTCATCCTCAACTGCTAGCTTTGCAATTGTTGGTTCTGGTTTTTCTACTACCTTATTCTTATTTAAACGTTCCTTGACGCGCTTCATCGTCTCGTCTAGCTCTTCCTCGTTAAAAGGCTTTAGCAAGTAGTCGAGCGCATCGACGCGAAAGGCCCTTGCCGCATAGTTTGGATAGGCGGTTGCAAAAATAATTAACGGTATCTTTCTCATACTTTTTAACGCTGCTGCCAAATCGAGTCCAGACATTTGTGACATCTCTATGTCAACAAAGATTACATCAGGTTCTTTTGTGATGATGACCTCCAACCCCTTCTCACCAGAGTCAGCCTCACCAATCACTTCAATGTCACTGTATCGCTCGAGTAAAAATTTTAGTTCGTCACGACTATAAGGTTCATCATCAATAACCACTGTACGGATTGGAACTTTCATCTTTTTTGCCTCCTTCTCTTACTGAAAAAGAAATAGTAGTTCCTTGATTTTCTTCGCTTTCTATAAGAAAATTCGTGTCGTCACCATACATCATATTTAAGCGCCGACGCGCATTATATAGTCCGATTCCTGTTCCTGTGGTCGATGCGACCTGCTCTTTCCCGAGTGTCTCAAGCCGAGACGGACCAACCCCAATCCCATTATCGGTGATGCTTATATGGACATGGTCAGCTTCCTTACTTACTTTAATTAAAATAAAATGATCGTTTCGCAGCTGTTTTAACCCATGCTTCATCGCATTTTCAACGATCGGCTGTAACGTCATCGGCGGAAGTTTTGTTGTTAGTGCATCTTCATCAATTTCGTATCGAACGGTTAACTTGTCTGAAAAACGCGCTTCTTCAATTTCTAAGTAAGCTTTCACATGCTTTAATTCCTCTTCCAGCGACGTTTCCGTTGCACTCGTTCCAGCTAAGTTTTGTCTAAAATAATGTGAGAGCGATATTAATAGTTTTCTTGCTTTCATAGGGTCAGTTCGAATTAGGGAAACAATTGTATTTAACGCATTAAATAGAAAGTGTGGGCTAACTTGTGCCTGTAGCGCTTTAATTTCCGCTTGTTTCGCAAGCTCCAAATGGCGGTCAACCTCGGATAACTCTAACTGGTGACTTAGTAATGTCGATAGCCCCTTACTCAATTCAATGATCATTGGCGATAATTCTTTTTCAGATTTAAGATAAAACTTTAATGTACCAATCGTTTCATCCTTAATTTTTAAAGGCGCAATAATCGCCACAGTGAAAGGGCACCTTTCACAGCTACAAATAATCTCGTCTTTTCTAGCAATGACAAGCTCGCCTTTCTTTAAGACACGTTTTGTGGCAACCGTTTGAATGTCTTCATTTTTTAAATAGTGTTCTTGACCTTCACCAACGAACGCGAGTACCTTTTCTTTATTGGTAATCGAAACGGCATCGACATCTATCTCTTTTAATAGAATCTGACAAGTCGGTAGCGTCGACTCTGCTGTTAGTCCTTTACGTAAAAATTGCAACGTTAAATCTGCTAGTTTCAAAGATTTTTGTGCTTGTAGCGAGCCGATTTTTTCCTCCTCGTGAAGAACATTTCTGATGATCATTATAAAGATTGCTGTTCCTAGTCCATTTGCAACAATCATCGGCACCCCGATACTTTGAACGAGTATCAAAGCTTGGTCAAAAGGCCTAGCGACAATCAAGATGACAACCATTTGCACTGCTTCGGCTAACATTCCGACAAATAAGGCTGTCTGTAGCGAAATGATCCGTTTATTTTTTTGATTACGATAAATATATCCAGCAATAAGACCAGCAATGATCGTCGACACACCACAAGCGAGCCCAGTGAAACCACCAAGGGTATATCGATGAACACCAGCGATTACACCTGCCCCTAAACCAACCTTCCAGCCTCCTAGTAAACCAGCGACTACAATTCCAATCACTCGCGAATTCGCAATCGCTTCATCCTTACCAAGTTCAATCACCCAACGCGAATACGTATGGGCCTCCGTATTCACAGTAACCCCTGTATAAGTTCCAATAATGCCAAAAAGCCCAAACAGCACGATTGCACTAATTTGTTGTCGCTTTGATAACTTCCTTTTATCTATTAAATGACGCACAAACTTTAAGCGCGTCATCAAAAATGCTACTGAAACAATAATTCCTAGACGCTCTAGCATCACCAATAATAATTCCAACATCTTCTAGCCACCCCCTGAAATCTATTTTATCGCAAATTGTTAAAAGATGGTCGATAAAAGTGTTTAAACTGTTCTCCTTTAAAATTGAAATTCCTTTTTTGTATCATTTTTATTAAAAAATAAAGCTAGTATTGAAGTAATAAAAGGTTCGAAAAAACAGGTGATTAGTCATAAAAAATAATGACTTCAATATAAGTAAAAAGTCCTACATATGAATGTCTAATTTAAAATATTAATAATAGATTAGTTAGAAATTTGTTGAAATCAGGCGAGAACATCCTACTATAGAATGGTTGTAATATTCAGAATATTGAAGTTATAATTAATAGTGGTTGTACTAAACTAATACATAGTTTATTAGGGGGTGTATAGCTACATAGTTTACAAGGTTACTACAATAAAAATTTACTACGAAAGGTTGGATTTGATGATCGGTAAAAAAATGGCACGTTCATTACTTATTTTATTAACATTCGCTCTAATATTATCTTCATTTAGCATGGGGGTATTTGCGAATGGAAGCAAAGGTAACCTTACTGCTACACCATTAGAAGTAGCAGAATTATTTGGAGAACATAACCTTAAATCTTCAGACCTTACGACTGTAATCGTTGAATTAAAAGCAGATTCTATTGTTGAAGCAAAAAATAAAGGAAAAAAACAAAGCAAAGCAAACTTAAAGAAAGAAAGAGACCAAGTAATCGGAGCGCTTAAAGGAAGCGCAGCAAAGGTTAAGAGAGAATACGACCATGTATTCTCAGGATTTGCAGTTGAGTTGCCTGCAAATCAAATCCCTCAACTATTATCAACACCAGGGGTAAAAGCTGTTTACCCTAACGTAACATATACAGTTGATGCATTAAATCTTCAACCAGTTGACTTTGATTCTGTACCAAACATGTTGGAAAGTGCTCCTTTCATTGGATCTGACCTTGCATGGGAAGCAGGCTATACTGGTAAAGGATTAACAGTTGCCATTATTGATACTGGAGTAGACTACACTCATCCTGATTTAGCTCACGCATTTGGTGACTATAAGGGGTATGACTTTGTAGATAACGATAACGATCCTCAAGAAGGACCTGGTCAATATCATGGTACACACGTAGCTGGAACAGTTGCGGCTAACGGTGGTATTAAAGGTGTTGCGCCTGAAGCGAGCCTATTAGCATACCGTGTGTTAGGTCCTAATGGTGGAACGACTGCTGATGTAGTTGCTGGGATCGAGCTAGCTGTTAAAGACGGTGCTGACATTATGAACCTATCTTTAGGTAATACGTTGAATAATCCAGACTGGGCTACTTCAATTGCTTTAGACTGGGCAATGGCTGAAGGTGTAGTTGCAGTTACTTCTAACGGAAACAGCGGTCCAAACAACTGGACAGTTGGCTCACCTGGTACATCTCGTGATGCAATTTCTGTTGGAGCTACACAATTACCTTACAATGTATTTACATCTACAATCTCTACTTCTGAAGGTTCAGAGTATCCTTCAGCAAAAGTAATGGGCTTCCCAAGTGAAGATGAATTACTTGCACTTAATGATGGTGAATACGAATTTGTTTATGTTGGCTTAGGTTATCCTGCAGATTTTGAAGGTAAAGATTTAACAGGTAAAATCGCCTTAATCTCTCGTGGTGAATTTGCTTTCGTTGATAAAGCGACGAACGCGAAAAATGCTGGAGCTGTTGGAGCGATCATCTTTAACAACGTTGCTGGAGAACATGCCGATGTTCCAGGAATGGCTGTACCAACAATTAAAACAACATTAGCAGACGGACAAAAGCTACTTGCTGAATTAGAAGCAGGAAACAACACTGTTTCATTCAACATTGAATTCGATAAAGCTGTCGGCGAAACAATGGCGGGCTTCTCTTCTAGAGGACCAGTTGCACTAACGTATATGATCAAACCAGATGTATCTGCTCCTGGTGTTAACATTGTAAGTACGTTCCCGGGCGAAACCTATGCGGCTCTTCAAGGAACAAGTATGTCAGCTCCACACGTAGCTGGTGCTGCAGCAGTAATTTTACAAGCGAACCCATCTTGGGGTCCAGATGAAGTGAAAGCAGCCTTAATGAATACGGCAGAAGATATGATTGATCCTGCAACTGGAAAAGTGTACCCACACAATTCGCAAGGTGCTGGAAGTATTCGTGTATTAGATGCTATTAACACTACTACTCTTGTAGTACCTGGAAGCCATTCTTTCGGTAAATTTGTAAAAGATAGTGGTAAGCAAGTAGAAAGACAAAGCTTTACGCTTAAGAACCTTTCAAACGAAAGAAAACGTTATAGCTTTGAAGTTGAATTTGCAGGGAAACCTGAAGGAATTAAGGTAATGACAAGTAATAACCTTAATGTACCTGCTAATAAAACACAAAATGTGAACTTTAATGTTCAAGTTGATACTTCAAAATTAACGCCTGGTTATTATGAAGCAACAATTAAAGTGAGCGATGGAAAAACAACAATTGATGTCCCAGCAATTCTTTTCGTAGGTGAGCCTGATTACCCACGTGTAACGGGAGCTTTCATGGGTAAAGAAGCTGAAGGATCATATTATGTTGGTTCTTACTTACCAGGTGGTGCTGAAGTGATTGAGTATGATCTTTATGAATTAACTGCAAGCGGAACAATTGGTGGTATGGTTGATACAATTGGAGCATTTGCCAATATTCCTGCTCCAATCCATGAATTTTCTTGGGACGGAACAGTACAAAATGGTATTGAGCTTCCAAATGGAGATTGGGTACTAGGTGTTTATGTTGAAAAAGCTGGAGTTACTGAATATAAAGCATATTTAGTTACTAAAAACTAAAGATTGAAAAAGCCAAGTCATTGTGACTTGGCTTTTTCAATTACATATCATTCACGATTTCCCAACTCTGAATGAAAAAATCTGCTCGCTGTTTGTTACCCAGTTTTTGTGTAAGAGGCTCAGTTAGTCAAGAACCAGACCGAAAATTAAAAAAACTCCCACCAAAGTGAGAGTTTTACATTACTTTTTATGCGAAATAAGCAACTAAAACAGCTAGTACGATAAATAATGTTGCTAATACAACTGTTGCTTTTTGAAATACTGCATCTATTCCACGAGCTTTTTGCTTACCAATTAATTGTTCTGCTCCACCTGAAATGGCGCCAGATAAACCAGCACTACGACCAGATTGTAATAAAACAACGGCAATAAGTAATATTGAAACGATGACTAATAATACGGTAAAGAAAGTATGCACTACATACACCTCCAACATAAGTTTCCATTATTCTAAATTTACCACAACCCAAGCTATTGTACAAGTGTATCAAAATGCCAATCCTCGAAAAAAATGAAACATAATCAATGACACGAGCGTATAACTAGAGTAAGATTGTAGTCACAAGTATTTCCAATATATTCTACACATCCATAATGGGGGATGAAAAATGATTGGTTGCTTATGTATTCACGGCTTTACTGGGGAAGCTAAAGAAGTAGAGCCACTTACAAACTATTTAAAACGAAAAAAAGGCTGGTTAGTCTATTCACCTACGCTGCCAGGCCACGGAAGTAAGGACGGTTTGAGGAAAGCGAATTTCAAGCATTGGTTATATGCTGCAGAAGTAGCTACTGAGGAGCTATTAAGTCGCTGTGAGAAAGTCTACATTATTGGGTTTTCGATGGGAGGAATGATCGCTTCCTACGTTGCCTCTAAATACCCAATTCATAAACTCGTCCTGTTGAGTGCCTCCGCATACTATTTAAACCCAAAACAAATTATTCAAGATATGAAGGGCTGGATCATTGAAGGCTGGCGAGGTGAGCTTGAGAATGACATTCTTTTTAAGCTCTATCGCAGAAAAATAACTGATACCCCTGTCAAAGCTACGATCGAATTTGCAAAAACAGTGTATATAACAAGACCAATTTTAAAAAAAGTAAAAGTACCGACTTTAATCGTTCAAGGCGAGTGTGACGGGCTTGTTCCTCCAAGAAAAAGTGCAGAGTACTTATATGAAATGATTAGCTCTAGTGAAAAACAATTATATTACTTTAAAAATTCCAAGCATTATATATGGCTAGGCGAAGAACGAGAAGATCTTTTAGAGATTATAAATCATTTTCTCGAAAATTAACGGAGGTTCTAATAAATGAAAGTTGCAGCACCAAAACCATTTTTATTTGAAGGCGGTAATCGTGCCGTTTTACTCCTTCATGGCTTTACAGGAAGCTCTGCAGATGTGCGAATGCTAGGGAGATTTTTGCAAAAGCAGGGTTATACATGCCATGCTCCCCAGTATAAGGGCCATGGCGTACCACCTGAAGAATTAGTTCATACAGGCCCCGAGGATTGGTGGCAGGATGTCGTTGCTGGCTATAACCACCTAAAAGAAAGAGGTCATGACGAAATTGCCGTTGCTGGCCTTTCGCTTGGAGGGGTATTTTCCTTAAAATTAGGTTACACTTTACCTGTAAAGGGAATAATCCCAATGTGTGCGCCAATGCACATTAAAAGTGAAGAAATCATGTATAAAGGTGTCCTCGCTTATGCAGAAGAATATAAAAAACGCGAACAAAAAACAGAGTCTGAAATTAAAGCCGAATTGGACGAGTTCAAAAAAACACCAATGACCACGTTAAAGGCCCTTCAAGGCCTCTTACAGGAAGTGCGCGACAACGTAGATATGATTTATACACCAACATTTGTCGTCCAAGCACGCCACGATGAGATGATCAATACTGAAAGTGCAACAATTATTCATGATGAAATTGAGTCAGATGAGAAACAATTGAAGTGGTATGAAAATTCCACACATGTGATTACACTCGGATCTGAAAAAGATCAACTCCATGAAGATGTTTACCAATTTCTCGAAACATTAGATTGGAAGTAGGGTGCTTCACGTCAGGTACCATACAAGTTAGGTGCAATGCCCAATGAAAGTTCACTTTCACCAACACGGATGTAAATATGATTGACACATAACATCCAATCGAAGAAAGTGAACTTTCTTGTAGATACTATTTACAGGATAGGCACCAAATTCAGAAGCATTTATTACAGGCTAATACCTGATGAAACAATAAAGTAAATCCCAAAAAGGAGGGAACAACCAACATGGATT
>NZ_JBKBWN010000015.1:0-102328 GCF_046314235.1 Anaerobacillus sp.
AGGTGATGGAGACGAAACAGCAGTACCAGGTGATGGAGACGAAACAGCAGTACCAGGTGATGGAGACGAAACAGCAGTACCAGGTGATGGAGATGAAACAAAACCTGATTCAAAAGAAAAACTTCCTGATACCGCTACAACAACATACAATAGTTTAATGGTCGGAACATTACTACTACTGATAGGGCTTATACTACTATTTATTAGTAGAAAAAAATTGCTACAATAAGATTTTAAATATTTCCAACGTTTATATAAGTAACTTGCAAAATGTGGGCATAGCAAAAGAGATGCAGCTTCTATTAAAACGGAAGGAGCATCTCTTTGTTTTGTACAATTGAATTCTTTCTAGGAACTATTGTGAATCAGCAATTCAATTCTCTACTAGTCAATTGGCATAATTGATACAATTTGTTGAATGCGAACAAAAAACGGGAAGTTGCCAGCCAGCAGCATGACATGATCTGGTTTTACATCCTTTAAAACTCCACGAATGGTGTCTTTTGTCGTTTCAACGACAAGTTGCTTTCCAATGACTGTTTGTAACGTCTGAATTACAAATGGGTCCACGTTTGTTTGATACTGTGTATTAAAATTATTAACTTGCTCACGTTGCGTATCATATCCGTAATACATTTCCAAACCTCCCAAAATCAATAATCAAAAACATTATATGTTTGATTGCCTATTGTGTATGGGCGGTACGTAGATTTCTTTGTTTTATAAAGTCATCTAAAATCTCTAAATCTAAAAACTATGTTACTATTGGACAGTTCTTAACTTCGATTTAATTTTTGTCGCTAGTAATTCAAGCATAATTGCAATAAATAATACGAAGTAAGTAATTGTACCAAGTTCTCTTATATCATAATAAAATGCGCTAGCCATAAATAATTCAAAACCAATACCACCGGCAGCGGCTGCCGCTCCCATTGCTATAGCTACTCCAAAGTTAATTTCAAACCGGAGAAATGTCCAAGAAATTAAGTAGCTCATAGTCGATGGTATGACAGCTTGAAAGACGATCTGCCACCAGCTTGCACCACTAGCTTTTAAGGCTTCGATAACACCTTCGTCTAGCTCTTCAAATGATTCTGAATAGACTTTAACCAAGTAACTAACGGAATGAAAGGTCATCCCAACGACAGCTGCAACACTTCCAAGTCCTGCAGCAATTGCAAAAATTAAAACCCATAGAACAGTTGGAACAGCTCTGACAACGGCAACAACACTTTTAACTGCGGCGGATACTCTCGGAGTTGATAAGTTTTGCGCTGCTAGTAAACCTAAGAATAAAGCAATCATCGCCCCAAACAATGTAGTTAAAACTGCAAGACTCAATGTTACGGTCGAGGCGTAAATTGCTTCACTAAATGTAAAATGATTAAAATGAGGCTCTGTAAACATAGTCTTAAAGTTTAGAACTGTTGCTGTTATTGCCTCTATAATATTAATACCTTTGTAATCATAAAAGTAAAACCCATAAATCGTTATTAAAAGCAGAGACAGAAGTGTTGCACGAATGACGAAGGTGGCTTTCGTAAGCTTTTTAACTTTTATTGTTTTTGATAAATATTGATCTATTAATATACTTTGGGCAGGTTGTGTCTTGGTGAAGTTTTCAAGTCCCACTACAAAATCACCCTTCTTACATAGTTTGAAATATACTCAATTAATAAGATTGTTAATACTATGACGATTACAACTAAGCTAGCTGCATTGTAATTCATACTTTTATAGTACAAATCAAACGCAAAGCCAATTCCCGTCCCTGTTAAAATTCCGATTAAAGTAGCACTTCTAATATTGGTCTCTGCAACAAATAGAACCCAGCTAATCAGCATTGGAATACTAGATGGGATGACAGATTGAAAGATCGTTGAGAGGTAAGGCGCTCCAGTTGCTTGTAATGCTTCAACAGAACTGCTACTAGCCTCATCAATAACTTCAATAAATGCACGTGTTAAAAATCCGAATGAAACGAAAAATAAAGCAAAGAAACCAGTAAGTGCGCTTTGACCAAATGTAAAGAGTAAAATCATTGACCAAACGGCAATATCAATATTCCGAAATAGAGTTGCAAACCCCCTTGCCATTCCACTTAAAAATCGATTTACTCTAGTCGTTGTTGAACCCATGATGGCAAAGGCAAGAGCAAAAATAGCTGCTACTGTAGTAGCACCAATCGATACGAGGATCGTTTCAAAAAGTTTATCTAAGATATTCGGCAATCGTTCGAGAGACTTTGTATTTGGATAAAAGTTTGTTATTCCCCACTCAAATGCTTTTGGAATAGAAGCAAGCCCTTTAAGGAGGCTAAATTCAGTAATAATCATCGCGCCGTACGTTACTAGAAAAATGATAAAAAAGATAACGGAAGATTTGATCCTTTTTTTTACAAAGTATTTATCCTGCATTTCTTCCTCCTAGATCTAGCATGAGGTCTCCTGCTTCTGAACCATAAATATTGTTAATCTGAGTAGTTGTAATTTCTTTGGGAGAACCGTTATATACAATTTCACCTTTACTTACACCGATTATTCGATCTGAATAGCTTAACGCAACATCTACTTGGTGTAGATTAACGATTACAGTAATACCCATTGTTTTCGAAACAGATTGTAGATAATCCATAATAATTTTGGAGGCATTAGGATCTAAAGAAGCAATCGGTTCGTCACACAATAATAATTTCGGGTTTTGAATTAATGCTCTTGCAATACCAACACGCTGTTTTTGACCACCACTTAATTGGTCACAACGTTTATACACTTGTTCCTCTAACCCAAGCATTCCTAATAGCTGAATAGCCTGTCTTTTTTCTGCTTCATTATATAACCCTAATACTCCAGCTAACGTTGATTTGTGCCCAAGTCTACCGTGTAAAACATTTTCAATAACGCTTAAGCGGTTAACTAGGTTGTAATGTTGAAAGATCATACCAATCTTTGTGCGTAACTGTCTTAAGTTACGCTTTTTATAATTTAAAATATCTTCGTTATCAAAAATAATTTCTCCGCCAGTTGCATCAATCATCCGATTAATACAGCGAAGGAGAGTAGATTTTCCAGCGCCAGATGGGCCAATAATGGAAACGAACTCTCCTTCATTTACAGAGAAGTTAACATTGGATAACGCTAATGTATCTTGGCTATATCGCTTTGAGACATTTTTTAAATCCAATAACGTATGCATAGTTAACTCCTTTATACAAATTTATTGTAGTTCTCTAAGAGGGTTAAACCAACTGTCTTCAACACGAACGAAACGCTCATCGGCTCTTTTACTAAATAAACCTTTGAATTCAGAGTCTCCTGGAACAAACACTGATGGGTTGTTTGCTACTTCATCAGAAGTAAAGGCTACGATGATTTTCTCAATCATTTCAGCACTTAGATTATTTGTGTTTGCAACAAACGGTGCATTTAATACTGGTGTAACTGAGATAATCGTAAACTCTTCACCAGGGAACCCGTTTAAAGGCTCATCTGCATCATCTCTTACACGATATACAGCTCCACGAACGTTCTCTTCACCCTCAATTAATTCAATATAGTTGTCTATACAAGCATCACAAAATGCTGCCACATCTGAGCGATCTAATAGGAGGTTAACTAATGTACCTTGATGTGAATTTCCGTAAGCTACCTCACTGAAAAGCTTGTTACTACCACCTTCTAATAAGTCTTCTGATGAGAGGTTTTTCCACTCATCTTTTTGATTAAAATAACCTGTAATTGTACTAGCTGGAACAACAAAGCCAGAAGCTGAACTTGTTGATACGAAAGAAAATCTTTTCCCTTGAATGTTTTCTATTGTAAATTCAGAACCAGACTTGTATAGATCTGCATTTTCTCTTTTAACACCAATCCAAGCATTGTATAAAGCATCATCGAGTGTACCTGACTGCCCACTTGGTACAACGATTGGAACAACTGCACTATTCTTCTTGTTTGCTTCAATATATCCAACTGCTCCCATGAATGCTAAATCGGCATTTCCATTAGCGATTGTTTCTATCGCAATATTGTAATCAGTTGTCGTACGATGTTCCACCTCTAAACCAGTTGCCCCTTTAATAATTTCAGCAAGGGCGTCTCTGGCCTCGGCTAAATCAGAGCCAGATTCATTGGGATACCAAACGATCGATATTGGACCGGTTGGTTTAGCAGGTTCCTCAGTTGCTTTGCTTTTTGTTTCAGTAGAAGTATTACTTTTCGCTTCAGTTGACGTATTTGTCGAAGACTCGTTAGATGTGCTACATCCTGCTAGGAACATAAAAAAGGTGGCTAGTGAAATAATAAGAAATTTTTTCATTTATAATTCCCCTCTCATTTTTGTTTTTCCGTTTTGATTACTGAAAATTAATAGAAAAGAAATCTATATGTATTCCCTCCCAATTCATTCAATTTTATTTACAAATGTTATTCTATCTAGCAATTATTAAGTGTGTGTGGTTACAGTGTAGAGAAAAGGTAAACTTTTTTAAAAATGGGCATTATTTGTAAAGGTTATAGAGTTGGTAAAACGAGCTGGTCTTAAGGATATATTAGGAAAAAGATGTTCAAGTTAGAATCAAATGTAAAAAACATAAACACAAATGAATTAAAAACTAATTGATATTTACAATCATTTACATTATTTTAGCGTTTGTTTAATAGTAGATTTATAGCTAGTTGTTATGATCACAGAATAAGTGATTATTATAACTAGGAGGAACATATGAGTAGATTAAAAGCAATTGTCCTTGACTTAGACGGAACCCTACTTAACAATGATAGTAAAATATCAGCTCAGACAAAGAGATTTTTACTAGAACAGAAACAACAAGGAACGAGAATTATTCTGGCAACGGGACGACCGTTGAATATGACTACCAAATTTCATAAGGAGCTAGCACTAGATACACCAATTATTTGTTTAAATGGTGCACTAGTTTATGACTGTCATCAAGATCGAGTCATTTATCATGTACCACTACGAAATTATGAGGTTGATCATGCCCATAAAACGGTATGTAATGAAGCGGAACTGTTACTTTACCATACATCCCATGCTAATTTTCAGATGAAAAATATCTCTGGTTTGAAAGTAGAAGACGAATATCCAATTGAGAAATTAGGTTGTATTCCAGAAGCGTCTGCCACAATTCTAAAAATTTCTGTATATATAAAAAATCAGAAAAAGCTTGAACGTACGTTGAATGAATTGTCTCGTGATTTTGAATTAGCTATATGGGAAAATAACTTTGAAATTACAAAGAAATCAGTCACAAAATGGCATAGTCTTCAAGTTGTACTGAAGCAACTAGAGATAAATCCAACGGATGTAATCGCATTTGGAGATGGAACAAATGATTTTGAAATGATAAAGAATGTTGGCATTGGCGTGGCAATGGCTAATGCAATTCCCTCATTAAAGGTGGTGGCTAATTTCATCACATTATCAAACGATGATGACGGAATTATTCATTTTATTAAGAATTATCAATTGAATAATACTCTCGTAGAAATTGACTAGTAAGACAAAAGACTGTCCCATCAACCCCAAATTGAACTATAGGTTGATGGGACAGTCTTTGTTTAAAAATAGTTTCAGTATAACGAAATTTCATGAGAAACATGAAAAGTGAATTCGACCAATTGTGTTGAAAGAGGTGAATAAAGTTTCGGCATTAGGGCTTTTTCCTTTGTTTCATTATACTTCCAAAAAATGTACAACACTCATCTAGAAAAAGATATAATACTAAATATAAAACGCTTCATATAAAGGAGTGAGTACAGTGATAAACGAGCAATATTGTAGAGTGGTGATTGTCGACGATGAACTATTGATTAGACAAGGAATTAAGCATTATATAAATTGGGAGCAGGAAGGCTTTCGTATAGTTGGTGAGGCTTCAAATGGAAGAGAAGCCCTCGAACTTATTTCAACTACTGCTCCACATATTGTTATCACGGATATCGTAATGCCTATTATGGATGGGGAAGAATTGACGAGATCAATTAAGGAGAATTACTCTCATACGGAGGTTATTATTCTTAGTAGTTTTGGAGAGTTTGACTACGTCAGGTCTACTTTCCAAAGTGGGGTTGTTGATTATATTTTAAAGCCAAAACTTAATGGGAAAATACTTTTAGAAGCGTTAAAAAAAGCTGTCAGCAGAATACCAAACTTTCAATTACTAACTCAAAAAAATGGTGCTAACAATTTCGAAAACAATTTATCGATAGAGCAAGTGATCAGCAAATTAATATCTGGTTACGAAGTTCAACTTGAGTCGCAACTCCTATCACGAGCTTTTCCACATGATTATTATTGTTTATTAGGTGTAAGTTTAAAAAACAATCGATGTAATGAAGAGGCTAATCTCATTGCTAATAAGCAAAAGGCGATAGAAAAAGCATTAAGTCTCAACCTTAGCAAAACTCAATACTACTCCTTTAGACCAGAGGAATACCTCCTGGTGTTCGTGATCAATTTTGACAAAAGTGAAAGCGCTAATCTATTTTCTTTTATAAAAAAATTAGCGGCATCTGATCAAGGTCTCTCACTTACAATGACAAAGAAGTTTACTAGGATGAAAGATTTATCTACGATTTATAAAGATGACCTAATGAAATTGTTGCGTTATAAATTTTACTTTCCGGAGCAGCAACTGCTACTTCAGGAGGAACTACCGAATCCATTGCCAAAGGTTGAGAGTTTTAACTTGGAGTGGTTTACAAATGAATTCAAGAGAGAGCAGTTCGACTCTGCCTTTACTTATCTAGAAGAATTTATCTCGTCTTTTTCCATCTGTTTTACGACAGATGTTTACGAATTTAAAGCGTTTTTTAATAACATTATTTTTAATATTACCATTCTTCTTAGTAATATGAACTATGATATTGGGGATTTGGATAAAGCTAAATACACATCTTTTAAAGCGATAGATGAGGCAGAGGCGGCTGAAGTTGTTCTGCAAGAATGGAACAAGTTTCTTTTAGATGCGAGAAAGCAAATTGCAGATAGTAGAAGTCAGACTGGGAATCCAAATATGAAGAAGCTATTGCTTTATATTGCAGATCATTATGCAGAGCCAATTACTCTTACTGATGTTGCACAACATTTTCATTTTAATCCATCATATCTCTCAAACTATTTTGCTACACACAATAAAGAAGGCTTCATTGAACACTTAAATAATATTCGGATAAAGGAAGCGACAAAGCTGTTAACTAACAATTCAGCTGCTATCTCGGAAATCGGCAGCTTGGTGGGCTATTCGGATCATAGTTATTTTTGCAGGGTTTTTAAGAAGAAAATGGGTATGTCACCTAGCCAATACCGAAGGAAACAACTATTGAAATAGAGATGAGATGTTTGATATGAGAAAAATAATATGGCGTTTAAAAAGAAGTAGAATGTTTATTATTATGTTTTTAATAACGGTTTTTAGCATTATTAGCGTTACAATCACAATTACGTGGACGACGATTCGAATGTCCGAGGATTTCTTTATTGAAACGTTTAGCATAACGAATGCAAAAGTACTAAATCAAATAAAGGATAATTTCGAGTCTTTTAATTATTCTGTAGTCATCGCTTCTAACAATCTTTTGCAAAGTGGGACAATGAAGCAACTTCTATCAGATGAAATACTAACAAATTTTCAGTTAATGAATGCGTATTATGATATGAGACTACAAATCAATCGGGTAAAATCAAATTTCAATACATATGAGGTTGGAATTATGGTTTCTGGTAGTAATGGCATTGGTTTTGCCACGGATTCATCTTATTGGTCTATTTCAGCTAAGGAATTAGAAGAACATTCAATTACGTTGAGCACGATTAATGAGCCATATTGGTTGAAATACCATTTCTACCAATCATCAGATGAGCGCGAAAACAGCAAAATAATTGCCTCTAGAGCCTTTATTGAGCGATCTTCGGGAAGCATTTACGGTACAATGTATTTTTCATATAACGAAAGTGAACTGAGAAAGTTCTACAATAGTTTTACAAGTCCAGGTAATGATATTTTTGTTCTTAATCGTTCTGGCATTATCGTATCTAGTAATCATACCAAGCAGATTGGTGAAAAAGCAGAGGATCTGCTTGGTTTTGCAATAAAGTTAGCTGAGGGGTCAGAAACCCATATTAAGGCCAATTTAATGGGTAAGAACCATATTGTTTTGTCTGAATATCTTCCTACGTATGATATGTACTTAATAAACTTAATTGATAGAAAGACGGCTATTGGAAACTTTGTAGACAAGAAGGCGATTGCCCTTATTAGTATGTCGATTGTTGTAGTAGCGTTAATTATCGTATTTTTCATTTCGCGTAAAATGACAAATTCATTATCTAGATTAGTTAAACAAATTGAAAATGCACCAAAAAAACAGTTTCATGAATACGTTACAGTGTCAGGTATGTATGAAACGAGACAAATCGGAAATGCCTTCAATGCTATGCTTGATGAGCTTCACGAATATGTAGATCAACTTGTCCTATCTCAAAAGCAGAAACAGGAAGCAGACCTTGCTGCACTTCAACAACAGATTAACCCCCATTTTTTATATAATACACTTACTTCGATAAAATTTATGGTACAACAAGTCAATAAAGAGGATGCAGACAATACGATAAATGCACTTATTTCACTTTTACAAAACACGATTGGTAATGTGGATGAAACAGTATCAGTAAATCAAGAATTAGAAAACCTAAAAAACTACGTCTTTATAAATCAAAAAAGATATGGAAATCGAATTAAGGTTAATTACTTCGTAGATCCTAAATGTGTTGACTATCAAATTCCAAAACTAGTCCTGCAACCGTTTATTGAAAATTCCTTTTTTCATGCGTTTAATCAGAAGGCAGAGGGGTACATTAATGTTCTTGTCTGGCAAGAGGGCGAAACGTTAATTTGTGAGATAGTAGATAACGGCGATGGAATGGAAATTTCAAGAGAACATAAATTACCAAATACGAAGCGGAACCAGCAACTATTTAGTGGAATTGGTGTAAAAAATGTCAACGATAGAATTCAATTAATATATGGTGAGCCATATGGAGTAACAATTTCGAGTAAATTAGGTGAAGGAACGAAGGTCAGAATTTCCTTTCCAGTGAATAAAAAGATAAAAAATTTAAAAGAATCTCAAAATAATCTTATTTTATAAAAACCGAAAATTCAAAATATAAAAATAACCCAAAACTGCGTAGAAATCGTCCTAACAATAACAATTAGGTAGGTGCTAACATTAAATCAGGTAAGAGAAAGCGCTTACAAAATATAATACAGGGGGCAAGTAAAATGAAGAAAATTGTTATTGGATTAGTGTTTTTAGTGAGTTTCATGATTTTAGTTGTGGGATGCTCATCAGGTTCTAACAAATCAGTTTCTGGAGATAATGTAGAAAAAATTACAGTCTGGACTTGGGACCCCAATTTCAACATTAAAGCAATGAACTTGGCAAAAGATGCTTATGCTTCTATTAATGAAGATTTAGAAATTGAAATCATCGAATATGCTCAGGATGATATTATTCAAAAATTAAACACAAGTTTAAGCTCTGGAACGAAATCAGGACTACCTAATATTGTTTTAATTGAAGATTACCGTGCCCAAAGCTTTCTTCAAGCATATCCAGATGCATTTCACAAACTAACGGGTTCCTTTAACGCGAGTGATTTCGCACAATACAAAATGGCACCAACAAGTTTTGATGGCGAAAATTACGGATTGCCATTTGACACTGGGGTTACAGGATTGTATATACGAACAGATTATTTAGAGCAAGCAGGATATACATTAGAAGATATTAAGAATATCGATTGGAATCAATACATTGAAATCGGAAAAAAAGTCAAAGAAGCCACAGGAAAGCAAATGCTTACACTTGACCCCAACGATCTAGGTCTTATTCGAATGATGATTCAATCTAGTGGTTCATGGTATGTGAAAAGTGATGGAATTACACCTGATTTAGAAGGAAATGAAGCACTAAAAGAGTCCTTTTCTTTATACAAACAAATGATTGAAGCAGATATAATCAAACCAATTTCTGACTGGAGTCAATTTTTAGCTGGCTTTAATAGCGGAGATGTTGCATCAGTAGTTACTGGTAACTGGATCACTGCCTCAGTAAAAGCAGAAGCCTCTCAAGCAGGAAAGTGGGCAGTTGTTGGTCAACCTAAGCTTCCTGGAATGTCAAACTCAGTAAACGCTTCTAACCTAGGGGGAAGCTCATGGTATGTGCTAAATATTGATGGGAAAGACCAAGCTGCTGATTTCTTAGGGAAAACCTTCGGATCAAATGTTGAGTTATATCAAAGTTTCATAACTGAAATTGGGGCTATGGGAACGTACAATCCAGCAGTAGAGGGAGACGCCTATAAAGTGGAAGATGAATACTTTGGTGGACAACAAATCCTTGCTGATTTCTCTAAATGGTCCGAAGAAATTCCACAAGTTAACTATGGCGCACACACATATGTCATTGAGGATATCCTAGTTGTTGCAATGCAAAAATATCTGAACGGAACGGATATTGATACTGTTCTTAAAGAGGCTCAACAACAAGCAGAAGCACAAATTAAATAAAATAATGAGAATTGAGCCTCGGTAACTCGTTGGCTTTGGCCATTCGCAACATAGGAGCGGTCCTATAAGTCAGGCGAGTTGTATCGGGGCTCTTTGCTTTTACAGAATGGTAAGGAGTGACTTCACATGATAGTAGCAACTACTAAGAGTGATCCGGGTATCCACCCACCAAAACCGAATTTCCCCTTAAAGCAAAAGAAATCAAGATTTAGTAATCGAACGAAGAATGCAATCGTTGGCTGGGTCTTTATTGGCTTATCTTTTTTATTAATTAGTATATTTTATTTCTATCCAATGTTTCAGGCTTTATTGTTGTCTTTTCAATCGGGAAAAGGGACGAATTTAACTTATGCTGGACTCGATAATTATCGACGGTTATTTGGAGATCCTACTTTCCATGCAGCTGTAAAAAATACAGTGATTTATCTATTAGTCCAAGTACCCTTAATGATTATTCTTGCATTAGTATTCTCTGTTTTATTAAATGATAAAAAATTAAAATTTAAAGGTTTTTATCGAACTGCGATTTTTTTACCGTGTGTAACCTCTTTAGTTGCCTATTCAGTCATTTTTAAATATTTGTTTGGTACAGATGGGATCATTAATATGCTGTTAATGAATCTAGCTATTATTAGCCAACCGATTCAGTGGATAACAGACCCATTCTGGGCGAAAATAACCATTATTATTGCAATTACATGGCGTTGGACAGGTTACAACATGATTTTCTATTTATCAGCACTTCAAAACATTGATAACTCTATCTATGAAGCAGCAAGAATTGATGGGGCAAATGCTTTTCAACAGTTCTTTAAGATTACTGTTCCGATGCTAAAACCGATTATCTTGTTTACTTCGATAACTTCTACCATTGGTACACTCCAATTATTTGACGAGGTTATGAATATTACAGGTGGTGGACCTGGAAATGCCACAATGACGATTTCACAATACATCTATAATATTTCTTTCAAATATACGCCGGACTTTGGTTACGCGGCAACTGTTTCGTACGTTATTGTTGTTATGATCGTCTTCTTTTCTATCATTCAGTTTAAAGTAGCGGGTGAAAAAAATGGCTAAACTTAAAAGAATATTTATCTATCTATTTCTAACGGGAGCTGCCATCATCTCAATTTTTCCATTCTTGTGGATGATCGCTAGTGCCACGAACAAATCGGTGGATGTCACAAAAGGTAGATTATTACCAGGGACACATCTCATTGAAAACTTTCAAAACTTAATAGAAACCGTGAACCTCATGCCATCCTTAATTAATTCTGCAAAGGTATCAATTTCTACGACAGTTCTTTCGCTTCTCATAGCCTCATTAGCAGGTTACGGATTTGAAATATATCGAAGCAAGGCGAAGGATGTTGTATTTAATATATTACTATTATCGATGATGATCCCTTTTGCAGCCTTAATGGTACCGCTGTTTCGCATGTTTGCTGGAATTTCGCAAGTACTTCCCTTCATCGGTATTAACACATTATCAGCCGTTGTCTTACCGACACTAACTACGGCATTTTTAATTTTTTTCTTTCGCCAAAGTACTAAAATGTTTCCTAAGGAGTTGCTTGAGGCTGGAAGGATTGACGGATTAACAGAAATAGGTGTATTTTTCCGAATTTACGTTCCAACAATGAAGACAACTTATGCAGCAGCAGCAATCATTACGTTTATGGCTAGCTGGAACAATTATTTATGGCCGTTAGTTGTCCTCCAATCAACGGATAAAATGACGATACCATTGCTTATTTCGAACCTAGGCTCAAGTTATACACCTGATTTTGGTGTGATAATGACAGCGATTGTCATTGCAACCTTACCAACAGCTCTCATCTTCTTTATTATGCAGAAGCACTTTGTTGCTGGAATGATGGGATCTATTAAAGGTTAGATAGCTATAAATAAAAAAGGATGTGTACTTTAAACGTGAAAACTATCCCTAGTATCAACTGGTTAACAGATCTTTCTATATTTGCAGTAAACCGTCTTCCTGCTCATTCGGATCATATTTACTTTGAAACAATGAAGGAAGCACTAAGAGGTGAGCCAATGCCCTTAAGGCATGATTTGAACGGGTATTGGAAATTTAATTATGCTATCAATCCATTAAATCGCCCCATAAAGTTTTATGAGCTTGATTTTAATTGTGCTGGATGGGGAGAAATTTCAGTACCTGGTCACATTCAGTTACAAGGACATGGGGAACCACAATATGTGAATACAATGTATCCATGGGATGGTCATAATGATATAAGGCCACCAGAAATTCCTGCTGATAACAATCCAGTAGGAAGTTATATAA
The DNA here is from genome assembly GCF_046314235.1 of Anaerobacillus sp. Lineage (NCBI taxonomy): Bacteria > Bacillati > Bacillota > Bacilli > Caryophanales > Bacillaceae > Anaerobacillus > Anaerobacillus sp. Next base: position 12,912 of record NZ_JBKBWN010000015.1, read on the forward strand.
ACTATTTTCATGTTCCTGAGAATATGAAAAACGGAAAACCAGTTTATATCTCCTTTCAAGGTGTAGAATCAGCTTTTTATGTTTGGTTGAATGGTGAATTCGTAGGGTATAGTGAAGACAGCTTTACCTCAGCTGAGTTCGAATTAACTCCATATCTGGTTGATGGAGAAAATAAGCTCGCAGTTGAAGTGTACCAACGAAGTACTGGCAGTTGGCTTGAGGATCAGGACTTTTGGAGATTTTCAGGGATATTTAGAGATGTATATCTTTTTACAGTCCCAGAAATTCATGTTTATGATTTGCATGTTCATACAGAACTAAGCTCGTCTTTTGATAACGGGACAGTTAATGCAGATCTCAAGTTCTGCTCTCCTGTCCCTCAGGATTCTAAGATAGTAGCTGAGTTGATGGATTCTAATGGACAATCGGTTGCTAGTGGTGATGCCAAGGTTTCCGATAGCGTTAGTTTGAAACTTTCTCTCCCTGTCAATAGACCAAAGCTATGGAGTGCGGAAAAACCAACTTTATATACGCTTTATCTTCAAATTTATAACGAATTTGGTAGCTTAGTAGAGGTTATTCCTCAGAAAGTAGGCTTTAGAAAATTCGAATTGAAAGATAAACTAATGTACTTAAACGGTAAGCGCATTGTTTTTAAAGGAATAAATCGCCATGAATTTAACTGTCGCCGTGGCCGTGCTGTTACGAAGGAAGATATGCTTTGGGATATTAGAACGTTGAAACAAAATAATATTAACGCTGTTCGTACATCCCACTATCCGAACCAGAGCTATTGGTATGAGTTATGTGATGAATATGGCGTATATGTCATTGATGAGATGAACTTAGAAACGCATGGCTCTTGGCAAAAGATGGGTGCTGTAGAACCTTCTTGGAATGTACCAGGTAATAAACCCGAATGGCAGGACATTGTTATGGATAGAGCAATTTCAATGTTAGAGCGCGATAAAAATCATCCATCAATACTGATTTGGTCTTGTGGGAATGAATCCTACGCTGGTGAGGTCATTCTTAATGTAAGTAAATTTTTTAAGGAAGCTGACCCAAGTCGCCTTGTTCATTATGAAGGTGTATTCTATGACCGAAACTATCATGAGACGAGTGATATGGAAAGTCGCATGTATGCTAAGCCACATGAAATTGAAGATTATCTAAAAAATCACCCTGATAAGCCTTATATTAGCTGCGAGTATATGCATGCCATGGGTAATTCTGTTGGCGGGATGTATAAATATATAGAACTTGAGCAGAAGTATCCAATGTATCAAGGCGGTTTTATTTGGGATTACATTGATCAATCGCTTATAAAAAAAGATCGGTATGGTAAGGAATTTCTTGCTTTTGGTGGTGACTATGGTGATCGCCCTACAGATTATCATTTTTGTACGAATGGGATTGTCTACGGGAACCGCGAGTTATCACCAAAGATGCAAGAAGTTAAATATTTGTATCAAAATCTAAAATTAACCGTTGCTAAAAATAATGTAAAGCTCAAAAATGACAACCTATTTATTAATACGAATGAGTATGATTTAGAATATATTTTGTTTTTTGAAGGGAAGGAATTGTATCGTAATAAGATTGGTGTTGCTGTCGCCCCACAGAGTGAAAAAGAAATAGCATTTAATTGGCCACTAAATATTAATGTTCAATCTGGAGAATATTGTATTCATGTTGCATGTCTTCTCAAAGAGGATAAGCTTTGGGCTAAAAGGGGACATGAGGTAGCATTTGGGCAATATGTTTATAATGAAGGAACGGTATCAAGACAATCCACAACACCTAATTCAGATAAATTACGGCTTGTCCATGGTGATGTAAATATTGGTTTACACGGCTCTGACTTTAGTATCCTATTTTCAAAGCAGATTGGTAGTTTAATTTCCATCAATTACGGTGGAAAGGAAATGATTTCCCTACCTCCTGCACCGTTGTTTTGGAGAGCTACTACCGATAATGATAGAGGATTTTCACAAGGATTTCACTCAGGTTGCTGGCACACAGCAAGCATCGCTAGAAAGTGTGTTGCCGTCAATACGGTGGAAGGCGATGGCTTGGTAACGGTTACGTTTACTTATAAATTTTCATTTAATGATGACATTGAAGTGAAGGTCGCTTATTCCGTTTACTCTGATGGGAGAATGAACGTTAAGTCAAGTTATCTCGGTGCTAAGACAGAACTGCCACCTATGCCAATTTTTGCGTTAGCCTTTAAGGTTCCGGCAGACTATGATCAATTGGATTGGTATGCTCTTGGACCAGAAGAGAATTACTCAGACCGAGCAATGGGGGCAAGACTAGGTAACTTTAAAAATTGCGTGAAAGATAATATATCTAATTATGTGATGCCGCAGGAGTCAGGTAATCGCACTGGTATACGTCAAGTAAGCCTGACAAATATGGACGGAAAAGGTATTAAAATCTCTTATGTGAAAGAACCGCTAGAATGTAACTTTTCACCATACACTGCTTTTGAATTGGAAAATGCAAACCATCATTACGAACTACCAAATATTCACTACACGGTTGTCACTATAGCTGGTAAACAAATGGGGGTCGGTGGGGACGATACCTGGGGGGCTCCAGTACATGACGAGCACCTTATTAACCCCAATGCAGATCTGGAATTTGAGTTTGTCATTCAGCGAATATGATCGTTTTAAACACTTATAAATCAAGGAGGTTAATATGTCTATAAGCTTCTGCGAAACAACGCGTACATTTCATTTAAAAGCCAATAACACAAGTTACATTTTCCAAGTGGCCAAGGACGGCTACTTAGCGCATCTTTATTGGGGCAAAAAAATAAACGAGTATAGTCATTCTAATGAATTAAGATTTGCTGATCGCGCGTTCTCTGGAAATCCAGTAGCAGAAGATCGAACCTTTTCTTTGGATACACTTCCACAAGAGTATCCTTCCTTTGGGCATACGGATTACCGAAATCCAGCTTTTCAAATCCAGTTAGAGAACGGCACGACTGTAACTGATTTAAGATATAGTTCTCACAAGCTGATAAATGGAAAACCAAACCTAGAGGGGTTACCGTCGACCTACGTGGAAAGTGACGATGAAGCCGAGACGTTGGAAATAACGTTAAAGGATGACCTCATAGGATTAACTGTGATTTTGTCGTATACAGCATTTCATCAGTTTGATGTGATAACGCGATCAGTGCGTTTTGTTAATGAAGGGAAGACAAATCTAATACTATTAAAGGCAGCTAGTGGAAATGTTGATTTCAGAGCTTCTGAGTTTGACCTCATTAGTCTTCCTGGGGCTTGGGGAAGAGAAAGGCATGTCGCAAGAACTGAGCTAAGACCGGGGATTCAGTCGATTGAAAGCAGGCGTGGCGCGAGCAGTCATCAACACAATCCATTTATGGCTTTAGTTAGCAAAGAAACAAACGAAGATTATGGTGATGTATTTGCTTTTAGCTTCGTTTATAGTGGGAATTTTTTAGGCACTGTTGAGGTCGATCAATTTGGTTACAGTCGTGCGACAATGGGAATTAATCCTTTTGACTTTTCTTGGTTACTAGAACCAGACCAGTCTTTCCAAACTCCAGAAGTAGTTATGGTTTATTCTGCAAATGGTTTAAGTGAAATGTCTCATACATTCCATCGCTTGTATCAGACACGTCTTTGTCGTGGAGAATTCCGAGATAAAAATCGTCCAATCTTAATTAACAACTGGGAAGCAACTTATTTTAACTTTGACGAAGGGAAAATCAAGGAGATTGCTAGACATGGCAAAGAGTTAGGCATAGAACTATTCGTTTTGGATGATGGCTGGTTTGGCAAAAGAGATGATGATACAACTTCATTAGGTGATTGGTTTGTCGATAAAAGGAAGCTTCCAAACGGATTAGAGATTTTAGCTCAATCTATTCGTGACATGGACATGGAATTTGGATTATGGTTTGAGCCTGAAATGGTTTCTGTGGATAGTGAGCTTTATCGCAAACACCCGGATTGGTGCATTCATGTACCGAAAAGAAGACGTTCTGAGAGTAGGCAGCAATTAATCTTGGATTATTCAAGACAGGAAGTTTGCGATGAAATCATTAATCGTGTTTCTGATATCCTAAAAAATGCACCAATTACCTATGTTAAATGGGATATGAACCGTCATATGACAGAGGTCGGCTCTGCCAGCTTACCAGCTGAACGGCAAAGGGAAACGGCACATCGCTATATGCTAGGTCTTTACCGTGTCATGGAAACGATTACGACAAAATTTCCGCATATTTTATTTGAGAGCTGTTCCGGAGGAGGCGGTCGATTTGACCCAGGGATTCTCTATTACATGCCACAGACGTGGACGAGTGATAATACTGATGCGATTTCTCGCTTGAAAATTCAATATGGAACGAGTTTTGTTTATCCAACAAGTTCCATGGGTGCTCATGTTTCAGCTGTTCCAAACCACCAAGTCAATCGAATTACCTCACTGGAAGTTCGTGGCCATGTAGCGATGTCCGGAAATTTCGGTTATGAGCTTGATATTACACAATTATCTTTTGATGAGAGAGAAACGATGAAAGAACAAATTAATTTCTATAAAAAAATAAGAACGATTATCCAGTTTGGAAACTTTTATCGTCTATCAAGCCCTTTTACAAATAACCATACTGCGTGGTTACATGTATCGCAAGATCAGTCAGAGGCAGTCTTAACATATGTCATGGTCCTTGCAGAACCTAATGATCCGTTTAGAAAAATTCGTTTAAAAGGGCTAGACCCAACGAAGAAATATCAGATCTGTGGTGAAGGTAAAAGTTTTTATGGCGATGAATTAATGAATGTAGGAATTAATATACCAAGATTGAATGGTGACTTCAAGAGCATTATGTGGAGGTTAAAATCAGAATAAACGATCGGGTAATTTAATGCTAGTTTTAAAGCCGTATGACTATTGATTATGAAATTTCTTAGGCTATAAAATAAATACTAATAAAAGGAGGTCATATTTACCCTTGACCTTCTTTTTTGTATGAAACTGTATTTTGGAATACTAACTATATGTCGCTGGATTTCTCTAAAATTCGTTAGAGTTTTACAGCGAAGAGAAAGGGGATTCAGCGACTTTTAAAATGAAATGGGTGGCAGCTTATTTTTACCGTCACGGAGGTTTACTGTAAAACTATTTTCGGGCTGAATATATGATGGCAAACAACTGACTATAATAAATAGCAAAATAGTATAGGTTTTAATGATATTATCTATTTTTATTTATTGCTGGATCAAATATGATGAAGTCAAATAAAAAATGAATACAATGAGGAAAGGAAGTGTTAGACAAGCGCATTGGTACAATCAAATAGTGAAGATAGGTTATTGTGGGATTTTTTTTTAGAGGTGTTAGGGTTTTAATTAAAACCGATATTTGAAAACGCTTTATATATAAGCACATGTAAAAATACTAAGGGAGTTGTTTGAGTATGGAAAAGAAATTAAAAGTTGCTATTATTGGTTGCGGAGGAATTGCTATCGGGAAGCATATGCCAAGTCTTTCAAAACTCGAAACAGTAGAAATGGTTGCTTTCTGTGATATTGAGCTTAAACGAGCTGAAGAAGCAGCTACTAACTTTGGGACGAAGGATGCAAAAGTATATAGTGATTACCAAGAGCTACTAAAAGATGAAGCGATTGATGTCATTCATGTTTGTACACCAAATAGCTCACACTGTGAAATTACCGTTGCATCTTTAGAGGCTGGCAAGCATGTGATGTGTGAAAAGCCAATGGCTAAAACGACTGAAGAAGCGCGGTTGATGGTGGAGGCAGCTAATCGTACAGGGAAAAAATTAACGATTGGCTACCAAAATCGTTTCCGCTCGGACAGCCAATATCTACATACAGTTTGTTCAAACGGGGATCTAGGTGAAGTCTATTATGCTAAAGCCCATGCAATTCGCCGCCGTGCCGTACCAACATGGGGCGTGTTTCTAGATGAAGAAAAGCAAGGTGGAGGACCATTAATTGATATTGGAACGCATGCCTTAGATTTAACATTGTGGATGATGGATAACTATAAACCACAAGTCGTTATAGGGTCGACGTTCCATAAGTTAGGTAAAAAAGAAAAAGCTGCTAATGCATGGGGATCTTGGGATCCGAAAAAGTTTACTGTAGAAGATTCCGCATTTGGGTTTATTAAAATGGAGAATGGCGCAACAATTGTTCTTGAGTCGAGTTGGGCTCTTAATTCTCTAGAAGTAGATGAAGCAAAATGTACCCTTTGTGGTACAGAAGGTGGAGCTGATATGAAAGATGGCTTACGCCTAAATGGTGAAAGATATAGTCAATTATTTACTGAAAAAGTAGAGTTAAATGCAGAGGGCGTTGCTTTTTATGATGGATCTGAAGAAAGTGCTGCAGATAAAGAAGCAAGATTATGGATCGAAGCCATTCTAACTGATAAAGAACCAGTGGTTAAACCTGAAGAAGCATTGGTTGTTACACAAGTTTTAGAGGCGATCTATGAGTCGGCTAAAACTGGAGAACCTGTATTCTTAAATAGGTAATTACTAGAGTAGAACAAAATAATAGTTAAATGGTTATCTTATGACTTGAGGCTGCCCAAAAGCCAAGTATCAGTCACCACGTCTACTATAAATAGATCGTTTACAATCATCCCCTTCTATTTATAGAGTAGTTCGAGGTGTGCTGACACTTATGGGACAGCCTCTTTGCTTTAACTCAAAAGAAAAAGGGCTACTCCTTACGACGATACTCTCCAGGTGAGACACCGTACTTCTTTTTAAACACACGATGAAAATAAGGATAGGTACCGAAGCCACAGTTTTCAGCAATATGTTCGAGTGTCATGGGTGTGTACTTCATTTGGTTTAAAGCAGTAGAAAGTCTTATTTCTAGAGCGTATTCAATCATCGTTTTACCAACGCTGCTTTTAAACAAGTGTAGGGCTCGGGAGACACTGAGGCCTGAGAATTGGGCAACATCTTCAACCTTGAAGGCTGTTGTTGCATGCTCTTCGATATAGCGCAGCATTCTTGTCACCGTGAAAGGTCGACTGACAGTTGGAGAAGTTTCGTCGATTGCTCGTTCTATTGTCAAACAAAGTGCCTTTAGCAAATAAGACGATAGCTCGTTGTTTTTTTCGGTTAATGGCCGACGTTCTTCAATCGTCAGATGGCGCCACAATGTGAGGAGCTTTTCATCAAGACCAATTTGAGAGACTGTCCGCTTGTGGGAACGATTCCACCACTCATCCAACCAAGAACCCTCGCACAATAAGTTATAGTCACCACTAATTTGGTTGCCATCAATTCGTATTTCATATAAGTCTCCAGGCTTAGCAAGAAAAAGATCCCCTTTTTTGATGTTAAACTTTCTCTTGTTAACGATGATTTCGCAATCTCCTTCTGTTTGAAGCCGAAATAAATAACCTGGTAATCCTGATTTATCTTCTTGGGAGGAATACCCTTTTGTGTGATGAGAATAACTACAAAAACGAATGTGAGAAGACATGATATCGCTCTCCTTAATAAGTAGCAAAATAGTATATGTTTTAATTATATAATCTATTTAAAAACTAATCTATATCGCATATAATTTTTTTGAAGTAAGAAATGAAGAATATGTGAAGAGAAATAGGATGATAGTCTATGTTATGAAGATGAATAGACACCCCGTAATTCAACTAGTAAATTCCAGTTTGTTTGCAATGTAAGCGTTTAATTATCTAGTGAAATGAGGTAAATGCATGGCGAAAATTCCAATTGCTGTACAAATGTATACTTTGCGTGAAGAGGCAGAGCGAGATTTTGCAGGAACACTTAAAAAGGTTGCAGAGCTGGGCTTTGATGGAGTGGAATTTGCAGGATTCGGTGGCTTGACGGCAAAAGAAGTAAAAGTCTTATTAGATGAATATGACCTACGTGTAGCAGCTTGTCATGTTCCACTTGAAGAGTTTGAAACGAATTTAGATAAGGTTATAGAAGAACAAAAAATAATAGGAAGTAACTATGTTGTCGTCCCTTTCTTAACGCCAGAACGTCGAACGGAAGAAGAGTATCAAGCGCTAATTTCCTTTTTAAATAAAGCTGGGGAAATATGCAGACGTGAAGGCATTACCCTTTGCTATCATAACCATGATTTTGAACTTGAGCACCTTACAGATGGAAGGAAGGCGCTTGAAGCAATCTTTGATGATACTGAAGAAAAAAATGTAAAAGCAGAATTTGATATTTATTGGCTTACAAAAGTAGGGGAAAACCCAGTTGCATGGATGAACCGTTATAAAAATAGAACTCCACTCGTTCATTTAAAAGATATGACAACAGATGAAGAACAATTTTTTGCAGAACTTGGAACTGGTGGCGTTGATGTTGAAGCTGTTCTAAAAATTGGTGAAGAAACAGGTGTCGAGTGGTGGATTATTGAGCAAGATATGACTCGTCGTCAACCATTGGAAAGCATTGAAATTAGCTTGAATTATTTAAAAGCAAAACTATAAAAATAAAACAAACCTTAGTTGGGAGAGAGAATTAATGTTAAAGGTAACTGTCTGGAATGAGTTTCGTCATGAACAAAAAAATGAGCGTGTAAGAGAGATTTATCCAAAAGGAATTCATGATGCTATTGCTAGCTTTTTAAAGGATGATTTTGAGGTTAGAAAAGCTACATTAGATGAAGAGTCTCATGGTCTAACCGAAGAAGTCCTACATGAAACTGATGTTTTAATTTGGTGGGGACATATGGCGCATGGAGAAGTTGATGATGTAATTGTTGAAAAGGTCAAGCAACGAGTCCTTGATGGGATGGGATTGATCGTACTTCACTCAGGACACTTTTCGAAAATATTTAAAACATTGATGGGTACATCTTGCGATTTGAAATGGCGTGAAGTGGGTGAGAAGGAACGTCTGTGGGTTGTTGATCCAAGCCATCCAATTGCTGAAGGGCTCGGAGAATATATTGAAATAGAAAAAGAAGAAATGTACGGCGAGCATTTTGATATCCCGGCGCCAGATCAATTATTATTTATTAGTTGGTTTGAAGGTGGAGAAGTGTTTAGGAGTGGTTGTACATACCAACGTGGAAAGGGAAAAATCTTTTACTTCCGTCCAGGACATGAAACGTACCCAACATATTACCATAAGGATATTCAAAAAGTTATTAAAAATGCGGTTCAGTGGGCAACGCCGACGAAACTACCAAAACCTGTCTATGGCAATTCACAGCCAATAGAAGACATAAAACCTAAAAACTAAACAGCAAGAATATTGGTCCATGTAATCAATAGTATCGTTACCTTCGTATCTATGTTGTTAAATTTAGTAGTTACTATCATTTAAAGGAGTGTTCTTAATTATGAAATTAGGCGTATTTACAGTGTTATTTTCACAAAGTAACTTTGAAGAAATGTTAGATATCGTTCAAAAAGCAGGTGTTCAAGCAGTAGAAATTGGAACAGGATGTTACCCAGGAAATGCCCATTGTAACCTCGATCAGTTATTAGAAAGTGAAGAATTACGTAACGAATATTTAGAGAAAGTTAAATCACGTGAGTTAGAGATTAGTGCCTTTAGCTGTCATGGTAACCCGATCTCTCCAGAAAAAGCCTTTGCAAATGAGTCTCATGAAACATTATTGAAAACGATCAAACTTGCCAGTCTTATGAATGTTCCTGTTGTCAATTGTTTTTCTGGAACAGCTGGAGACCATGAAGAAGCAAAATATCCGAATTGGCCTGTAACACCTTGGCCAAATGAATATGGTGATGTACTGAAATGGCAGTGGGAAGAAAAGTTAATTCCATATTGGAAGGAAGTTGGAAAGTACGCACAAGATCATAATGTGAAAATTGGCTTAGAACTTCATGGTGGTTTTCTAGTGCATACTCCTTACACACTACTAAAACTAAGAGAAGCTACGTGTGAGGCGATCGGTGCCAACCTTGACCCGAGTCATCTATGGTGGCAAGGAATTGATCCAGTTGCGGCGATTAAAATCCTTGGTAGGGAAAATGCGATCCATCACTTCCATGCCAAAGATACGTACATTGACCAAGAGAACGTCAATATGTATGGTTTAACAGATATGCAGCCGTATGGTGAAGTGCAAACAAGAGCTTGGACATTCCGGTCTGTCGGATGTGGTCATAGTATTCAAGAGTGGTCAGACATGATTAGTGCATTACGGACATATGGATATGATTACGTTGTTAGTATTGAACACGAGGATCCGCTAATGTCAATTGAAGAAGGTTTTCAACGAGCTGTTACAAACTTAAAGTCAGTGATAATCTCAGAGAAACCAACAGCAGCTTGGTGGGTATAAGGTGAGAAGCGGAGGGAATATATTATGAAAATGAAACTTGGAATTATTGGTTATGGTGGCATGGGTTACTGGCATGGTGAGTATGCACCTCGTGCTGGTGTTGAAGTTGTCGCAGCCTATGATGTTGACCCTAAAAGGCTGGAAATGGCCAAAGAAAGTGGACTTGAGGCCTATGATAATCTAGAAGAATTCTTCAAACATGAGGGTATGAATTTTGTTGTTATTGCGACTCCAAATGACGTTCATAAAGACTTGACGATTAGATCTATGCAAGCAGGAATGCATGTCATGGTAGAAAAGCCAGCGACGATGTCTGTCGCTGATTGGGATGAGATGGTTGCAGAAAGTGAGAAGACTGGCCGTATCCTTACTGTCCACCAAAATCGACGTTGGGATAAAGATTACAACGTGATGCGCAAAGTTGTAGAAGAAGGCAAGATTGGCGAAATAAAATCAATTGAAAGTCGTGTGTTTGGAACAGGTGGTGCCTTCTTTGGTTGGCGTAGTTTCCCTGAGTACGGTGGTGGCATGATTTTGGATTGGGGTGTCCATCTCTTTGACCAATTACTAGGTATGTTCCCCGATACAAAGGTAACAAGTGTTTATGCGAAATTGATGACGGTTCTTGATCAAAAGGTAGATGACTACTTTAAGGTAACTCTTACCCTTGAAAATGGACCACTTCTGCACGTGGAAGTAGGGACATATGCCTTTTACAAGTTGCCAAGATGGTATGTGATCGGAAATGGTGGAACACTACAAATTGATGATTTTGATTGTAAGTCAGGTGGCTATACGAAGCCTCGCTACACGGATACACCAGTTGCTGAGGTAGTCGTAATGACATCAGCAGGTCCAACTAGGATGATGGCCCCTCGCCCGCCAGAAACAAAAGAAGACTTTCCGTTACCAGAGCTAGAAACAGATTGGACAGAGCTCTATCAAAACCTTGTAAATGTGATGGAAGGAAAAGAAGAACTAATCGTTAAGCCTTACCAAGTTCGTAGGGTATTAGTGATTATTGAAGCTGTTTTCCAATCAGCAGAAGAAGAAAGATCATTAGAGGTAAGTATCTAAACATTTTAACTATTGTTTCTATATACTAAAAAAACTAAGAGTAACAGGATGAATTCCTCATCCTGTTACTTTTTTTGTGAAAAAGAGTTTTTAAGTCTTAGTTTAAAAAAGTATAGATGATATTAAAAGAATGCTATATGTTAACGCTTTCACCTTGAGGGATAGGTTATATAATCAACTCGTAACATAAAAAGATAACAATTCGAGAGGGGTACAAAAAAATGAATAAAAGATTGAAAACGATTTCTCTTATGCTTGTTGTAATGATACTTTCTTTAGCGCTTGCAGCTTGTAGCAGTAGTAGCACAGGTAGTAACAGTGGGGTTAACGTTGGTATCGTATTACCTACTAAAGATGAACCAAGATGGGTACAGGATGAACAAAGATTTAAAGATGCATTAGCAAATTCTGAATATACAACAGAAATTTTATTTAGCCAAGGATCTTCAGGTAAGGAAAAAGAAAACGTTGAAACGTTAATCAACAAAGGAATTAAAGTTTTAATCATTAGTCCACAAGATGGTGATGCAGCTGGATCAGCAGTTGAAGCTGCTAAAAAGGAAGGTATCACAGTTATTTCTTACGACCGTCTTATTACAAATACAGATGCGGTTGATTATTATGTAACGTTTGACAGTGTAGCAGTAGGTGCAGCTCAAGGACAATACTTAATTGATAACGTTCAAGGTACAAACGTACCGTTGTATCTGTATGCTGGAGCAGCTTCTGACAATAATGCATTCTTGTTCTTCGAAGGAGCTTGGAGTGTTCTTCAGCCGAAGATCGCTGATGGTACGTTTAAAATTGCAAACTCTAGTGAAGCAATTGCATTAAAAGATACAGCAGAGCTTACTCGTGACCAAATGAGTAAAATTCTTGGGCAAGTAACAACAAACTGGGATCCAAATGAAGCGAAAAACAAAGCCCAAACACATTTAACAGCTGCAGCTGCAGACATGAAAGGAAATGTAGCGGTACTTGCACCAAATGATGGAACTGCGCGTTCGATCGCAGATGTATTCGCATCTGATAGTGAAATTACAAGCTATGCTATTACAGGGCAAGACGCTGAGAAAGCATCTATTCAATATATCATTGACGGCAAACAATCTATGACAGTATTTAAGGATGTTCGTACACTTGTTCAAGATGCAATGGGTATGGCAGTTGATATTTTAGACGGCAAGACTCCTGTCACAACAGGTTCTTACAACAACGGTAATACCGAAGTAAAAGCGAAACAAACAGATGTTATCGTTCTTAACGAAGATAACGTGAAAAAAGAATTGATTGACTCAGGATACTACGAGGCTAGTGAGTTTACTGGGTTGAAATAACCATAAACATCAAAAGGACGTGAAATAGTGATAGATTCGTCTATCACTATTTCGCAATTACAATAGTTGTTTTGTTGAGGGGGGATAACGATGAGCGAATATATATTGGAGATGAAAGGGATTTCCAAGGAGTTTACAGGAGTCAAAGCGCTCAGCAATGTCAATTTCAAAGTGGAAAAAGGTGAGATTCACTGCTTAATCGGTGAGAATGGAGCAGGGAAATCAACGCTAATGAAAGTACTCAGTGGTGTGTATCCCTATGGAACCTATGATGGTGATATTGTCTTTGAAGGCAGTGTGCAGAAATTTAACAAAATTAATGACAGCGTGAAAACAGGGATTGCCATTATATATCAAGAACTAGCGCTGTTCCCAGATCTATCAGTTTATGAAAATATATTCGCTGGTAACGAAGTGAAGCGTGGGGCAATTATTGACTGGAACCAAACGATCCTCGAAGCCAAAAAAATGCTAAAAAAAGTAAAGTTAGATGTAAATCCAGAAACATTGGTTAAAGATTTGGGTGTCGGCAAGCAGCAACTTATCGAAATAGCTAAAGCTTTGAGCAAAGACGTAAAACTGCTGATATTAGACGAGCCGACTGCAGCACTTAATGAAGATGACAGCGAAAACTTATTGGAGTTATTGTGTGAACTGAAAAATCAGGGGATCACCTGTATTATGATTTCACACAAATTAAAGGAAGTCATATCCATTTCAGATAAAGCAACTGTGCTCCGCGACGGTCAAACGATTTGTACGCTCGATGCTTCAAAGGGAGAAATTTCTGAAAGCATTATTATTAAGAACATGGTTGGTCGTGAAATTGAAGATATCTACCCTAAAAGAGAAAAGAAAGCGTTCGGAGATAAAATTCTGGAATTAAATAATTGGTCTGCCTATGATGTCCAGCTAGGTCGCCAAGTTGTCAAAAATGTAGACCTTCATGTTAGAAAAGGTGAAATTGTTGGGATAGCAGGCTTGATGGGCTCGGGAAGGACGGAACTGGCGCTAAGCATTTTCGGTAATGCCAAGTCTTATAAACTTCAAGGCGATTTATTGTTGGACGGTTTGTCTAAAAAGTTAAATCATCCTAGTGACGCAATTGATGCGGGTATCGCTTACGTCACTGAAGATCGAAAGGGTGATGGCTTGTTTCTGATCCAAGACATAAAGAACAATATTTCAGCAGCGAATTTAAAGGGCATTTCATCGAATGGAGTTATCAACCATAACGAAGAAATTAAGATTGCTGATCACTATAAAAATTCTCTTTATATTAAAGCACCTTCATTGGAGCAAATTGTCGGTAACTTAAGTGGTGGCAACCAACAGAAAGTGTCGTTAGGAAAGTGGCTATTCGTTGGACCGAAACTACTGATTTTGGATGAACCGACTCGCGGCATCGACGTCGGTGCAAAATTTGAAATTTATTCAGTTATGAACAAGCTAATTAACGAAGGTATGAGTATTATCATGATTTCGTCAGAGCTTGGCGAGGTGCTAGGGATGAGTGATCGTGTTTATGTCATGGCCCAAGGCGAAATTAAAGGTGAGTTGTCAACTGAAGAAGCTAATCAAGAAAAAATTATGCAACTTGCTACGCAATAGGAGGTTAATCTAATGAACTTTTATACTGAAGCAAAAACGTTATTTAATGAAAATATACGTGACTACGGCATGTACATTGCTCTATTCGTAATTATCCTTACATTCTCCATTATGACGGACGGACTATTTATGTCTTCCCGTAACATTAGTAATCTACTAGATTCAGCTGGTTATATTGCAGTATTAGCGGTTGGTATGACGCTTGTTATCGTTATTCGCCACATCGACTTATCGGTCGGTTATGCAGCCGGATTTCTTGGAGCAATCGCTGCGATCCTTTTAATGCAGGCGGGAGTACCTTTGTATGTTACGATTCCAACTATTCTTGTTCTCGGTGTTTTTATTGGCTTATTTAATGGCCTACTTGTCGCTCAAATTGGGATTCCAGCCTTTGTCGCGACCCTAGCAGGGATGCTTATCTTTAGAGGGGCACTTCTAATGGTGACCGAAAAAACAGGAACAATTATTATCCAGAATGATCATTTCAATGCGATCGGAAACGGGTTTATTCCTTCTCTTGTCCAAGTTAATGGTTTACATCTGCTATCTTTACTTGTCGGCTTACTAGGTATTTTATTGTACATTTACAGCGAAGTATCTACGCGCAAAAATAAAATCAAGTATCAATTTGAAGTGATTTCAAAAGAATTTTTTGCAATAAAATTAGTGTTCGTTTCAGCGATTATTGCTTATATTACCTGGATTTTAGCAGGCTATAACGGTTTTTCTTGGACAGTCATCATTATGTTGTTTGTTGTAATTGTATATCATTTCCTTACAACAAAGACGGTACTTGGAAGACATATATATGCAGTAGGAAGTAATCCAGAAGCTGCACATCTAAGCGGGATCAATGTAAAGAAGATTACCTATATTGTATTTGGTTCAATGGGAATGCTTGCAGCACTTTCTGGAATTCTTTATACGGCGCGTTTGCAATCAGCAACTACAACTGCTGGTACATTGTTCGAGCTTGATGCCATTGCAGCTGCTTATGTAGGCGGTGTATCATCTGCTGGTGGAGTTGGTAAAGTAACAGGCGCGATTATTGGAGCGATTGTTATGGCGTCGTTATCTAATGGGATGAACCTACTAGGAGTCGGTATTTCCTACCAATACATTATTCGTGGTGGTGTTTTAGCAGGAGCGGTTATTTTTGATGTTATGACTAGGAAAAAAAGATAGTTCTAAAGGGGTACTTACCGCAAAGGGAACATAGGAGGGGCTCAATGTAGTCCCTCTATTATTTTAGGTAGGATGCCTTTACATGAACTTTCTTGATCAATGTATACCTCAAAATAATAAGCAAAGGAATTAACTAAAGATGAGTTTAAAAACTAAGTTACTATTTGGGTTTGGTTCTGTTTTGTTTATTTGCATTATTGCATTTGCTAGTATTTATTCCTCCTTAAAGGAAGTAGGACAATCCTATCAAAATTTAGTTGAATACGAGATGTACAAGTTAAGTCTTGCCCATGAAATTCAATATCAAGATTTAGCATCGACAGATTCAATTAAAGGTATTATTATCGATGCTGACAACATTCAAGAAAAACAAAGATATGATGAATATTCAGTTAAAATAAAAAATAGTATTGAAGAAATAAAGCCGCTTCTTGACGATGAGCGTGCAATTCAAATGTTTAATCAGTTAGACAGTTATAGTCAACAACTAATCAATTTAGAAGAGATAATGATGGAACTGGCAAAAACAGATCAGAAAAAAACGATGGAGATATTCAACAACCATTATGCGGAGATTCGAAATATATTTTCTGCTAATCTTGAAGAATTTAAGCAAATTCAGCTAGATTTAATTTCGTCAAAGGTTGCAAAAGACAGTAAATTCATTGAGACAAGATTACTACTTGGTATGTTAGCAATCATTACAACTATCTTTGTTGGTATTATCATTTCGATAACTATTGCTAGAAGGACAACAAAACCAATCAATGAAATTGTAAAAAAGCTAGAGGAACTTTCAAGTAACGAAGGGGACTTAACTGCACGGCTCACAGTTTCTAGTAAAGATGAGGTCGGACAATTAGCTACTGCTTTTAATAAGATGATTGAGACGATCCAACATCTTGTTAGAAATGTTAAATTAACAACAATGGTCGTAGCTTCTGCTTCCCAACAATTATCAGCAAGTGCTGAACAAAATGCAACTGCAACAACCAAAATTACCGAATCTATACAGGAAATTGCTGGAGGTACTGAACTACAAGCTAAACAAGCGGAAAGTAGTACTGCTGCCACACAGGAAATGATCACTAGTATACAATTTATTGCGGAGTCCTCTACAACCGTTTCCGCTTCTTCTATTGTAGCCTCAAAAGAAGCGGAAGAAGGAAATAAGGTGATACTACAGTCGATTAACCAAATGGATTTAATCCAAAAAACTGTAAATGCAGCTGGGTTAAAAGTAAAAGAGCTTGAGTCGCTATCAAATGATATTGGCCATATACTCAATGTTATTACAACTATTGCGGAGCAAACGAACTTACTCGCTCTTAATGCTGCAATTGAAGCTGCTCGTGCAGGTGAAGCAGGTAAAGGGTTTGCAGTAGTAGCAGATGAGGTGCGAAAATTAGCAGAAGGATCAAAAAACTCAGCAACGAAGATCACCGATTTAATAAAAGAAATACAAGTGAACACGACAGATGCTGTAGACTATATGAATAAAGGTGAGCATGAAGTCCAATCGGGAATTATATTAGTTAATGAGGCTGGAGAAGCGTTTGGAAGAATATCTAGTTCAGTTCAGCAGGTCACTGAACAAATACAACAAGTATCCCGTGCTTCAAAACAGTTAACGGCAGGAACTGAAATAATTACTTCTTCAATTGAAAATTTAGTAAATATATCTAATGAATCATTTACCGCTGCTCAAAACGTTGCAGCTTCATCTCAGGAACAGTTAGCCTCTATTGAAGAGATAGCAACCTCAGCTGATAATCTATCTGCTACAGCTACAGAATTACAAAATTTAGTTAGTAGACTTAAAGCTTAAGAATTGCATAGATTTGGTCAGTGGGGTATTAACCGAATTTCTGAGTGAAATTCTAACTTATATGCATTAATTCATTTGGCAATCTATCTAAAGTAACGTCAAATTGAATTATCCTTACTATTGTCACAGTTTGATACGTATTATATCTAAGGTAACATTTCCCCATAGATGAAATGTTACCTATAGTTTATTATTAGGGAGGAGGGAAGGGGATATCTACTTGCGAAAATTAGCAATTACTACACTTTGTTTCGTACTGGGCTTCCTTTGTTATCTAACACTCCTCTCGGCAGAGAAAGTCTTTCGCTCGGATTGGCAATTGCCTCAGGCTATCGACCAAAATCATACACCATATCGTCTCGTTTTAATTACAAGAGATATGGAAACTCCATTTTGGGACAAGGTAGGGAAAGGCGCTCTAGCACAAGCCGAAAAGGATGGAGTAAGCCTTGAAGTCTGGGGAAGTTATGGAAACAATCAAGAAGATTTTATGAGGAAAATGGAAATTGCGATCCACTCAAAGGTGGATGGTATCATCATACAAGGTCTTGATACGGACGAGTTTAAAAAAATGGCGAAAATTAAGGCATCGTTCTATGGGATTCCTATCATTACCGTCGCAAATGATGTACCGATGTCGGAAAGCCTTAGAAAAACGTACGTCGGTTCAGATCAGTATTTGGCGGGGCGAATGATCGCGAGGCAGTTATTGACTGACATGGGTTCGAAGGGAAACGTTATTCTGATGTACGGTGATCAGCAAGAATACTATCAAAAACAACGATTAAGTGGCATTCAAGACGTTCTGAAAAACTACTTAAACGTAAAAACGATTTATGCAGAAACCTCAGACACGAGGGAGCAGGTGATTGCCACTACCCAGGATTTGTTGAACCGAATGCCTGAAGTAGATGCCTTTATCGCAGTCAATGCGAATATCTTAGGTGCGATGATTCAAGAAATTGGCAAGCGCTCCCAAGTTGAACCCTATCATATATACTCATTTGACGACGGTCCTGAATCGATGTCACTACTGACGCAAGGGAAACTCGACGGCATTATTGAGCAATCCCCGGAAATGATGGGCAAAATCAGTGTGGAGCTAATCGTGGAATGGTTGAAGGGTGAGACAGTTCCACTCGATATGAATGGTCATTTCACTGACATACGTTTTTTGAAAGCGATGGACGAACAATGAATAAAATTCAAAAGAAAATACTAATGCTCACAACTGTCGTTTTGATCATCATGTCGGCTATTTGGATTACGCTTACATTTTATAATCATAAAACACAAAATCAATACCATGAAATTTTACAAAGGTATTTAAGTATGAATGAAGTGACGCGAACGAGCCAGCAAGTGATCACAGATTTAAATAATTATATCCTTACACCTTCTTCTAGTAGTCTCTATGAGCTGAATTTGAGCAAGGGAAAAATTGGAAAAGCAAAAATGGAGGTTAACAGTCTCAGGAACACAGAAAATGATTTCGCATTAACAAACTATATAAATTTAATTGATAGTTTCATTGAAACAACGGACAGGTTATTGTTGTTCCATTCAAAGCTTGATACAGAGGCTTATGTTAAAGAATTCACGGAGGTTACAAGAATTTCTAACTACATTTCTGAAATGACGTTAACCTTAATTGATACAGATTTGAAAACGTATGATCTGTTTTATCGTGGGATTATCGAACAATCTAAAGAATTGATAAAGCTTGGTATTTGGCTACTACTCTTAATCACATTTCTATTGTTACTTGTCACATATTGGTTTTCACTAACTATTACACGGCCAATTCTTAATCTAACAGAAGCCGCGAATGAGTTATCCAAAGGTAGGTTTGATTTGCAAATCAAAGTAAAGACCAATGACGAAATCGCCTTCCTCGCTGAAACGTTCGATCGAATGCGGATCAACATTAATAATTTGATCTCGGAAATTAAACAGAAGGCACTACTCGAGCGTGAGCTTCAGCAGAATAAGATTTTGCTTCAGGAAAGTCAGTTCCGAAGTCTGCAAAGTCAGATCAATCCACACTTTTTGTTTAATACACTAAACACGCTTTCCAAGAAGGCTTATTTGGATGGAGCGGACGAAACGAGTGATTTGCTCGTAAGTGTTGCAGGGCTATTACGCTATAACTTAAAGCGTTTAGACAGATCTGTGACCTTACACGAGGAAGTCGTAGTTTTGCAACAGTATATGGACATCCAAAAAGCAAGGTTCACAGAACGACTTCACTTACACACGGAAATAGATGATATGTGTCTTGATGTGAAAATTCCTGCGTTGACTTTACAACCGATCATTGAGAATGCGGTTATCCATGCCGTGGAGCCTAAAGAAGACGGCGGCATCATTTCATTTAGGATAAAAGATAGAGGGAACTGGGTATTAATTGAGATTGAAGATGACGGAATGGGGATGCCACAAGAGAAGATTAAACAAATTCTAGAAGAACATCCAATCGAAATGGAAGGTCATTCGACTGGAATTGGTTTTAGTAACGTCGTTAAGCGCCTCCGACTTTTCTATGGATATGATGACGTAATAGATATCGAAAGTAAAATTGGACTGGGCACGAAAGTGTCGTTAAAAATCAGAAAAACAAGGAGTCGAGAAGATGATAAAACTCCTAATTGTCGATGACGAACAGATAGAGCGGGACGGCATGCAAGCGATATTGCAAAGAGCCTATCCAGACCTCGTCATTGAACAAGCGAAAAATGGTAAAATTGCTATCGAATTGGCAAACGAATTCAAACCACATTTAATATTAATGGATATTAAGATGCCTGGAATGAATGGCCTTGAGGCTGTTCAACATATAAGTACAAGTGACAGACAAGTAAAATTCATCATGGTTACGGCTTATGATACATTTGATTACATGCGTCAGGCAATTAAGCTAGGTGTTAAGGATTATTTGCTTAAGCCAAGCAAAGTCAGTGATATCTTGGCGACCGTTGGGAAAGTTCTAAAACAGATTGAAGAAGAACAGAAATCGTTGGAGATGAGCAAGGTTGCTCTTCAAAAAACGTTAACTCTCGTTGAAACCGACGTTGTGACACAACTATTGTTCGATCATGTGCATGAGGTTCATTTAGACATGCTTGTAGAAATGTTAGACATTCGTTCAACGAATGAAATGTTTGTGATGCTCGTGTTGCTTCCAAAGGGATCAGAAAATTTGTATTCGAAAGTAAAAGAAAAAGTTAGGCAAACGAGGAGTGGTTGGGTCGGTGCCATGTATGGCAATCAACTTCCGATCATCGTGTTTAGGCAACCGGACAAATCATACCGTTCCCAGGCTATTACTCTCGCCAGGGATATTCTTACCTTAGCAAAATCCCATCACGAAACAGGGTGGTTTGTTGGGATCGGCAATGTTTGTGCTACCTTGGATGAAATTAGGAAATCGTACCAGAACTCGCTAATAGCTACTATTGATGCAACACTTCCTGTTAAATACAGGTTTTATTCGGATGTAACGATTTTACGCGATGTTAACAATGTGCAACTTGTCAAACATCAGAAAAAAGAATTTTCTGATCAAATTCGTCTTGGGAATTGGGAAGAAGTTCGTACCCATGTTATGAACTTAATACAATGTTATGAAAATCAAGGAGCTGCTCTGCTGCAAACACAACAACGAGTGCTAGAAGTGCTCTGGATCGCATCTCGGGTAATGAGTGAAATGGGTGTCGAGACAGTTACTCCTCTTTATTCGATTCAGACCGTTGATTATCGTCAATTTCGCCTAGAAACGAACTATTTACTTGACCAAATGAGGCAGTCTTATCTCGAGCATTATGACCGTCTAGAAGCAGATACGATCCATCAGATCAAACAATATATTATCGAACATTCTCATGAAGATATTTCTTTGGACTCCTTAGGGAAGAAGGTCGGCTTAAGTCCGATTTATATTAGCAAAATGTTTAAGGAAAAGTTAGGAATTAACTATATCGACTTTTTGACAGAATGCCGGATTGAAAAAGCAAAAAAACTAATGACGGACCCTGGAAAAAGTATTAAAGAGATTACCTTCGAGGTTGGTTATCACGAACCAAACTATTTCAGTAAGGTTTTCAAAAAAATGTGCAACGTTTCGCCCAAAGAGTATCAGAGAATGCTTTTTGGCAAGTGAGAATACTAGTTTATAAGTCTTAATGGAGAAGGAGACAGGTTGATGAGAAAGTGGTTAAGCAAAGCTATGTTTGTGATGAGCGTCATTGCTTTATTCTTCGTTGTCTCAGCTTGCGAAGAAGCTAAGGAGACTTTGGATCATAATATTCCTTCTCAGTTAATGGAAAAAGAAAAGAATAAAGAAGCTGCCTCTGAGGAGAAAATCAAAATTGGTTTCTCAATGGATACGTTAGAAGAGGAACGTTGGCTAAAGGATAGAGATCTTTTCAAAGAGGCAGTTGAGGCTTTGGGGGCTACAGTTGAGATCATGGCCGCCAATGGCGACGACGCGGTCCAAATTTTACAAGCTGAGACGTTAATTAGTCAAGGTGTTGATCTTCTCGTTGTCGTTCCTCACAATGCAGAGGCAACAGCGGCAATCGTCAATAAAGCACATTTGATGGGAATTAAGGTCCTCTCATATGATCGCTTAATTAAAAATGCTGATATTGATTTCTATATTTCCTTTGACAATGAACGGGTTGGTGAATTGCAAGCAGAGGCAATTACGAAATTGGTTCCAAAAGGGAGATATGTTTACATTGGAGGCGCTGTTACGGACAATAATGCTCATTTATTCAAAAAGGGTGTATTCAACGTTCTTCAGCCCTTGATCGACAATGGTGACATTACAATCGTGTTCGACCAATGGACAAAGGATTGGAATCCTGCAAACGCATATACCAACATGGAAGCGGCTCTAAAAGCAAATCATAATCAGATAGATGCAGTGATTGCTGCAAATGATGCTACGGCTGGTGGAGTCATAGAAGCTCTTGCTGCTCAGGGACTCGCAGGCAAAATTCCAGTCGCCGGACAAGACGCTGAGCTTGCAGCCGCACAGCGTATCGTCGAAGGGTCTCAGACAATGACTGTTTATAAGCCGATTAGAACCCTTGCTGAGGAAGCAGCTGAGCTTGCGGTCAAGCTCGCAAAAGGGGAAGAAGTAGCAGCTGAAAGATTAGTCAATAATGGAAAAATCGAAGTTTCGTCTATTTTACTTTCACCGATCGCTGTCGACAAATTCAATATCGATAGAACGATTATTACGGACGGATTCCATTCATGGCAAGAGGTATACCGGAATGTAGGGAAGTAAACGGTTAAAAGTATAAATTTCATAGGTTAGCAAACAAAGAGCAGGCATTATTAAAAGACCGGTTTCTTTGTTTTATAGGGATTTATACTAAATCAAAAAAATACTTAATAATAGAAAATATTGACAAAAGCTTTTCGGTAGTAATAAGATTAATGCAATTAAATAATCAGTTCATTTCTAGGTTTCTTTCTAAGAATTAATAGGGAATTTGGTGAAATTCCAGAGCTGTCCCCGCAACTGTAAGTGTGGATGAAATGATAAAGCCACTGCGCCACTTGAAAAATGGTGTGGGAAGGATCAGAGTAGTATGAAGCACAAGTCAGGAGACCTGCCTAAAATGAATACCTTGTCAATTCTTCGGGGAGTGAGAATTGAATTTGGAGTAGGCACAAGAATATAGTAATGTATAGGTGAACATACCTAGCTATTTTGTGCTTTTTCAAAAATCTATGTTACTCTTCCATTTTGGAAGAGTTTTTTGTTTATTGTGACTCCCAAAAGCATCACTTTAGTGACTATGTTTTCTAAAAATAGCTAAAGCTTTAGTTTAACTAGTTGCATTTAACTTTAACTCACGACAGGGGGATTACAGTGAAGAAATTAACCATTCCTACTCAGGTCAAGTGTGACCGAAAGGTTAAGGAAAGACGACAACAATTGGTAGAAGCGGCCAAAGTCTTATTTTTGGAAAAGGGATTTCATAAAACGACAACTCGAGATATATCAAAAACAGCCAAATTAAGCTTTGGAGCAATTTATGAATATATTGGAAGCAAGGAAGATATTTTATACTTATTAATAGAGGAATTTTACGATCAGTTGGATGGAACCTTACAGACTATTCATTTGGACAATAACAGAGTCAGTTTATATACGTTTATTAATGCATATTTCAGAGCGATCGATCGACTAAGTGGTGAAATCAAAATTATCTACAGAGACCTTCAATCATTACCAGCCACATATATTGAGTATGTGCTCTCTAAAGAAGCAGAATTTTTCAATTTTGTTAAAAAGGTACTTAAAAGAACATATCAACTAGAAAACGCTATAGTAAGTGAAGAATATATTTCTTTGTTGGCTCGGAACCTAATCATTCAAGGGCATATGTGGGCGTTTAGAAGCTGGGACTTAAAAGATAAGCTATCGTTAAAAGAGTATATTGATCTCCAAAGTACATTTTTTTTGAATGCCATTCAGGAGTAGCTTAAATTTTATATGCTTTTCACCCCTGCTCCTTCAGAGAATTTGAAGGGGCTTTATGTTGATGTTTCTCAATAGGGGAAGCTAATGAGCGAGGAATCATGACATTGCCAGTGAGTAATAACAAAAAAATCTAAAAATAGTATACCCCTAAAAATATCATTTATTGTATAAAAATGTATAATTATGTTATTCTACTACTATATTTAACTACCAAATGTTGAATGCCTGTACAACAACTCTTACCATCGTTGGTAACTAGTTGTAAAAACAGTTTACTATGGTTTCGAGTGGGTCTATAGAAGTTTCTGTGGTAATTCATTAGGTGGTTGCATATATTCAGTAATAGTTTAAAAAAAAATGAAATGATTAGGGAGGTAAGAAAATGGAATTTTTAAAATTTTTATTGGCATTATTCAGAGGTCAAAAATCAATAGCAGACATTAATGTAAATGAAATGTTTCGACCTGCTGCAATAACATTAGGTTCAGCTTCTATAGCAATAGGACTACTATATTCTTATATTGGAGCAGTTAGTTTTTGGAATGACAAGTTAGATTGGAAAGATTTTTTTACAGGATTAGTGAAAAACATTCCTTTAGTTGCTGTAAGCTTTGCTTTAGTAGTAGGATTACTATTTTTGTTTTTCACGGTTTTAAAAATAGATAAAGACTGGAAGTTCTTTGTTGTACACACAGCTATCATGTTTCTTGCAGTTTTACCTTTTTTACTACTGGCTCTAATTTTCTCATCTAACGTAACGTTAAGTGTCGTATTTGGGCAGGTTAGTAGTATCGTTCCATTCTTGTATTTGTTTTGGTTCTTAAGTAACGAAAGAGAAATTGCGATCATTAGAGTGTTTTGGGGCGTAGTATCGTTATCAATTTTAATGAGTGCTACATTTAATTTATTGGGGGTTAATCCTTTTTCAATAACTACAATTAATACGATTAAAACAATATTAGGTAATATTTTTTAACTAGTCTGTTTGATTAACTGAAAATTGGGAATTATATGAGGCTTTTCCATCATTTCCAAATGCTAGTTTAGTTGATATATTATTTTTAACCGAAAAGGCAAACCTAAGGAAACTTAGGGACGCAAAGCTAAAGGGGCTTCATCGTAGAAGATATTCGTTAAGCACTGGCAATGTTATCATTACCTTTCCAGGTGCACAGGTGATTATTTTTCCAATCCCTATTTAAAATACTTCAATAAATTTTAGCACTTAGGATAAAAAAGCTACATAAGTTCCTCATCTAAATGGCTAGATTCTGTCTCTTTTCTATTAGTACTTTCTAGCAAAAATCTACCAAATTTACTCTTCATATTTTCTATTTAAAATCAGTAAATGATGATATATTAAATATACTATTAATATAGTAGAACGTTTTGAAATTGAGGCGAATAGGATGTCAATTGATTTAAAGAGATTGGTAAAATTGTTACTTATTTTAGTTTTTGTTTTTCCCCACTACCCATATGTAATAAATGCAGAAGGAGTAGAAGGAACAGTAGTCAGTGGATTTTTAAATGAGGACACGACTTGGACCAAAGAAGGCTCACCTTATAGGTTAATAGGAAACCTTACAATACCGAAGAATGTCACGCTAACGATCGAGCCTGGAGTGTCTGTTGTTGGTAAAATTGGTGTCTGGATCCAAACGTCTGGGAAATTGGTTGCAATTGGTGGAGAGACAGAAGGTGAGCGAATCAATTTTAATACTGCCTATATTCAAAGCACATCTTTTCCAGAAACCTATGTCCATCTTGAAAATGCAAATCTAACTCATGGATTTAACGGTGGCTTTTTGGTGACAGGAGCGAACCTTTATTTAAAAAATAATAGATTTTCCAATGGTTCGATATCTGTATCATACCCGAAAACAATAGAACCACTGATTTCAGGAAATTTATTTCAACAAAACGCTACAGTAGATGTTTGGCTCGGATCTAAAAATACAAAAATTACCAATAATACGTTTTTAAACATTACGGGTGATGCAAAGTTCCCTGACATTAGTATTGGTTGTAGCCTTGACTGTCAAAGTCCAAACCTTGAATTGTCAGGAAATAACTTTTTCGGATTAGATCATGCTTTTATAAAATTTCAAAGTGATAAACTGCTCACCTTTGATGGAGCAAATAATTACTGGGGAACTACAGACATAACAAAAGCAAACCAATTCATCATTGATGCAAGTGATAACCCCAATTTTAGAGCCTTGTTAAAAATAGATCCGATTGCCTACAAGCCATTTGATTACGGGCATCCATTTGGAGAACTTACGGTGCCATTCGTTCATTCGGTGGGGGATGATCATCAAGTGGTTACTGGTCTGACAGATTCTGATAGCAAAATCGAAGTTTGGAACGCTACTGGAAAGATAGGGGCGGGATTCTCAATTCAGAACGGAACGTTTTCAGTGGATATTCCAAACCAAAGAGTTGGTACTGAGCTCACGATTTTTGTAACTGACAGTTATAACCGAATTAGTGAACCTTTGACTACTATTGTTCTTGATAAGACAGCTCCTGAGGCGCCGATTGTTGACGAAGTGACAGATGCGATAGATTACGTCTCGGGTAAAGCTGAACCTGGGGTTAAGATTACTGTTATGGCAACGGGGAAAGTGCTTGCTATAGGCAATGCCGATCAAGACGGCCAATTTAAGATCAGAACTGGCACACTCCGTGCTGATAGTACGATAGAGGTTCAGGCTGAAGACGATGATGGAAATAAGAGCTTAGTTGTTACAGTAACAGTCCGAGATGTCACCCCTCCAGCGAAACCTGAATTAATTGAGGAATTTACTGACGCAGTCAATTTTATTAGGGGGCTTGCGGAACCAGGTTCAACCGTTGTTGTTACTTCAGGTTCTACTGAACTATTACGTCAAACTGCAAAATCCAATGGTGAATTTGGAAACTATATCCAACCACAAAAGTCAGGGGAAATAATCAAGATAGTTGCTATAGATAAGTCAGGAAACAAAAGTGAACCATTAATTGTTGAGGTGAAAGATGTCACCCCGCCTTCTCTTTATGTATATCGATTTGGTGACAGTAACGAATACCTCTATGGTGTATCTGAAATAGGTGCCGAAATCTACGTATTAAAAGATGGGCTACTCATCGGAACAACTATTGTTGTAGGAGACCAGGACTTTAAGGTAGAAATCCCTCGCCAACTGGCTGGAACGAAATTAACCGTCATTTCTAAGGATAATGCTGGCAATGAAACGAAAACAGAAATAGTTGTTGAAGACGTTACTTCCCCTACAAAGCCAGTGGTGGACACAGTGACGGATAAGAGTAATGTGGTTACAGGTAAGGCTGAAGCTTTGACAACTGTTCAAGTTCAAATTGGTACTAGTGTTGTTGGGACTGGTCAGGCCGATATAAATGGTAGTTTTTCAATAAAAATCCCTGTCCAAGTTGCAGGTACGGTCATTAAGGTAACTGCCAAAGACGCTGCGGGTAACATCAGTGCTTCAACGAACGTAACCGTTAAAGATGTGATACCACCGGCTGTTCCAAAGGTAAATGGGGTAACGAATAAGACTTCTACTATCTCCGGGAAAACAGAAAAAGCCGCTACAGTTACCGTGA
This sequence comes from Anaerobacillus sp., assembly GCF_046314235.1. Taxonomy (NCBI): domain Bacteria; kingdom Bacillati; phylum Bacillota; class Bacilli; order Caryophanales; family Bacillaceae; genus Anaerobacillus; species Anaerobacillus sp. The sequence goes on from NZ_JBKBWN010000015.1 coordinate 40,392, forward strand.
AGATTGGAACAAAAACGTATTCAGGGAAAGCTGATGAATTTGGTAGCTATAAACTATCCATTCCCATCCAAAATGCTGGAACGGTCATTTCAGTTACAGCGAAAGACGTTGCTGGAAATACTAGTGCGACTAGAACTGTAACGGTGACAAGGGTCGCGCCAAATGTTCCTGTCATCAATACAGTTAATAATAAAGCAACGTCTGTATCGGGTAAAACAGAAAAAAATGCTACTGTTTCGGTAAAAATCGGAACAAAAACGTATTCAAGTAAAGCAGATGAAAACGGTAATTATAAACTATCCATTCCAGTTCAGAATTCTGGAGCTATCCTTTCAGTAACAGCAAAGGATACTGCAGGGAATACTAGTGCGACTAGAACTGTAACGGTGACAAGGGTCGCGCCAAATGTTCCTGTCGTCAATGCGGTAAACAATAAAGCCGCTTCAGTGACGGGAAAAACAGAGAAATATGCTACTATTTCGGTGAAAATCGGAACAAAAACGTATTCTAGTAAAGCAGATGTGAAGGGTAACTTCAAAGTATCAATTCCAATTCAAAATGCCGAGACAACGCTTTCCATTACTGCAAAAGATAGTTCAGGGGCGGTTAGCTATGCTAGAAAAGTAAAGGTAGTAAAAGTAGCACCGAATATACCGGTGGTAAATCCAGTTAGGTATTATTCTACGACAGTTACTGGTAAAGCAGAAAAGTCCTCTATTGTTACTGCTAAAATTGGTACGAAGGTATATTCAGCTAAGGCCAACGCTAATGGCAATTTTGCGATTTATATTCCGAAACAACGCAAAGAAACACTCATTAATGTTACTGCAAAAAATTCAAAAGGTAATATTAGTGCCACAAGACAAGTGAAAGTGTATTAAATACTTTTGATTTTTGACACAGAGTTTAAATAAAATTATTGATTTAATAGAAAAATAGAGTTATATTTAAGAACGTAATTAGCATTTCTATGTTACGAATATGACAATTTAAGCATCTAAGATATTGGATGGCGGAAGTTCGGTGAAAATCCGACACTGTCCCGCAACTGTTAAAGTCAGACACGTCGCCATTATCTTTTAGCTATATCCTTCGAGGTAAAAGGATGGCTATTGGCGATACATTTGCTATATATACTAACGTATTATCTACGTTGCTCTATTTATGTATATATACTACACATTGGCCTTTAACCACCCTCTACCTATTTTTAGTAGAGGGTTTTTACTTTTTAAGGAAACAACAAATATTGAGGAGGAAGTATAATGAATAACATTTTTAGACAAGCTGCAATTCTTTTATTAACTTTACTGGTAGCGATTGGACTGGTAGGTTGTAACACTCAGGAGGAAGTAAAGAAAGAAGAGACACCAACGAAATCGGTGGTTGACGAAAAGGAAGACCAAAAAGAAGCAACCGAAGGAACTCAATATCCTGTAACATTTACTGATGCAACAGGAGTAGAGGTTACGTTTGAAGCAGAGCCAACTAAGCTAGTATCGCTTATCCCAAGTGAAACCGAGATTTTGTTTGCTTTAGGAGCTGGTGAAAAAGTATTAGCTGTCGATGATTTTTCTGATTATCCAGCCCAGGTGGCTGACCTACCAAAGTTAGGTAGTACATATTCAGGAGTGAATGTAGAGCAATTAATTGCTCTACAACCAGATGTAATTTTCCTTAATGCAGCTTTACAATCAGCAGCTGCTGGGGAGCTGAGAGACCAAGGTTTCAAAGTGTTTGCATCAAATCCACAATCAATTGAGGAAATTATTGAAACAATTAAGGAAATTGGCGTTGTTCTTAATCACCAAGAAGAAGCTGAAGCGATTACAAAAGAAATGACAGAAAAGGTAGAGTTTGTTAAAGAAAAAGTGAGCAATGTTGAACCTAAACGAGTGTATGCTGAGTTTGCTGCAGGATGGTCGTTTGGTTCTGGTGAATTTGCTAATGATTTAATTAGTATAGCAGGTGGACAAAATATTTTTGCTGATTTGACAGGCTGGTTTGAAGTTAGTCCTGAAGAAGTAATTAAGAGGAATCCAGAAGTAATTCTTTACACATCTGGAGAAACAGGCATTCAGGAAGAGAATAAAGAGCAGATTATTTCCAGAGATGGTTGGGGAGTAATTGAAGCGATTCAAAATGAAACGGTAGTCGGAATTGACGCAAATAAAGCTAGTCGTGTAGGTCCAAGAATTACTGATAGTTTGCTAGAAATTTTTAAGGCAATTCATCCGGAGTTGGCTGAATAGTGAAAAGGAGATTACTTCTCTATGGAGGAGGGGCAACTCTGCTCCTCTTCTTTTCATTTACAGTAAGCTTATCGATTGGCTCCTCAATGATTCCACTCACTGAGGTGTGGTCCGTATTATTAGGCAATGGTGATGATGTTAGTAACGCAATCATCCTAAATGTTCGACTACCAAGAATTGTTCTAGCGATCCTTGTAGGTTCAGCATTAGCAGTTGCTGGTGCTGGTTTCCAAGGTGTATTAAGAAATCCTTTGGCTGACCCTTACATCTTAGGTGTTTCTTCAGGTGCATCAGTAGGAGCTGCTTTTATTATTTTATTTGGCTTACAATCAGTCATCTTTGGAAAGTATTCTATACCAGTTGTTGCGTTTATAACTGGTGTACTGACGTTATTATTGGTTATTAAAATAGCAATGAAAAATGGACAAATAAAAAAAGAAACATTAATTCTATCAGGAGTCATTGTCCAAGCATTTTTAGGTTCGTTTATTTCGCTGATGGTTTCAATGTCAAACACAGTAATAAATGAAATTATCTTTTGGATGATGGGTAGTTTGACGATGCGTGGCTGGGAATATTCAAAGATAATGGCTCCTTATGTTTTTATAGGGATTGTTATTTTATTATCTCAAGGTAGAGCCTTAAATTTATTTACATTAGGTGAAAGACAGGCGCTTCATTTAGGGGTAAACATTGAAAGAACGAAGATTATTGTATTAGTCACATCTACTTTATTAACTGCAGCAGCCGTTTCTGTTTCAGGTGTCATCGGTTTTGTCGGGTTAGTGGTTCCACATCTAATTAGACTAGTTGTTGGACCCGACTATAGGCTTATTATTCCACTATCTGTTTTTATTGGCTCAGTCTATGTACTTTGGGCTGATACGATCGCAAGAATGATTTTAATGCCGAAAGAAATTCCTTTAGGTGTTGTGACAGCAATCTTAGGTGCACCTTTCTTTGCCTATTTATTAAAGAAAGGAAAAAGAGGAGTACATTTATGATAGTCGTAAAAAATCTCTCAAAAAACTATGAGTCAAGGAAAGTATTGAAGGATCTTAATTTTTCGGTGAAGTCCGGTGAGATACTTGGGATTATTGGTCCAAACGGTTGTGGGAAATCAACGTTAATGAGGCTACTCTCTGGAGCTGAACACCCTACTGAAGGTTCTATTGAGATAAATGGAAAATTAATTAGAAAATACAAGCCTAAAGAATTAGCTAGAAAGCTCGCTGTTCTTCAACAAGAGGCTTTACCACAAGTTGGATTTACAGTCCGTGAGATTATTGAAATGGGGAGATATCCATACCAAAACTGGATGGGTGAAGAAGTGACAGATAGACATCATCAATATAACATTGTTGATGAGACGATTAGAAAATTGAATTTAAAGCACTTAGAGGACGAGTCAATTGATAACCTTAGCGGCGGAGAACGACAAAGAGTTGCCTTAGGTAAAGTAATGGCCCAAGAACCAACGATCCTTATGCTTGATGAACCTACGACCTTCTTAGATATAGGGTTTCAATTACAAATGATGGAGATTGTGAAGGGCTGGCAAAGAGAGTGCTCATTAACAGTTGTCGTGATTTTACATGATCTTAATATAGCCTCGTTGTATTGTAATCGCATTATGATTATAAAGGATGGGGAAATTGAAAAGATAGGTTTACCTTCTTCAGTTATCGAAGAAAAGTTAATCGAAACTGTCTACGATACAAGACCCTTTGTCATTGCACATCCAAGCCAGAAGGAAGCGCCACAGATCATACTTAACCCAAACGCCAATTCTAAATACCAGAACTAGTCGGACATAGAGAATAGATTTGAAAGGGAATAAATTGAAAAAGGAGGTTGAAAAAAATGAAAGAACGAGCAGCCGTGTCATGGAGTGGTGGAAAAGATAGTACATTTGCACTCTATAAAATGTTAAAAGCTAACAATTATCAAATAGATTCGTTGCTTACAACAATTACAGAGGAGGTTAATCGGATTAGCATTCATGGAGTAAGAGAGAGCCTCCTGGAAAAACAAGCAGCTAGTCTGAACTTTCCCTTGAAAAAAATTTACATTCCTCAAAATAGTTCTAACGAGGTATATCAACAAAGAATGGAAGAGCAGTTAATCGAATTAAAAAAACAAGGCATTGAAACGGTTATATTTGGTGATATTTTGTTAGAGGATGTAAGAGCTTATCGAGAAGAGTTGATTGAAAGGCAAAAGATGAAAGCTATTTTTCCACTCTGGGGGCAATCAACAGATGGTCTGATTAAAGAGTTTTTGTCACTCGGATTTAAGACGATCACGACATGCATTGATACTGAAAGGCTCTCTAATAAGTTTCTTGGTAGAGAAATCGATGAGCTTTTTATTAAGGAATTGCCAGAAAATGTCGACCCATGTGGTGAAAATGGGGAATTTCATACATTTACTTTTTCGGGCCCGATATTCAAGCAGAAAATTGATTTTAGTTTAGGGGAAACGGTTGAAAAAGGAAGGTTTCACTTTCGAGATTTGTTAGATTGCTGAAATTATTGATTAGTATTAATATGACGTCTTCTTTGTGTAAATCGAAGACGGGCTCAAATTTTATTCAGGCGCTCCCACATACACCTTATTAGAGTTAAGGTGTATGTTTGTAACCATATCGACAAAAAATAATTGAGAAAAATTTCTTGTAAACGATAGCAGTTCGTGTTATTGTGTGTTTATACGAATAACCAAAACGTTTCGGAGGGCTGGTAATGGCAACGATAAAAGATATAGCGAAAGCAGCAGGAGTTTCCGTAACAACAGTTTCTCGTGCGTTAAATGGGTATTCAGATGTAAATGAAAAAACACGCGAAAGAATTAAACAAATCGCACAAGAGTTACAATACAGCCCGAACACACTTGCGAGAAGTCTTGTCATGAATAAAACAAAAACAATCGGGCTACTTGTTTCAGGGATGACAAGAGGCAGTATCAAGGATAACTTCACCTATGAAATTCTTTGTGGTATCAATGATACAACCTCTTCGTTAGACTATGATTTGATCTTTTTTAGTACCAATACGAGTAAACAAAAGGAAAAGTCTTATACACAACTATGTCGTGAACGAAAAGTCGATGGAGTGATTATACAAGGTATTAAAACGGATGATCCGTATTTGCGGGAAGTCATCGATAGTGATATCCCTTGTGTTTTAATTGATATTCCAATTGAAGGAGCGAGTGTTGGTTACATTACTACTGATAATGTCCTAGGTGCGAAGAATGCGGTTAAACACTTATTACAACTAGGTCATAAACATATTGGTATGATTAATGGTCATAATCAGGCATTTGTTAGTCAGCAACGGCTAGAGGGGTATCGGTTAGGATTAATTGAAGACAATATAGACTTTAATTGGAACTATGTAGTTAATGGTGCATTTGATGAAGACCAGGCGTATCTAGTTAGTAAGAAACTATTACAAACAAATCCACAGCTAACTGCGATATTTTCTGCTAGTGATGTGATGGCTCTGGGTGTACTACGGGCAGCGAAAGAATTAAATCGTTCTATACCGGATGACTTATCGCTCGTTGGTTATGATGATATTGTTTTGGCTTCCTATGTATCACCGCCACTAACTACAATTGCTCAAGATAAATATCTAATGGGACAAAAAGCTGCAGAATTACTAGTAGCTATGCTACAAGGTGGGATTGAGGAACGAAGGATTGTGATCGATACTGTTCTAGTCGAAAGATCTTCGACTACTAAGGTTAATTAATAATAAAAAGAGACTAATCAGAAATGAATTAGTTCTTTTAAAGCTCAAAATCCGAAACGTTTCGGAAGTAAAGGTGTTTTATGGTTTACTAGTTTTTTTTGTTCTTTTACCGAAACGTTTCGGCAAAAGAACAGTGGAGTATTGCTATAATCCAATACTCTAGTGACAGTTAACTGTATTTTAGCGTTTATAAGTTTTTTAAGGAGATGTTTTCGTTGTTAAATTATGAGTCAGGAACTAAAGAAACAAAAGGGTGGATTGTTTCAGAGACAGAATTTAGAACCGAATATCAAGGGAAAGCAGAGGCAATCATGTCTCTTGGAAATGGATACCTTGGGGTTCGTTCTTCTACAGAAGAATCGTATTTAGGGCAAGTAAGGAATTTATTTGTAGCAGGTACGTTTAATCAGTTTGATGAATTAGAGGTGACGGAACTTCCTAATGCTGCTGATGTTATTGAGCTAAACATTACCTTAGCGGGTGAAAAATTTTCCTTAGAAAAGGGAAATGTGAAAGAATATCGTCGTTACTTAAATGTAAGAAATGGCGAATTAGTTCGAGAAATTGTCTGGGAAAGTCCAAAGGGTAAGTCTTACAAGATGCTTTTCCGTCGCTTTGTATCGTTGAAAAATTTACACCTAATTAGTATGAAGGTTGAAATTACACCTTTGACAGAAGGGGCGGAAATAAAGATAGGCTCAGGAATTAACGGTCAGGTTACTAATTCTGGTGTACAGCATTTCCATGAGGGTGAAAAACGGATATTTGATAAGAAATACATTCAATTTTTGCAGCAAACGACAGAATCTAAAATTGATTTTGTTATCAACACCGTTCACTCGTGGAAAGCAAATGAAACAGAAGTGGCAATGGAACCAAGAATGGTTATGGACCGCCGCAAAGTATTTGTTGAGGGAAGCTTAAACGTTGAAAAAGAGCAAACTGTAGCCTTAGAAAAGTTTAGCAATATTTTTACTAGCAGAGATAAAGCATACGACAATAGCGATTATTCGTTAGAAAAACTGCGTGAAAATTCTCTTACGAACTTAAAAGAGGAAGCGGTGAAGGGATACGAAGCGTTATTTTCTGAGAGTGTAGCTGAATGGGAAAAGCGTTGGGCGCAAATGGAAATTCGTATTAACAGTGAGGATTCATTTGACCAGCTAGCGATCCGATTTGCTCATTACCACTTAATTACGATGACACCTGCTCATGATAACCGATTTGGGATTGCTGCTAAGGGACTATCGGGTGAAGGGTATAAGGGTCATTCATTCTGGGATACTGAAGTATTCATTTTACCATTCTTTATTTATACGTACCCTGAGATTGCTAGAGGTTTACTTGAATATCGTTTCAATACAATTGATGGAGCTCGTAAAAAGGCAAAGGATAATGGCTATGAAGGCGCGATGTACCCGTGGGAATCAGCTTTTACAGGAGAAGAGGTAACACCAGTTTGGGGTGCGGTAGACATTGTCACTGGTAAGTCAACGAAAATCTGGTCTGGTTTTATTGAGCAGCATATTACATCTGATATTGCTTATGCTGTATGGCAGTATTATCAAATCACCGGTGACCAGGATTTTATGGACAAATACGGCTATGAAATGCTATTCGAAACAGCGACGTTCTGGACTAGTCGATTGGAATGGAATGAGGAATTTAATCGCTACCACATTAACGAAGTCATTGGTCCGGATGAATATAAAGAGCATGTCAATAACAATGCTTTTACAAATCATATGGCACATCAAAACATAGAGTTAGCAATCTCTTATTATAACGATCTAAAAAATAATCATAAAGAGCTATTTGATCAGTTGAATAGCAAGCTTCAGTTAGACGAAGCGGTACAAAAGTGGCAGGGCAAAATAAATATGATCTATTTACCAGCGCCACGAGAAGAGGATTTGGTTGTACCTCAAGATGATACGTATCTTCAAAAAGAGATTATCGACTTGACGAAATATAAAAATCAAACACATGTTGGTTCGATTTTCGAAGATTATAACCTTGAACAAGTGAATAACATTCAAGTTTCTAAGCAAGCGGATATCATGATTTTATTTTATCTATTAGAAAACAAGTTCTCAAAAGAGGTAAAGCGAGCAAACTGGAATTACTATGAGCCAAAAACGTTGCATGATTCTTCATTAAGTTTATCGTCACATTGTGTTCTTGCTTGTGATATGGATGACAGAGAATTAGCTTATGCATTGTTCCAACAAGCAGCAAGAATTGACCTAGGTCCTAACATGAAAACTTCTGACCATGGGATGCACACAGCCTCAATTGGTGGCATTTGGCAATCAGTTGTTAGTGGGTTTGGTGGTGTAAGAATGTTAGGAGGTAAGCTTCGAATTGATTCGAAACTACCACCTAAATGGAATGGTTTAGCGTTTCCAATCTATTGGAAAGGTGACCGTTTAGAGGTAGAGGTTACAAACAGTGTGCTTACTATTAAAAATGCTACTAAGAATAATTCAGAAATTGAATTGTCTGTCCATGGAACTGAATACCAACTTTTAGATTGCATTAAAGTAGAATTTTAAAGGCTACGTAGCTAGACGCACTTCATGAAGGTGCCTGAAATGGCGTTAAAGAGGCACCTTCATCTATTAGGAAAGGATTGAAATCATGAAAGAAATTAAAGCAATTATTTTTGATTTAGATGGTGTCATTACAGATACAGCTGAACAGCATTTTCTTGCATGGAAGAAGCTTGCTGATGATCTTGGAGCTCCCTTTGATCGAGAATTTAACGAGAATCTTAAAGGTGTAGGACGAATGGAGTCATTAGAGCTAATCTTAGAAAATGGAGACTTGCAAAATAACTACACGATAGAAGAAAAAATGGAGTTAGCAACACAGAAAAATGAGCACTACAAACAGCTGATAGAAGAGATTACTCCAGCAGATATTTTACCTGGGATCAACGAGCTTCTTCATGAACTAAAAGAAAATCAAATAAAGGTTGGGCTGGCTTCTGCTAGTAAAAATGCCCTCACTGTTTTAGATAGATTAGCAGTTACCGAGTTCTTTGAGACAATAGTCGATGTCACTACTCTAGCAAATGGAAAGCCTGATCCTGAAATATTTCTTAAAGCAGTCGAGTTGCTAAATGAGAGCATAGAGAATTGTGTCGGAATCGAAGATGCAGAAGCAGGGGTACAATCGATTAAGTCTGCAGGTATGTTTGCTGTTGGCGTCGGAACTCCAGAATCAATGGCTAAAGCCGACATCATTGTTCAGGATACAAGTGTTTTAACCCTTGATTTCATTAAAAATGGATTTATAAACGCCGAAAAATAATATCTACTTTCAATTGGAAACGATTACAGATGGATTAATAGAGGAATCATAATTCTTCTTTAATTAATAAATAAAAATTATAACGAATGGGAAGGGGTTAATTAAAATGAGTATGAAAAAATGGTTTAAAGGAATTGGAGCAGCAACATTGCTTGTTGGGATGCTGACAGCTTGTGGAGGAAATGACACGAACGAGGCTACCGATACGACACCGACACCAACACCTACTGAAACTGATGTTGTCATTGAAGAACAAGTAGAAATTACACTGAGCGGTTGGGGTGGTAACCCTGAAGAGACTGCTTTATTAGCTGAAACTCTTGCTGAATTTGAAGCGAAGTATCCACATATCAAAGTAAAACATGATGTTATTTCTGATCAATATATGGATGTGATGCAAACGCGTTTAATTGGTGGAGAAGCAGCAGACGTTTTCTATCTTGATGCGTTTGAGGCACCTGCATTAATCGAAGCTGGTGTGTTAGAGCCACTAGATTTATATGTTACTGCAGATTTTGATATTGATGATTTCGAAAAACCAATGTTAGAGGCTTTCCAAGCTGAAGGGGTTACATATGGCTTCCCTAAAGATTACTCAACATTAGCACTTTTCTACAATAAAACAATGCTAGAAGCAGCAGGAATAGAAGTTCCAACAACTTGGGAAGAGTTCCGTGAAGCTGCAATCGCACTTACACAAGGAACAGATGTTTATGGTTTTGGAGCAGCACCTGAATTAGCACGTTCTTACTATATTGGTGAATCAAAAGGTGGAAAAATCGTAACAGATAACCAAGCGTCTTTTGGTGATGACAGAGTGATTGAAGCGTTACAACCAATCGTTGATATGCGCAATATTGACAAATCTGCTGCTCAACCAAGTGAAGTTGGTTCTGGTTGGGGTGGAGAGATGTTTGGTCAAGGTAAAGCGGCAATGGTTATTGAAGGAAACTGGGCAATTCCGTTTATTGAGAACAACTTCTCAGACATTGATTTCGGTACAGCAGAAGTTCCAACGATCGATGGTCAACAAGGAACGATGGCTTACACAGTTGCTTATGTGATGAACAAAGCCTCTGACAAGAAAGATGCTTCTTGGAAATTAATTGAATTCTTAACTGGTAAAGACGGTATGGAGATCTGGACTAGCAAAGGGTTTGCATTACCGACACGTGTATCAGTAGCAGAAGCTCTTGGTTGGGATAAGGATGAAAAACGTGCAGCGATCGTTGCAGGAGCTCCTTATGCAACAGTTTGGCAACAAGGAACAAACTTACCGATCATTACGCAAAACTTCAACAATCAATTTTTAAGTGCTTTTATCGGTCAACGCCCGTTAGATGAAGCTTTAAAAGAAGCTGAAGAAATTGCGAACAGAGAAATTAATAGATAAATAATTTATTTGTTTGAAAGTTAGAAGGTTGAGGCTTTCCCAAACTCTAATGATCAGTCATCTCGCTTATTATAAATAGATTGTATACAAATATACTGCTATCTATAGTATCGCTTCGAGGTGCTCTGACACTTAGGGGACAGCCTCACCCTTTCCTGTATTATTCTTTCTTGTGTGGAAAAGAAAGTAGAGACTTTATATTCTTCATCAGAAAGAGTAATACAGCTATAGTCCTAAGAGAGGGAGAGTAGTTATGCAAAATATAATGAAGAAACGGAAAAATGTTAGCAGAAAGTTAAGAGAGTCAGGTCAAGCTTACTTTTTTCTAGCGCCAATGTTATTTACGTTAGGATTATTCATGCTTGCTCCAATTGTCTATGCCTTATTTCTTTCCTTTCATAAGGTACAACTACTTGGGGGAACAAGTTACGACTTTATTGGAATTCAGAACTTCCTTAACGTTTTCGATGATCATCGAGCGCTTATCGCCTTACGAAATACATTTAAATATGTAATTATTGTTGTTCCGCTACAAACAGCACTTGCGCTTGTTTTAGCAGCAACCTTAAATGCAGGGCTGAAAGGGCAAGGATTTTTTAGGATTGTCTACTTTTTACCTACCCTTACATCATCTGCCGTACTAACGCTTATCTTCATGTGGATGTACAACCAAAATGGACTTGTAAACCATGTTTTAAGCATCTTCGGGCTACCGACGTATAACTGGATTGGTGACCCACAGGTAGCTTTAACTGCCATTATGATCATGAATATTTGGTCTACGGCGCCATTCTTTATGACAATTTATTTAGCAGCACTACAAGATATACCTGATTCCCTTTATGAGGCGGCAGGACTTGATGGAGCAAATGTCTTTCAAAAGTTCTGGCATGTAACTGTTCCGAGTTTGCGTCCAGTAACATCGTTTGTTGTCATTATCGGGATCATTGGTACATTCCAGTTATTTGACCAATCATATATTTTCTCCGGAGGATCTGGTGGACCGGATAACTCCACATTAACCGTAGTGCTCTTAATTTATCAATATGCCTTTAGAACGATGGGAACGATGGGTTATGCAGCAGCATTAGCATTTTCATTGGCGGTATTTATTCTTGCAGCGACCCTTATCCAACGTAAACTTTCTAAAGAAGAGTCGCTATATTAAAGGAGGGGAAATAGATTGGAAACGAGAGCTAAGAAATTCGGAAGAATTATTCTATATATTATTTTAACTAGTTATGCCATTGTAACACTGGTGCCTTTCTTGTGGGCGTTATCTTCATCCTTTAAATCGCTTGAGGAGATTGTTTCTGGTACGCTAAACTTTATACCTAGAGACTTTACATTAGACAATTACAGGGAGATCTTTATTCGCCAACCGCTGTTTGCGAGGTGGTTATTTAACTCAGTATTTATAGCTGTAGTTGGAACAGGCTTAAATGTGTTATTTAACTCGATGGCAGGTTATGCGTTAGCAAGATTAACTTTTCCAGGCAAAAAGTCAGTATTTATTCTTGTCCTAGTTGTATTGATGATCCCTGGCCAAGTTACATTAATACCGAACTATTTAATTTTAAGAGATTTAGGCTGGTTAAATTCGTATCAAGGGATGATCGTACCAGGAATGGTAAACGCAACCTTCATTTTCATGATGCGCCAATTCTTTATTAACTTTCCTAAGGAGTTAGAGGAATCAGCAGAACTTGATGGTCTTAGTCGTATTGGTACATTTTTTAAAATTGTTTTACCACTAGCAAAACCAGCGATAGCGGCACAAATCATTTTTGTGTTCATGGGCTTTTGGAACAACTTTATGCAACCACTCATCGTGTTGTCAGATCCACAAATGTTTACATTGCCATTAGGGTTAAATAGCTTCAAAGGACAATATATATCCTTCTGGAACTACATCATGGCAGCATCGATGGTCTTTACGTTGCCTGTATTATTAATTTATGCATTCTTTAACCGCTACTTCATAAAAGGAATAACTTTTACAGGAAGTAAATAAAAAGGTCAATATGATGTGTCTTGTGTAGTAAATACGAAGCTGAAAAAACAATATTAAAATTGAGAGTAACAGGGAGAAGAGGCTTATCCTGTTACTTTTTTTTGCATCCAATGTCGCTAGATTTCTTTGAACAGTCTCTAAAATTCGTTAGAGTTTTACAGCGAAGAGAATGGGACTCTGGCTACTTTTTTCAAGAGATGGCAGTATGGTTTTCGTTTCCATCTGAGTTTTGTTTGACTCTAAGCGTTAAACATAATAAATTAAATTAATAAAGATAGAAAATAAAAGTAAAGAGTAGAACTAATTATTTTTAATTAGGACTAGCCCAAAGGAGAAAGTGATAGTGACAAATTCGCCAAAAGCCGGAAGCTTTCAATTGATGAAATCGATTAACAGAACGCTGATCTTAAATACAATTCGTAAAGAAAATTTGATTTCTAGAGCTGAAATTGCCAAAAAAACAAAGTTAACGCCACCGACTGTAACGAATTTGGTTAATGAGTTACTTGAGGCTAATCTAGTAAAAGAAAGTGAGATGGGTATTTCTAAAGGTGGCAGAAAGCCAATCTTGTTATCAATTAATGCAACAGGTTTCTATGTGATCGGTGTCGACGTAGGCGTCCAAAAATTACGCGTCGTTATGACAGATTTAAGTGCAAATATCATTGAAGAGATTGTTGTTCCCTTATTGAATGGGATTACAAAAGAGGAGTTAATTCAAGTCATTAAGGAAAACATTCACTCTGTAATCAATATCTCAAAAATTAATAGAGTGAAAATCATTGGTGTAGGCGTAGGGATGCATGGAATTGTAGATTATAAAAAGGGGATTGCTATCTACGCACCTAACTTACACTTGAAAAATATTGCTTTAAAAGAGGAACTCGAAAAAGAATTTCAATTGCCAGTAAAAGTTGAAAATGATGCAAAGGCATTGGCTTTAGGAGAGAATTGGTTTGGATATGGCCTTGATGTCGATCATATGGTCTGTATCAATGTAGGTATTGGTGTTGGGGCTGGAATTATCTTTAAGGATAGGTTGTTTCATGGCCTAAATGGAATTGCTGGTGAAATTGGCCATACGCTTGTTGATATAAATGGACCAATATGTGCCTGTGGAAATTATGGCTGCTTACAAACTCTTTGTGCTGGAGAGGCAATTCGGAATTATGCAATCGACGAAATTGATTTAGGTAGAGAAACAGTTATTATGGATTTGGTGAAAAATGATATTAGTAAAATCGAAGCCAAAACGATACATGATGCTGCCAAATGTGGCGATGAATTAGCGGTAGAAATACTTGAAAAATCAGGGCGATTTTTAGGTATAGGCATTGCTAATTTAATTAATAGTTTAAACCCACAGTTGGTTGTATTAAGTGGAGGGATTTCAAAAGCTGAAAACTTTATACTAGAACCAGTGAAAAATGAGGTTCAAAAAAGAGTATTAACTGATGAGGCTAAGAAAACCCCAATTCTAATATCCAATTTGGGCGATCGTGGTACTGTTATTGGAGCAGTAACCTTAGTTTTATCTGAGTTGTTTATACCAGAAAATGTTAGCCATTAGATTGGCAAAATATTTTTTATTATCTATAGAAAAAAGAATTGACTATTAGTTATGAAGGAATTATGATTAAGGCAAGAAAAGTTGTTTCAAACCAAAAATAGTTGTTTCTAAGTGTTAATTCTTGAAAAAAGTAAATATTGTTGGTTTAATCGGAGGGGCGTTTTCTCAAATGAATCGTATTTGGTCAGTTGGAATAAATGAATTTAATGAAATTGCGAAAGCGTTATCGTCAGATTTAAGAGTCGAAATATTTAAGGAAATACAAAAAAAAAGTTTAACGGTTAACGAAATAGCGGCTATATTCAACCTACCCTCTTCAACAGCTACAGTTAATGTAAAAAAGTTAGAAGAAGCTAAGTTGATTAAAACCGAGTTAGTACCAGGAACAAGGGGATCACAAAAGGTTTGTTCAGCTTTATATGACAGGCTAGTCATCGACCTTGAACCTATGTGTGCGAATACTGATACAAATTATAAGTATATTGAAATGCCGATTGGTCATTTTGTTAATTGTGAAATCAAACCATCCTGTGGTCTTGTTACTGAAGCAGATATCATTGGCTATGTTGACGATCCACGCAGTTTTTTTGAACCGGAAAAAATGAAAGCGCAGTTGATTTGGTTTAAACATGGTTTCATTGAGTATCGCTTTCCAAATAAAGTTCCATACAATTGTCGTTTAACAGGAATTGAATTATCTATGGAGATTTGTTCAGAAGCTCCTAACTATGCCTTAGATTGGCCTTCAGATATTACGCTTTGGATTAATGGAATTGAAGTTGGAACGTGGATGAGTCCTGGAGACTTCGGGGGTGAGCGTGGCGTTTTGACACCTGGCTGGTGGGATAGTCATATGACACAATTTGGTTTGTTAAAAAAGTGGCGAGTGAATGGAACAGGTAGCTTTATTGATGGGAGTTATTTGTCTGACGTAACGGTTCCTGATTTAGCGATAGATAATGAGCCGTCTTTAACTGTTCGACTGGGCATTAAAGAAGATGCAAAAAATCAGGGTGGTTTAAACTTATTCGGCCAGAGATTTGGAAATTATGATCAAGATTTAATTATGAGGCTTGAATTTGAACAAAAATAAAAAATAGATTAACCTCTATTTTTTTGTTTAATACCTCAATAAAAGTTGTTTCAAAACAACTTTAAACTATTTTAAAATAAAAATATTAGTGTTTTAACGATATATGCATATATCTTGTTGATTAAAACAAATAAAAACACTTTGAAACATCTTTATAGTGTGCTGTGAAATTTATTAAAAGGGTGTGTTGAACGTAAAATGAAAATATTAAAAAAACTTTCAATTGCAGTAGGCGTTGCAGCAATGCTCAGTGGATGTAGTGCTGAATCCGGAAATACATATATTGAAACAACTTATGTAAACCCGGTATTTGAACCTGTCCTTGCGGATCCCTCGATTATTAAGGCTGAAGATGGCTATTTTTATGCGTATGGAACCGAAGATAATTGGGGTGACGGATTAGGGTCGCGGTATGTTCCGATTGTTCGATCTAGTAATCTAGTAGATTGGGAATATGTCGGTGAAGCTTTTGAAAAGAAACCAGACTGGAAGGCAGAAGGTGGAATATGGGCACCTGACATTGTTTATCACAATGATCAATATTATCTCTATTATTCGCAATCAACATGGGGAGATCTTAACCCGGCAATTGGGGTAGCAATCGCAGATAATCCAAAAGGTCCTTTTGAAGATAAAGGAAAAGTTTTTGATAGCCAGGAAATTGGAGTCCAAAACTCAATTGATCAAATGTTTTATGTGGATGAGGATGGAACGCCATATCTATTCTGGGGTAGTTTTCATGGAATTTATGGTATCCAACTATCAGAAGATGGATTTTCAACTGTCGGAGAAAAATTTGAAGTTGCTGGTCGAGCCTTTGAAGCACCTTACATTATTAAGCGAGATAATTACTATTATTTGTTTGGATCACTTGGATCATGCTGTGAAGGATTTTGGAGTACATACCGTGTTGCTGTAGGGAGATCAGAATCGATTAGAGGTCCTTACCTTGATAAAGAAGGCAAAGAGCTTCTTTATTCTGAAGGTACATTGATCTTAGCAGAAGGTGAAGGGTTTGCAGGACCGGGACATAATGCCATTATTACTGATGACGCAGGAACTGACTGGATCATTTACCACGCTGTTGATAAAGACCAAGGCTTCATGTCTAGTGGAATAACGAGACGATCGCTAATGATCGATCCATTAATTTGGGAAGATGGTTGGCCGACAGTACAAAATCTATCTCCGAGCTATGAAGAAAGACCAGGACCTAAGTTTCTGGATGAAAATAAATAGCTAAAAAGAGAGCGCTTTATAAATTTTGATAGCGCTTTCGATTAAGGAAATGGAAAGTTACCAAAGGGATTAAGAGTAGCAATGCTCATCCAAATAAAAAAATCATGGGGGTATACCTAATGAAAAAAATGAAATGGTTTTTGTTTTTACTTCTTAGTATCACAGTAATTTTAGCAGCTTGTTCAAACTCGAAAGAAAGCGGAAAGACTGATGATGTAGACAGTGGAGAAAAAGAAAAGAATGAGCCAGTCTCAGCGGAAGTAATCTCGCTAAACTTCTGGAACGGTTTTACTGGTCCAGATGGTGAAGATATGAAAAAGATCGTTGATCAATTTAACCAAGAGTTCGCTGGTGAAATTAATGTAAAAACGGAAACAATGCAATGGGGCGTTTTTTATGACAAAATTCGTACAGTTGTTACCCAAGGTCAAGCACCTGATGTAGCAATAATGCATTTGGACCAAATGCCAGGAATGGCTCGTAATGGAATTTTATATGAATTAGACGAATTAGCAAAAGATTTAGATATGACTGAAGAAGAGTTTATTCCAGCAGTTTGGAATGCAGGGGTTTATGAAGATAAGCGATATGCTATACCTTTAGATGTTCACCCAATTGCTTTGTATTACAATGTTGATTTATTAAATGAAGCAGGATATGATGCACCACCTACGACTTGGGATGAGTTTTTAGAAATGTCTCAAGCGATGACGAAAGATGATCAGTATGGTTTTGCAATGCCAGTTCTATGGCCGAGTCAACTAATTTATTTCTCAGCTTTATATCAGCATGGTGGAGAGTCGGTCAGCCCAGATGGCTTAGAACCGTTATACAATAGTGAAGCTGGTATTGAGGCGTTACAAAAGCTAACAGACTTAGTTCACAAGTATAAAGTATCACCAACAGATATTCAGCAAGATGGTGAGGTAACATTATTCCGTCAAGGAAAAGTTGGTTTTCATATGAATGGTATTTGGATGATCAATGGCTTTGTAGAGCAAGATGGATTAAACTTCGCAACAGCGCCAATTCCAACAATGGGCGACACAAAAGCTGCTTGGGCAGGATCTCATAACTTTGTATTACCAAAGCAAAAAAAGGATGATCCAGCAAAACAGCAGGCTGCAATGAAATTTATTAAATATGTGGCTGATAATAGTTTAGAATGGGCAAAAGCGGGTCAAATTCCAGCAAAGAACTCAGTAAACCAAAGTGCAGAGTTTTTAGCGTTAGAACACCAAGCAAATATTGCTAAACAATCACCATACTTAGTGTTTGCTCCAGCTTCTCCTACGTATGTTGAAGCATGGGTTCCAGCTGAAGAAGGTGTTCAGCTTGCAATTTTAGGTCAGAAAACACCTGAAGCAGCGTTAAATGATGCGGCAGACCGTGGAAGAAAAGAAGCGGCAGCAGCCCAATAAAGCTCAATAGGGAAATAGCAGATTAGTATAAGAGGGGGGATCGGCTTTTCCCCTCTTATATTCTAAAGGAGAGATTAGATACGATGGACTCCCAAATCAATGTTTCAAATGAAATGGCGGCTAAAACGGAGCTAAGAAAAAAGAAAAAATGGAAAAAAGGCACACTCACACCTTATTTATTTATTACACCCCATTTGTTGTTTTTCTTAATCTTTCTAGTTTTACCAACACTTCATGGGATTTATATTAGTTTTCATTCATGGAATTTTTTCAGTGACCCTGTATTTGTAGGGTTTCAAAATTATGCAGACATTCTATTCAATAAGGATAGTCTTTATTATGAGTATTATTGGATGGCATTCAGAGCAACATTGATTTTTGTCGTCTTTTCTGTCCCATTTTTAATTTTTGTTCCATTAATTATTGCAATTGCAATGAATAATAAACCATTTGGAAATACATTTTTTCGAGTTTTATTCTATGCACCGAGTCTTTTTTCGGTAGCAACTGTAGTATTAATTTGGGTGTGGATGCTTGATACAAACGCAGGTCTAGTAAACTATTATTTAGTTCAGCTAGGATTTGATCGTATTCCATGGTTAACTTCAATACCTTGGGCTTGGGTAGGGTTAGTGATTATGACGATTTGGTGGACAATGGGTTATAACATGATCTTATTTTTGGCAGGCTTACAAGATGTTCCAGAACAGCTTTATGAAGCAGCGAAAATTGATGGTGCAAATTTCTTGCAACGTTTTTGGCATATTACTATTCCGGGGATTAAAGGGCCACTTCTTTACGTTCTAGTTATGACTACTATCGCATCATTTAATGTATTTGGGCAACCGTTCCTTGCTACAGATGGAGCCCCAGGTCGAGAAACTAGAGTTTTAATGATGTATATTCGAGATGTTGCTTTTGCAGGTTCAAACCCAAGGGCAGGTATGGGAGCAGCAATGTCAATCGTAATGGGAGTATTTATGTTAATCGTCACGATTATTCAGTTTAAGTTAATGAATCCAAAGCAAAAAAAAGCAAAAATGAAAGTTTCATAGGAGGTTATAAACATGAGCTTAAAAAGTGAACAAAAAATTGTTAAATGGTCGAGCTTTATTTTTCTATCAATCTTAGCCGTCGTTTGGATTACTCCTATGCTTTGGATTATATCAACTTCACTTAAACCTGAAAGTGAAGCGATTAGCCATCCGATTACATGGATCCCAAAAACATTTACATTACAAAACTATGAACATGTCATTATGAATTCAAGTGAGTCGCCAATCCTTAGGTGGTTTTTTAATAGTTTATTCATCGCAACAACATATACGACATTATTGTTAATTATTACGTCCCTAGCAGCTTTTGCTTATGCTAGATTGAAGTTCAAAGGTCGAGAAGTTATTTTTTGGACACTGATGTCAACGATGATGATCCCGACGGTTATGAACTTAGTACCTTTATATAGTTTGGTTAGCTTATTTGGTTGGATTGACACACCTTGGGCGATGATTTTTCCTGGTTTAGGCTCAGTAATGGGGATATTTCTGTTACGTCAATTTTATATTGGTATTCCTCCTGAATTAGAAGAAGCAGCTAGAATTGATGGAGCGAATACATTCCAAATTTTCTATAAAATCATTCTACCATTAGCAAAACCTGCTCTAGTCGTTGTTGGGTTATTCTCATTTATGGGTAATTGGAATGATTTCCTTTGGCCATTAATTGTTACAAATAGTACAGAAATGCGTACTTTACCAGCTGGTCTATCGATTTTACAAGGGAATTATAACATTCAATATGCAAAAATGATGACAGCAACTGTGTTATCTGCCATCCCAGTGATTATTCTATTTTTATTTACACAGCGATTTTTCGTTAAAGGAATTGCCTTATCAGGTTTAAAGGGATAATGCTATGAATAATGGATTGAAAGTAGCTTATCGGTCATTTTTTGACATGTATACAAACCTAGGAGCTGTGCTCTTCTTTTCAATCATATCGATAATTGGATCATTACCAATCATAACAATTGGCCCGATGGTTGCAGCTCTTTTCTATGTCATGAAATTAAAGCTAGCTGGAAAAAATATCGGATTTAAGGATTTTAAGTTTGGATTAATTAAATATGGAAAAAAGTCATCCTTGATATTTGTCATTTACTTATTTGTGATGGTTCCAGGGGTGTTCTATATGATTACTGTTAGTGCTATGAATTCCACAACTGGGCAAATTGTTGCTATAGCTATTTTTTCTATTCTACTATTATGGAATTTGCTTAATTTTTATCTCTATCCATTGTTAGTTGAACAGTTAGATTCAGATATTGGAACACTTTATTTAAGAAGCTATCGCTTAATTGTCGAGAACGCTATTTTTACATTAGTAATCATATTTAATTTACTTGTATTTACAGTTATTAGTATTCTTCTCCCAATCTTGCTATTTGTTTGGGCAGGATGGAGTGTAATCACAATTTATAATGGACTTTGCTATTTACTTTCAAAGTATGACGCCAAAAACTATCAATTTGATCTAGATGTTTCTTGGCGAGGTGCTTGGAATTGTTGGAGCGAAGTGAAATAGATACTATTTTTGGAGGTTTTATATAAGATGACAATACCACGCAGTGAATACCCTAGACCACAGTTTGTAAGAGATAGTTGGTTGAATTTAAATGGAACATGGGAATTTGAATTTGACGATGAGAATAAAGGGCTTGAGCAAAAATGGTATAAAAAAGATGCACCGTTCTCGCAAGAAATAACGGTTCCTTTTTCCTATCAAAGTGAGCTCAGCGGAATTGGAGATACTAGCTTTCATGATTTAGTTTGGTATAAAAAGACGTTTACAATTGATGAAAACTGGTCCAATAAAAGAGTTGTTCTTCACTTTGGAGCAGTTGATTATCGCACCTGGGTATGGGTAAATGGACAATTTGTCACATATCATGAAGGTGGCCACACACCATTTAAAGCAGAAATTACGACGGTTCTGCAACAAGGAGATAATGAGATTACAGTACGTGTTGAGGATCCATCGTTAGATTTAGATCAACCACGTGGAAAGCAATATTGGAAGGAAAAGTCGGAATCGATTTTTTACACTAGGACAACTGGAATTTGGCAAACGGTTTGGTTAGAAGCCGTTTCAAATACGTATCTTGAAAAAGTGAAGTTAACCCCTAATATTGATACAGATGAAATTCACATTGAGTATGTCGTGAATAATAGTAATCTTAACCAACAGTTGGAAATTGAGATTTCATTCAAAGGTGAGCAGGTTAAAAAGGAATTAGTTCAACTTATCCATCCTAAATCTTCTCGTAAAATCTTTTTAAATGATTTTAATTGTCATGGTCAAGGACGCTTATGGAGTCCGGAAAATCCAAACCTTTATGATATTACGTACCGTATCATTGAAAATAACCATGTTATTGATGAAGTAAATGGTTATTTCGGAATGAGAAAAATATCGATTGAAAATGGTAAAGTTTTTCTAAATAATTTCCCTTATTATATGAAGCTAGTACTCGATCAAGGATATTTTCCTAAAGGTATTTTAACACCACCTTCTGACGATGATATAAAAAGAGATGTTGAGTTAACAAAGGAGCTTGGGTTCAATGGAGCAAGAAAGCATCAGAAAATTGAAGATCCAAGATATCTTTATTGGACAGATCGCTTAGGCTTACTTGTGTGGGGTGAAATGGCAAATAGCTATACGTATACCGATGACGCTGTTCGTAGAATTACATCAGAATGGCAAGAAGCAATTGAGCGGGATTACAATCATCCATCTATTGTTGTATGGGTTCCATTAAACGAAAGCTGGGGAGTTCCGCGCCTTTTAGCTGATAAACGACAGCAAGATCATTCACTTGCTTTATACTACTTAACTAAATCACTGGATTCATCACGTCCGGTTATTTCAAATGACGGTTGGGAGCACACGAAATCAGATATTTGTACCATTCACGATTATGAACCAGATAAAGAAGAGCTTAAGAGAAGATATTCTTCAATTGAAAATGCTCTAGGCGAAACACCGGGTCACAGATTAATTTACACTCCTGGTCATGAGTATAACGGAGAGCCGATCCAGGTGTCTGAATTTGGAGGAATTGCCTATAAGAAAAGTGAGTGGGAAGGCTGGGGCTATTCAGGTGCTTCTTCTGACGATGATTTTATTGAACGTTATTATAAAGTAATCTCTGCCATGTTAGAATCTCCTCTTGTTCAAGGGTTTTGTTACACACAATTAACAGATGTTGAACAGGAAATTAATGGTTTATTGACGTATGATCGTAAGCCGAAGGTAGATCTAGAGGTAATCAGAAAGATCAATAATGGCGAAGATCACCGTTTAGTTAAGCAAAAACAAAACATCTAACATTAAAGGATGTCAATCAATTCTCGAATAGAGTTGATTAACATCCTTTTATAATCATTTCGTAGAAAAAAATGGGGGAATTTAAGTTGGCTGGAGTATTTTGTAATCCAATAATGGAGAGTGGAGCAGATCCTTGGGTGATCGAGCATGGTGGTTGCTATTATTACACACACACAACAGGAGATAATATTCAATTGTGGAAATCAAATTCGTTATCTCGAATTTCTGTAGGCGAACATAAGATAGTTTGGACACCACCTTTAACTGGACTATATAGTAAAAATATTTGGGCTCCAGAACTTCATTATCTTAATAACAGGTGGTATATCTACTTTGCAGCAGATGACGGTCAAAATGAAAACCACCGTATGTATGTTCTTGAGTCTGTCAGTGAAGATCCTATTGGAGAGTATATCTTTAAAGGTAAAGTAACTGATATAACTAACAAGTGGGCTATTGATGGAACGGTTCTCAAAACAAATGATCAATCACTTTATTTTATTTGGTCTGGATGGGAAGGGAACGAAAACATTGCACAGTATTTATATATCGCAAAAATGAGCAACCCGTTTACAATAAGCTCTGAAAGAGTAGAAATATCACGCCCGAAATATGATTGGGAAAAAGTCGGCACACCGGAAGTTAATGAAGGTCCTCAGGTTTTGGTGAAGAATAACAAAATATTTATTATTTATTCAGCTAGTGGTAGTTGGACAAATGATTATGCATTAGGGATGATTTCAGCAGAGGTCAATAGTGATTTGTTACATCCGAAAGCTTGGATGAAACATCCAAAACCTATATTTTCAAGAACAGCTGATGTCTTTGGACCAGGGCATGCATCATTTGTAAAATCTCCAAATAAAGAGGAAGATTGGATCGTGTATCATGCTGCTAAATATGAAAATAGTGGTTGGGAGCGAGATGTACGAATGCAGCCGTTTACGTGGAACGAAGATGGGACTCCTAATTTTAAAGAGCCTATATCACTAAACAAAGCGCAATTAGTACCAGGAGGAGAAAAGTAAAAAACAAAAAAAATTAAAATTTATTCATCGTTTTCTCTTGAACAGTCGTTGAAAAACGACTACAATAAACTTAGTTAATAAAATTAATTAATTAAGTTTTAGGTGGCTGTTCAAGAGATATTTTTGCGAATGCCCACAATCTAAAAAAAGTTTTAAAGATAATAATTTAATAAAATGATTAACCAATGATTTGTTTGAAGGGAGACTAGTAGTATGGTAGAAAATTTAAAAGACCAATTTAACTGTATTTTTGGAGGGGATGGAGATTTACAAACATTTTTTGCGCCAGGACGAGTCAATTTAATAGGTGAACATACAGATTATAACGGTGGACATGTATTTCCTTGTGCATTAAGTATTGGAACGTATATGGTCGTTAGAAAACGAACAGATGATATTGTTCAGATGCATTCGTTAAATTTTGAAGACCTAGGCGTAATTTGCTTCAATATAAATGAGCTTGAATTTGTTAAGGCGCATGACTGGGCGAATTATCCTAAAGGTGTTATGAAGATGTTTAACGAAGCCGGTTTAACAGTTACCTCTGGATTTGACGCTTTAATATACGGAAATATTCCTAATGGGTCAGGTCTTTCTTCTTCTGCCTCACTTGAGCTTGTGACATCGGTGATGCTGAAACATTTATTTGCTCTTAATGTATCAATGGTGGACATGGTCAAGTTAAGTCAAAAGGCTGAAAATGAATTTATCGGTGTTAGTTGTGGAATTATGGATCAGTTTGCAATTGGTATGGGTAAAAAAGATCATGCAGTTCTATTAGATTGTCAGACTTTAGAGTATACGTATAGTCCAGTGAAATTAGAGAACGCATCATTAATTATCGCAAACACGAATAAGCGTAGAGGTTTACTAGATTCAAAGTATAATGAGCGTCGTTTTGAGTGCGAGCGTGCTTTAGGCCAATTAAAAGAGAAAGTTGAAATTACATCATTAGGTGAATTAACGGTTGAACAATTTGAGGAACTAAAAAATACCATTACAAATGAGGTTGATCGTAAACGTGCTAAGCATGCCGTTTATGAAAATGCTCGTACAATTGAAGCTGTCGAACGCTTGCAAAAGGGTGATATCGCTGGTTTCGGTCAATTAATGAATCAATCGCATACCTCTTTAAGAGATGATTATGAAGTGACTGGATTTGAATTGGATGCACTTGTTGAAGGAGCTTGGTCACACCCTGGCGTCATTGGATCACGAATGACTGGGGCAGGTTTTGGTGGATGTACGATTAGCATTGTTGAAAACGATGAAGTAGACAATTTTATTGAAAACGTTGGTAAGATTTATAAAGATAAAACGAAGTTAACTGCAGATTTTTATGTTGTTCAAATCGGTGATGGTGCAAAGCAGTTTTAAGAAGATATCAATATCACAACCAATTATTAATTTACAAGGAGGAAATGGGAATGGCGATTTTAGTTTGTGGTGGTGCAGGTTATATTGGGAGTCATACAGTTTCAGAGTTGCTTGACCGTGGTGAAGAAGTAGTTGTAGTAGACAATTTGCAAAGTGGGCATAAAGCTGCTGTTTTAGGAAAAGCAACCTTATGTGTCGGTGATTTACGTGATGAGAAGTTTCTTGAAAATGTATTTCAGGAATATAAAATAGATGCAGTCATTCATTTCGCCGCTGATTCTCTAGTCGGTGAGAGTGTAACTGTTCCGCTAAAATATTATGAAAATAATATGTATGGGACACTATGTTTGTTAAAAGTAATGGAGAAATATGGTGTAAAGAAAATCGTCTTTTCTTCAACAGCGGCAACTTATGGTGAACCGAAAAACATTCCTATTTTAGAGACGGATCCAACAATTCCAACGAATCCTTATGGAGAAACAAAGTTAGCTGTAGAAAAAATGCTGAAGTGGGCAGATGAAGCTCATGGAATTAAATATGTTGTTTTACGTTATTTCAATGTGGCAGGGGCTCACGTGCACGGAATACTAGGCGAGGATCACTCTCCAGAGACACATTTAATTCCAATTGTTTTACAAGTTGCACTCGGGCAACGCGACGCTATTTCGATTTTTGGAGATGACTATGATACAGAAGATGGAACGTGTATTAGAGACTACATTCATGTTACGGATTTAGCAGATGCGCATATTCTTGCTTTAAATAAGTTAACTAAAGATCATACGAGTGCCATTTATAACTTAGGAAACGGAAATGGCTTTAGTGTTAAAGAGGTGATCGAGGTCGTACGGAAAGTGACAGGTCATCCAATCCCAGCAGTTGTTGCTCCGAGAAGAGCAGGTGATCCTGGGAAACTAGTTGCCTCATCAGAAAAAGCAATGATAGAATTAGGGTGGCGTCCACAATATGCAACCTTAGAGGCAATGGTACTAAGTGCCTGGGAGTGGTTTCAGAAAAATCCAACCGGTTACCCGAAACAATGAAACTAACTTTCGAAAGGACTGAGTAGCTATGTCAGTAAATATACACCTACAGCTCGAAAGGTTAATTCAATTTGCCATTGAAAGCCGGTTAATTAGTCAGTGGGATAAAGATTATTGTAAAAACTTAGTGTTAGATATTTTAAGTCTTAATGAAGCGGTAAGTATGGAAGTTGAATCCCAGAGACTCGAGTCACCAGTAGACATTCTCGAAGAAATTCTAGATTGGGCTGCAGATAATGGTCGAATACAGGAAAATACTATCACATATCGTGATTTATTGGACACGAAAATTATGAACTGTTTTGTTCCTAGGCCTTCAGAGGTTATTCGTGTATTTAGTGAGAAGTTTGAACAAGATCCTAAAAAAGCAACGGAGTATTTTTATCAATTATCAAAACAAAGTCACTATATTCGAACTGATCGGATTGCCAAAAACGAACATTGGTACAGCCCAACAGAATATGGCGATATTGAAATTACAATTAATCTTTCAAAGCCAGAAAAGGATCCTAAAGCAATTGCTGCAGCCAAGCATTTAAAAGCAAGCTCCTATCCTAAATGTTTACTTTGTAAGGAGAATGTCGGGTTTTCCGGGAGTCTGAACCATCCAGCAAGACAAAATTTACGAATTATACCGGTAACACTCGCAAATGAACAATGGTATTTACAATACTCTCCTTATGTTTACTATCATGAACATTCGATTTTATTTTCGGAAAATCATGTTCCAATGAAGATAGGAAAAATGACATTTTTGAGGTTACTAGAGTTTGTTGAGCAATATCCTCACTATTTCTTAGGTTCCAATGCTGATTTACCAATTGTTGGTGGTTCTATTTTAAGTCATGACCATTTCCAAGGCGGCTATCACGATTTTCCGATGGCGAAAGCAGAGATAGAGGAAACCTTTACTTTTTCCAAATATCCGAATGTTACAGCAGGTATTGTCAATTGGCCAATGTCAGTTCTACGCTTGCAAAGTGAGGATCGCCATAGTTTAGTCGATATAGCAGACGAAATTCTTGATGCTTGGAAACGATACTCGGATGTAGAAGTTGATGTAATTGCCTATTCTGGTGATACACCCCATAACACAATTACACCGATTGCGAGAAGACGAGGGGAGCTTTTCGAACTTGATTTAGTATTACGAAATAACCGTACAAATGAGGAGCATCCACTTGGAATTTTTCACCCGCATTCAGAGGTTCATCATATTAAAAAAGAAAACATTGGTTTAATTGAAGTGATGGGATTAGCGGTACTGCCTGGTAGATTAAAGGGTGAGCTCCACTTATTAGCTAATGCACTAGTAAAACAGGACTATATAACTGAAATCAACGAGACCGAAGCGATTACTAAGCATTTACAGTGGGCCCTTCTGCTCAAAGCAAAATATCAAGATTTAAATGACGGTAATGTGACTGAAATACTAAAGAGTGAAGTAGGAGCAATTTTTTCAACCATTCTTGAACACGCAGGTGTCTTTAAGCGAGATGAAAATGGAAAAAGAGCCTTCGTGAGATTTATTAAGGAAGGGTTAAATCTATAAAAAAAGTGAGTTAATACGACTGGCTATCCAAATAAAAAATGCTGCGGAGTCATTCATGGGAATTAGGAAGGGGAAACGGATACGATGGGAATTAAGAAAGAGGTATTTGCAGAGCTAAATGGACAAAAGGTTTATTCTTATACGCTAAGAAATCAACTAGGAATTGAAATGAAATGCATAGAGTATGGCTGTATCATCACAGACATTCTCATTCCTGATGCAAATGGAACAGTTGAAAATATCGTATTAGGCTTTAATACATTAGAAGAGTATCAAAAGTATTCACCATACTTTGGTGCTGTCTGTGGGCGAGTGGCTGGCAGAATTACAAGAGGTCAGTTTGAACTAGATGGTAAAACATATCAGCTACCAGTTAATGATGGGAATAACCATTTACATGGTGGAGTGGCAGGCTTTGATAAGGTTGTTTGGAATTCAACCGCAATCGAAACAGCTGATGGATTATCGGTCGTTTTTACACGCTTAAGTCCGAATGGTGAAGAGGGTTATCCTGGAAATGTTGAAATGAAAGTAACTTATACAATAACAAACGATAGTGCCTTCAGCATTAAATACGAAGCAGAGACAGATGAAACAACATTATTGAATGTTACGAACCATACGTATTTTAACTTAAGTGGAGATGCCAAACGTGATATTTTAAATCACAGCTTGCAGCTTAAGAGTAATCAATTTGTTGAACTTAATGCAGAATTAGTCCCTACTGGTGAACAATTATCGGTTGAGGGTACACCGTTTGACTTTCGTACAGGTAGAAAGATAATCGATGGTGCCACTAGTGCACATCCGCAAAATCAATTAGCAGGTGAAGGATATGATCATCCATTTCTATTGAGTGAAAATAAGCAAAATGAGATCATTCTTTCAGATGAAGAAAGTGGCCGCAGCCTCGTTATCGAGACTGATCAACCTTGTGTTGTTCTATACACGGGAACACAGCTGCAAGATGACTACAAAATAGGTGATGTACAATCAAGAAAATATCTTGGTTTATGCTTAGAAACACAAGGAGTCCCTGATGCAATTAATCATCCTCATTTCCCATCTGTCGTTTTAAAAAAGGGTCAAAAATATTTCTCTGAAACGAAGTATTCGTTTCGAGTAAATGCTTGATTTTATCATTTATGTCGCTGGATTTTCTCGAACGAGCCTCTAAAATTCGATAGAGTTTTACAGCCAAGAGAGAGAGGAAATCCAGCAAGTTTTAATTAAAGATGGTGGCTGCATGCTTTTGGCAGCCATTTCGGTTTTCTGTGGAAAAACTTTCGGTCGAGTTCTATCGTTTTACGTTGTTTGTCCTTTCATTAATTCAACGTCTACAACAGTATTGTTAATGGTGTCTTGGTCCTTATTTTCAATCATATCAATAATCGTAGAACTCAAAACTTTGCCCAATCGTTTTATTGGTTGAGCGATTGTTGTTAATTGTGGTGTTTTTAGCATTCTTGTAAAACTGTGAAAGTCATACCCGATGATTTTAAGTTGTTCAGGAACTTTAATCCCATTTTCCGTAGCGTAAAGATACAAGGCGTAAGCGACAATATCATTACTACAAAATACCCCATCGAAATTGCTAAGAGACCCAGCTACCTCATTTTCAATAAAATCAGTGAAATATTCAAATGTTAAATTGCTATTTAAACCCTCAATAATTGTATAAGGTAAATTGTGCTTTAAACATATAAGTTTAAACGCATCTGCGCGCCTATTGGCTAACAAATCAAGGTTCAATGGACCAGAGATGTGCAATAACCGTTTACATCCTGCCGCGATTAAGTGTTCTGTTGCTATTTCCCCACCACGAAAATTATCTGATGCAACATAAGGAAATTGATTAGAAATAATTCGATCAAATGTAACAATTGGTAGATGTAGTTTTTTATATGCTTCGACATCTAATGTGTGACTACACATGATAATTCCATCAACTCTATTTTCACTTAACATACTAATATAATTTGCTTCTTTTTCTGACTGATCTAAAGAGTTACAAATAAGAATTTTATACTGTTTTTCGGTTGCAGACATCTCTACATGTTTAATCAATTCCGAGAAAAAAGGATGATTTAAATCAGGGACAATCATACCTAATATATGTGACTGACTTTTTTGAAGAGCTCTAGCAATTTGATTTGGAGAATAATTCAATTCGGCCATTGCCTCTTCAACTTTTCTTCGTGTTTCTTTACTAATATAACCTCGACTATTTAACACACGTGAAACTGTTGTAACAGAAACCCCCGCTCGGATCGCAACGTTTTTTATGTTTGCCATTAGTAGGTCTCCTTTCATTATAAAAAAATCTCTCGAAACAGAATGATGGAAGTATCCATAAAAACAATCAGAATGATTGAGTAAGAATAATGAATTTCATAATTCATTATTTTCGCTATTAAGTTCTATATGTAGTTACGTAAAAACCTTCGCAACTACAAATTTTTTGATATAGCTTGATTAAGGTAATTATGAAATTCACTCAGATAAAAAAATTATACATTTAGTTTTTACGGTTGGTAAGTCATTCTATGAAAATGAGTAAACTCACAATAATATTGTGGTAACATTACCATACTCAGTGACAAAAATCAAAAATACTACGAAAGGGTGAATTTTTATTGTTTTTAAAGGATTTTTAGTTATATTGTTAAGTTGGATATCGGATTTTCAGTTTATTATTTTTGATTTTTTTATGAATTAGTATGAAAACGTTTGACATAAAAAAATCTGATGTAATATACTATTGTTAATTATTCAAGTTTCAATGGATGTCTGGTGTACGACCTGGATAACTTATACATAAATAAAAGAAAGTCTGGAGGTTTGAGATGCTAAAATTAGATGGAAAAATAGATCTTCAAAATAAAAGTAACGATATTATCACAGTCGGAGAACTTCTTATCGACATGATATCAACAGATTATGTTGAAAATTTCGAATGTGATACGTATAGAAAATTCTTTGGGGGATCACCTGCGAACATTGCTATGAATGTTAAGAAACTAGGGATCTCTTCTCTTGTAGCCTCTGCTGTTGGCAATGATGGATTAGGAAAGTTTTTACTTGAGCATTTACATGGAGCTAATATTAATACACGTTGCGTTCAAGAGGTCGACTATGCCACAAGTATGGTATTAGTTACTAAGAGTAAAAATAGTCCTATACCAATCTTTTATAGAGAAGCAGACTATCATTTAGCCTACACTGCAGAACTTGAAGAGGCGCTAATCAATTCTAAAATTGCTCATTTTTCTTGTTGGCCAATATCAAGGATGCCAGTCCGTGACACGATAGAGAAGGTTTTAAAAGTAGCACGAGAAAACAATCTGTTAATTTGCTTTGATCCAAATTATCATCCGATGATTTGGCAAAAAGGGGAAGCTGGCATCGAATATGTAAAATCTATCATTAGCAAGATTGATATTGTGAAGCCTTCTGAGGATGATGCCGAAAGATTGTTTGGGAAAGATAGTCACCAAAATCAAATCGAAAAGTTTTTAAAGCTTGGGGCAAATCTGGTCATCATGACGTTAGGTAAGGATGGAGCGATTGTTTCTGATGGAACAGAGACGATTACATGTAATACTTTAGCAACAGAGGTAGTTGACACGACGGGAGCTGGTGATGCTTTTTGGTCAGGGTTTTATGCGGCAGTAGTTAAAGGTTATACAATTCGAGAAGCGCTAAACTTTGGTTTTGCCGTCAGTGCCTACAAGTTAAAATTTACAGGCGCAGTCGTAGACTTACCAAAGCTTGAAGTGATAAAAGAAGTTTATGGAATTTAGGAGGTTTATAAAATGGCAGTAAAAAATCAGGTACAACTTATCACCTATCCGGATTCAATGGGTGGAGATTTGAAGAGTCTTAATCACGTTCTTTTAAACTATTTTCCAGAAATTTTTAAAGGCGGAGTTCATATCCTGCCACCATTTCCTTCATCTGGAGACCGAGGCTTTGCTCCATTAACCTATTTAGAAATTGAACCTAAATTTGGTGATTGGGATGATATAAAAGCAATTGGTGAAAACTTCGATGTATTGTTAGATTTAATGGTTAACCATATTTCGAGGAAGTCTAAGTATTTTCAAGATTTTCTAGAAAAAGGACGAAAATCTGAATATGCTGATCTGTTTATTACCTTAGATAAAATCTGGGAAGATGGAAATCCTGTTCAAGAAGATATTGATAAGATGTTCTTACGGAGAACTTTACCATATTCAACTTTTACGATCGAGGAAACTGGTGAGCAAGAAAAGGTATGGACGACATTTGGAAAAACCGATCCTAGTGAGCAAATTGACTTTGATATTAAATCAGAGAAGGTAAAGCAGCTTTTCACTGATTTTTTTATGAACTTCAAGGAACAAAATGTAAAGATTGTAAGACTTGATGCTGTAGGATATGTGATTAAAAAGCTTGGAACTAGCTGCTTTTTCGTAGAACCTGAAATATATAAGTTTCTTGATTGGATTAAGGAATTGGCGGATTCTTTAGAAATTGAATTGCTTCCTGAAGTTCATTCACATTATTCTATCCAATACAAGCTAGCAGACTATGGCTGCTGGATCTATGATTTTATTTTGCCTTATCGAATCCTTGATACATTAGTAAATAAAACGAGCGCTGATCTTTGTGAGTATTTGAAAAACCGTCCGGAAAAGCAGTTTACAATGCTTGACTGTCATGATGGCATTCCTGTTAAGCCAGATATGGATGACTTAATCGATACGAAAGAGGCAAAAAAAATAGTTGATGTTTGTTTAGATAGAGGTTCGAATCTTAGTCTAATTCTTTCAGAAGAGCATAAGGCAGAGGATGGTTTTGATGTTCATCAGATTAGATGTACCTACTATTCTGTGCTCAATTGCGACGATGATGCCTACCTAGCAGCAAGAGCAATCCAGTTTTTTGCACCAGGAGTTCCTCAGGTGTATTATGTAGGACTACTTGCAGGAGAGAATGACGAAGAGAATATTAAGGCCACTGGTGATGGACGAGAAATTAACCGTCACAACTATACGCTAGAAGAAATTGAACAATCGCTAGAAAAAGATGTAGTACAAAGACTCCTTAAGCTTATTAAGTTTAGAAACGAGTACGATGCCTTTAATGGACAGTTTACAGTTCTAGATTCAGCTAACGATGAAGTAAGACTTTCTTGGAAAAACGATGATAACTCATGTACATTATTTATCGACCTTAAAACGAATAAGACTGTCATCGACTATATTGATCAGAATGGTAAAGAAGTTAGTTATTTTGTCTAAAAAATGAGAGTTTCATCTAAAAAACAAGGGAACCTGCTAGGGGTACTCCCTTGTTTTTTTGAATGGATAACAGTGGTAAAGGACATTTTTGGAACAGCCTTTTTCTGTGAAATATTTTCGGTTGAGTTCTTGAACGAGCTTCTTATACAGGAAGAGGATAACAGCGAAGCAAAAGAAGTCGACCGATATTTTCATTCAGGCTTGGAATCGAAAAATCATAAATATTTTTTTTGTAGATTTAATTAAAAGTTATTGAAAGTCGTGCTGATATAAAGTTTAGTGTAAACAAATTTTAAAAGTAATGGATTTATTTTACAGTATGAACTATAATAATATTACTATATTGTTACAAGATGTTAATAGTGTTACAATATAATCTTATTTTAGATTGTTGTACATTAAATGCCAAGTGGGGGGCCAACTATTAGGTTCCTCTATTTCTTGTCAACATAAGAATACTATTACTGTTTAATATGTAAAGGAGAAGGAACTATGTTTTATACTAAACTGAAAGATTTATTTGCAAGATATAAGTTTATGGGAGTAGCTATCCTTTTTTTATGGATAAAAACCTACTTGCTTTATAAACTAGGGTTTA
The DNA here is from genome assembly GCF_046314235.1 of Anaerobacillus sp. NCBI lineage: Bacteria > Bacillati > Bacillota > Bacilli > Caryophanales > Bacillaceae > Anaerobacillus > Anaerobacillus sp. Next base: position 73,719 of record NZ_JBKBWN010000015.1, read on the forward strand.
AAATTTCTACGGATGGACTATTGCAGGAATTTTTGTTATTCATTAACCCACTCAGCTCAGCTGTTTTTATACTAGGATTGAGCTTGTTTTTTAAAGGGAAACTAAGAGATATCATGGTAATTATTTTAAGCATGGTGGCGACGTTCATACTCTATGCTAATCTATTATACTATCGCTTTTTTTCAGATTTCATAACTTGGCCATTGTTGTTTCAAACGAGTAATGCCAAAGATTTGCAGGGCAGTGTCTTTGAATTAGGAAGTTTCTTCGATATTATACTACTAGTAGATATTGCTATTCTTATTAGTATTTTAGTAAAATCCAAGAAACCTAGCCTAGTTTTTGTAAGATTTGAAAAGAGTTTTATGTTTGCTTTGGCGGCGGTACTATTTTTCGTGAATTTAACGATTGCCCAAATAGAACGTCCGCAATTATTAACACGTTCATTCGATCGTGAGATGTTAGTCAAATATATTGGTACGTTTAATTATCACGTTTATGATGGATATCTCCAAACGAAATCGAAAACACAGCGTGCGTTCGCTAGTAGTTCGGATATTGTCGAAGTTAGAAACTATACGAGATCTAAATATAAAAAACCAGATGAAAGCTTATTTGGCTTAGCAAAAGATAAAAATATCATTGTTTTGTCTTTGGAATCTCTACAAAGTTTTGTCATTAATAAAGAAGTCGATGGTGAAGAAATTACACCTTTCTTAAATAAACTAATTGATGAAAGTTATTATTTTCAGAACTTTTACCACCAAACAGCTCAAGGAAAGACGTCAGACTCTGAATTTCTAGTCGCTAATTCCTTATTCGGTAAGGATAGTGGTGCTGTATTTTTTACTCATTCAGGAAATGAATATAACGCGCTACCGAAGATATTGAAAAATCAAGGTTACTATGCGTCTGTTATGCATGCCAATAATAAAAGCTTCTGGAACCGTGATGTTATTTATAACTCATTTGGTTACGATCGTTTTTATGATATTGAATCCTACGATGTCAATGAAGAGAATTCGATTGGGTGGGGATTAAAAGACGCCGACTTTTTCGAGCAATCGATTGCTCATTTAAAGTCTCAGCCACAACCTTTTTACACAAAGTTGATTACTTTGACAAATCATTTCCCATTTGAACTATCTGAAGAAGACCAATTCATTAATCAGTTGCAAACAAATAGCCGCACGTTGAATCGCTATGTAACGACAGTTCGCTATATGGACTATGCATTGGAATTGTTTTTTGACCAATTAAAAGCAGAAGGGTTATATGATAACTCTATATTCATCCTATATGGGGACCATTATGGGATCTCTGAATTGCACAATCGGTCAATGGCGATGTTTTTAGAAAAAGAAGAAATTACTCCTTTCGATACAGTTCAATTACAACGGGTGCCAATGTATATTCATATACCTGGCCACGATAATCATCAAGTACTAAAAACCGTTAGTGGACAAATTGACGTTAAGCCGACAATTATGCATTTGGTAGGAATTAAAGATAGATATGACATCCAATTCGGTTCCGACTTATTCTCGCCTGACCGTCATTCTTTTGTGTTACTTCGAGATGGCAGCTTTATCACAGACACTCTCGTTTATACGAAAGAAACGTGTTATCAAAAAAGTACAGGTTTAGAAGTGGAGAAAACACATTGCGAACCGTATTTCGAAAAAGTTAGATTAGATTTACACTACTCGGACAAAATGATATATCGAGACTTGTTACGCTTTGATAACGAAGATTAGAAAGAAATAAACAGTTCGTTTAATTTCAAATGAGGTTGTCCCGTAAGTGACAGCTCACCTAGGTTAGGCACGAGACTAGTATTGTTTAACTTTACATCTCGTGCCTAAGGTGACTGTTACTTAGCTTTGGGGGCAACCTCATTTTTAAACTTAACATACACGGAACCTTCATAACATTCTTCAATTAAACAGTCTCTTCTAAGTGAAAAATAGTCACAACTGCACAACACTCCCTTTAATTTTACAAAAACAGCATTGACATCGAAGATTAATATAATTAAACTATATCCGAAAGCGCTTTCGTTATTTATTACATACATTTATTTTTTAGAATAGTATCAAAGGTTATTAGGAAGGGGTTTATTCACTACAAAACCGAAAGCGCTTTGGGTACTTTGTTAATCACATTTTTATGGAGGTTAAAATGTTTAAATTCTCTCTAAAGGCAAAAATGACATTATTCTTTCTTCTTTCGTTATTTCTCTCATTATCTATTGTGTCTGGAACGCTTATGCATCGTAGTTATAATTATACAAATCATGTAATGCTTGATCGAGTTGACGAGAATTATTTAATATTTGACACGATTATGAAACAAGAAAATTTAAGATTAGCAGCATTAGTTGAGACAGTAGCCGCATCAAATTATCTCCAAGAAAGCCTTTCAGCGCAAGGAGTTCAAGACATCCAAGAATTAATTAAAGAGCAATCCTATCAGTATCACCTTAATTTTGCTTCGAATTTTAAAACCAATATTTTCGCCATTTACTCACCTGATATGAAAACAATCTACTATATAAATAATACTAGTCGTCAGTTAAATGGAGATCCATTTTTAAGTAAAGCATTGGAAACCGGAAAGCGTTTGGAGCAGCAATCTGTGAACCGACATGGAATGGAATTAAGATCAATTGGTCCAATTTATAACGCTGATAAACAACTAGTCGGCTTTGTAGAAATAGCGAAATACTTTGATAATGCTTTTTTTGATCATCTTGTTCATGCCACGGGGACCGAAGTATCTATTTTTAACGAGCGTGAGAGTGTAGTTTCGACGATCTTCGATTTAGACGAGGACATCCCTAACACTCCAGAGGTTCGTCTCGTTGGTGTGGAGTTAGAGGATAAAGGCATTTTAGATGCTGTTTTTGTTGAAGGGGAACCCATAGTATCACATTTAAAACTAAAAAATGGCAAAGTTATCCAAGGGGGTTATTTTCCGATCAAGTTAGTGAATGGTGATGTTGCAGGTGTATTATTTGTAGGTTTCCCAATTGATAAGTTTAAACAACAACAGTCAGAAGATGTATTTGTTACATCGATTATTTTCGTTATTTTGCTTGTTTTAGTAGGTAGTATTACAATGATCTATCTTCATGTAAAATTAAATCCAATTAAAAAGTTATCTTCGATAGTTTCCGATTTCTCTAAATATGATTATCAGTCGTTAGTAGATAAAAAGTATTTAAAGAAAAATGACGAAATTGGTGATATTTCAAAAAGTTTAGCGGTTATGCATGATAATACAAAGAGCTTAATCGAAGTAATTCAAGGCTCATCGGCTAATTTAAACAGTTCTGCTGATGGTGTATTTACGTTGGCTGAGAGCAACCTGTCTTCAATAGAGGAAATTACGATCCTCGTGGAAGAAATTAATAAAAGTGTGGAATTGGAGCATATTAATTTACTGGAAAGTTCAACAGCGTTAGAAGAGGTTGCAGGCGGCGTCAGTGGGATAGTCAATAGTGTAAACGTCTTTGCAGAAGAAATTCAAAAGGTGAATGAACAGACTTTTTCCGGTACTCAATTAATTAAAAATAGTGTAGAGAAATTTGATGAAATTACGCTTAACTCGTCTCAAATTAAATTAGATGTGTCAGAATTAGTGTCTTCTCTAACTGATATAAGCAGATTTGTAACGATCATCAAGGAAATAGCTGATCAAACAAATTTATTATCTTTAAATGCAAGCATTGAAGCAGCTCGTGCGGGTGTTCATGGTAGGGGGTTCGCTGTTGTTGCAAAGGAAATTAGAGATCTTGCCGCCCAAAGTGGAAAAGCGTCGGAGGATATTAATCATATCGTTGCTGATATCAGTGAAAGTTCAAAGCGATCAGTAGACTCACTTAACAGAAATGAAATAGGCATTACAGAAGGTGTTAACGTAATTTCAAAAATTGTTTCGTCATTTGAAACGATTGAACAATCAGTAAGAGAACTATCAGGCCAAGCTGATATTTTGTCAGCTACATCAGAAGAAATATCTGCTACTATTGAAGAAGTAAATTCATCTGTCATAGATATTGAAAACCTTTCCCAAAAAAATAGGGATGCAGTCGCTTTGATTGCTGGAAACCTAAATATCCAAAAGGAAAGTACCGAAAAATTAGTTATATCGTCCAAAGGGCTAACGAAATTATCAGACAGTTTGTCCGAGAAAATAGATCTGTTTAAATTGTAAGTATTTCTTTCAAAACAGGCAGGGGAAGGGCATTTCAACCGAAAATTTAGATGACAGACGACTTCTTTTAGCCACTCTGTTATATCCCGTAAAAAGCTTGTTCAAAAGTGGCGCAATTGACATAAAAACATAAGATTTCTTATTCTAGTGCTGAGTCGTTTAAAAAAGTTCACAATTATATTTGCTAGCATACTTGACTTTTGATAGCTTCAATAATATTATTATATCGAAAGCGCTTTCGGTTTATGGAGGAATGACGAGTGGCTACAATATATGATATAGCAAAAAAAACAGGCTTTTCTATTACAACTGTTTCTAGAGCATTAAATAATTACCCAGATGTAAGCGCTAAGACAAAAAAGTTAATCTTAGACGCAGTAGAAGAGATGGATTATTATCCAAACTCGATCGCTCGCTCTTTAACGACAAAAAAGTCTTGGACTTTAGGGGTTATCTTTATTGAAGATTTAGGTGTAGGTATTAAGCATCCCTTTTTCAGTGCAGTAATTCAAAGTTTTAAACAACGAGTGGAAAGTTTCGGATATGACATTATCTTTTTAAGTCAAAACGTTGGCTCAGAAAAAAAGAGTTACTTAGATCATGCGCTACATCGCGGAGTTGATGGTATTATTGTTGTTTGTTCAAATTATGATAATCCAGAAGTTCAAAACTTAATGGAATCTAATATTCCAAGTGTAGTCATTGACTTGCATAGTAATAAGTCAAGTGTTGTATACAGTGATAGTTTTTCTGGTAGTGAAATCGCAATCAATCATCTCTATTCTCTTGGTCATCGTAAGATCGCTCATATTAGCGGTCACACCAAAACATTTGCTGGAACTGAGAGGTTAAGAGGATTTGTAGAAGCAGTTGATAAGCTTAATCTAAATATTCCATCATCGTATATCGTTGAAGGAGGATTTTTCTCCTATGAAGATGGTTACGATGCAATGAAAGTTTTACTAGAGTTGAAAGACAGACCTACTGCCGTTTTTGTGGCTGGTGATTTGATGGCTCTTGGTGCAATAAGTGCAATTAAAGAAGTTGGACTAAATGTACCAGATGATATTTCGATAGTCGGTTTTGATGATATTGAGATAGCTAAATACACAACGCCAAAACTAACAACAGTTAGACAAGATACTGACTTAATAGGTGAAAATGCAGCCAAAGTATTGTTAAATCAGATTAATGATAACAATAAAGTATATTCGGCTGTAACAGTTCCAGTTGAGTTAATCAATAGAGAATCAACGAAGGAAATTTAGTTGGATAGAGGGATACTTAAGAGTGTATCTCTTTATCCGAAAGCGCTTTGGCAAATTACTCAAATAGGCTCCAAGCGAGTTAATGGAGAGTGGGTTTCAAAGTAAAAAACGGTTGATTTTAACTGTTTTCGAAAGCGCTTTGGATAGCTGATATTTAACTAAGTTTCAAATGCGTCTTAGGTAGATGGTTTTAAAATTTAATATCAATTTTAAAACTATTTTCGAAAGCGCTTTGGATATAAGGTTTTTTCTTTCACGGATAGTAGTGAAAAAGAAACCAACACTAAAAAAAATGAAGTGGGGGAAAGAAAAAATGAAAAAAGTACTTATGTTTTTATTAGTAGCTGTATTGAGTTTCAGTCTTATCGCTTGTAGTAATTCGGATGATACTGTTTCCAACGGAAATGGTGAAGAGAAAAAATCTGGTTCTAAAGAAAAACTTACTGTATGGTCATTTACAGATGAGCTTCAAGAGCCAATTGATGTGTTTATGGAAAGGCATGATGTTGACATTGAGTTAACAATCATTCCGATTGCTGACTATCCAACACGTTTAAGGCCTGTTCTTGAAAGCGGTTCAGGCGCACCTGATATTTTCACTGGTGAATTAGCTTTCATTAAAGATTGGGTTGAACAAGGATACTGGGAAAATCTTTCTCAAGCACCTTACAATGTAGAAGAGTTAAAAGGTGACTTTGTTGATTATGTTTTTGATTTAGGTAGAGGATCTGACGGTAATATTAAAGCGTTGTCATGGCAAACAACACCAGGTGGTATTTTCTATAGAAGAAGTATCGCACAAGAAGTTTTAGGCACTGATGATCCTCAAGTTATTGGTGAAAAGTTCAGTACAATGGATGGATTATTTAAAGTTGGTGAAGAACTAAAAGCACAAGGATATCGTTTATTCCCAGATGAGGGAGCTGTTCGTTGGTTTGCTCAAGGGAATAATCCACAAGCATGGGTAAATGAAAATGACGAACTAATAATGTCAGAAGGACGTATAAATCATTTTGATTATGCTAAAGAATTACGTGAAAAAGATTTAACTGCGTTTGCACCAGAATGGTCTCCAGCATGGTTTGCTGCAATGGACGGTGCGATTAACTATAACGCAGGTTGGGATGCAGTAGATGAAAACGCTTCAAATGAAGTGGAAGTATTTGCTTATGCTTTACCAACTTGGGGGCTTCACAGTGTTCTTAAGATGAATACAGAAGAAACTTTCGGAGATTGGGCAGTTACAAACGGTCCAAATCCATACTTCTGGGGTGGTACATGGTTAGGAATTTATAGTGGTTCGAAAAATAAAGACTTAGCTTGGGAATTCGTGAAAATGATGACTCATGATGAAGCGTTCTTAACTGATTGGGCTTTAGAAAGTGGAGACGTATTATCATATCTACCTGTTACAGAGAAGATTAAAGGTGACTTTAGTGAAGAGTTCCTTGGTGGACAAAATAACTACACTTACTTCTTAGAGCAAGCAGAAAGTATTAATCCAGGTCTTGTTACAAGATACGATCAACAAATTGATACTTTATTTGGAGATATGGTTTCAGAGTATGTAGAAGGTGTAAAAACAAAAGAGGAAGCAATTCAAGAATTCTATAACTTAGTAAGAAACGCTTACCCACATATTAAAACACCAGATCAACAATAACAAAACAATGAAAGGGGATAGAGCTTCTTGCTATCCCCTTTTATATAACAAGATCGGAGAAGGAAGGCGCTGTTATGAAAAATAAAAACTACTATGGATATCTGTTTATTTTACCTTTCTTTATCGTCTTTGCTACGTTTAGCATATATCCTATTTTACTAACGTTTTATTATAGTTTTACAAATTATTCAGGGATGGGATCTCCAGATTTCATTGGTCTAGCGAACTATAAAAGATTGATTACAGATACCTATTTTCTTCAGGCGTTTATTAATACTTGGTATATTTGGGGGATTAACTTTTTCTTCCAATTAGGAATTGCTCTTGGGTTAGCTGTTTTATTTTCAGATATTCGCTTTAAAATGAAAGGTTTAGGTTTCTTTAGAGCGATGTTTTATTTACCAAATTTAATTACAATTGCCTCTGTGGCTTTATTATTCGGTATTTTATTAGGATGGCACCATGGTACACTTAATCACTTGTTATTGGACCTAGGACTGATTTCTAAACCGATCAACTGGTTGAATAGTCCAACTACAGCCCGTTGGTCAGTTGCTTTAATTGGGGCTTGGATGTGGTTTGGTCATACATTTATCGTCTTAATGGCTGGTATTTCAGGAATTTCTCATGATTATTATGAGTCAGCGCTTATTGATGGTGCGAATCGTTTTCAGACTTTTATCAATATCACGATCCCATTATTAAAGCCAATTCTACTATATGTACTAATTACATCGCTTATCGGTGGATTACAAATTTTTGACTTGCCTATGTTACTTACTAATGGGTTAGGGGCTCCGCAAGGGTCATTAAACACAATGGTATTGTATTTGTACAATCAAGCATTCCGCTTTAATAATTACGGCTATGCTGCAGCGGTAGCATATGGACTATTTTTAATTACAGTCGTATTTTCATTTATTACGTTTAAAGCAATGTATCGCAAAAGTGTGAACTAGGGGTGAACAACAGTGAATAAAAGAAACATCGTAAAAGGTATTTTTTATGCCCTATTAATTATTCTTTTAATTATTAGCTTCATACCGTTTTATATGATGATTATTAATGCAACTCGCTCAACAGCTGAAATTCTACGTCACGGTTTCACATTATTACCGGGTAGATCATTAATAGATAACTATAACGTGCTATTAAGCTATATGGATATTTGGAAAGGTTTTAGAAACAGTTTATTTATTGCTGTTAGTGTAACAATTTTAAGCTCATACTTTTCGGCATTAACTGCGTATGGCTTTGCTGTTTATAAGTTCAAAGGTAGCAATGCCCTATTTGTTACAGTATTAGTGTTGATGATGGTCCCTGGTCAGTTAGGGTTAATCGGTTTTTATGATTTAGCGAAAACGTTAGGGATTCTTGACACGTACATTCCGTTAATCATTCCTTCAATTGCAGCACCATTTACAGTTTTCTTTTTACGACAATTTGTTGTTTCAACTTTGCATCCATCTTTATTAGAAGCTGCACGAATTGATGGAGCGGGTGAACTAAGAATTTTTCACCAAATTGGTTTTCCAATAATGATGCCAGCTATTGCTACAATGGGGATCTTTACTTTCATTGGGTCTTGGAACAATTATATCCTTCCGCTTGTTGTGTTATTTAGTCCGAGTAAATATACATTACCAGTTATGATGGGGGCATTAAGAGGATCACAAGTAGAGTCAAATATCGGGGCGATGTATCTAGGAATTGCGATTTCCGTTGTTCCAATTATGATTATCTTTTTATTCTTATCTAAATACATCATCAGTAGTATCTCAGCAGGATCAGTTAAAGAATAATAGACTTATAGAAGAGGTGTCATTAATGTCACAATTTAAGAAAGAATTTATTTTTGGAACGGCAACGTCTTCGTATCAAATTGAAGGTGCTTACAATAAAGGTGGCCGCTCGTTATCGATATGGGATACATTTTCTAGAACTCCAGGAAAAGTAATTAACGGTGATACTGGAGATGTTGCTTGTGACCATTATCATCGATTTGAGGAAGATATTCAGCTTATTAAAGAGTTAGGTGTTGATTCTTACCGTCTTTCAATTGCATGGCCAAGAATTTTCCCGCAAGAAGGCGTATATAACGAAGAAGGAATGAATTTTTACAAATCGTTAATTTCTGCGTTGTTGAAAGCCGGAATAAAGCCAATGGTAACTCTTTATCACTGGGATTTACCAATGTGGGCACATGAAAAAGGTGGGTGGGTTAGTAGAGACTCGGTATCATGGTTTTTACAATTCGCAGAAAAATGTTTTGAGGAATTAGACGAATACGTTTATTCGTGGATAACTATTAACGAGCCATGGTGCGCAAGTTTCTTAAGTTATATTCAAGGACACCATGCACCAGGTCATAAAAATGTTGAAGAAGGGTTAAAAGCGGCCCATCATATTCTCTTGTCTCATGGTAAAGCGGTGCAACTCTTAAAGGGGAATTTTAAATCTAACACTCCGATTGGAATTACACTTAATTTAACTCCGACGTATCCTGCAAGTGAATCATTTAATGATCAAGTTGCTAGTAATAACATTGATGGCTATTCAAATCGTTGGTTTTTAGATCCTATTTTTAAGGGAACCTATCCATTAGATATGGTAAATCTTTTCGCAAAATCAGTTCATGACTTTAGTTTTATAAAGACAGGTGACTTAGAGACAATTTCAGTTGAGTGTGACTTCTTTGGAATTAACTACTATAACCGAACACTAGTTGAATATGATGCAACGAATATCTTTCTCTTTGAATCCGCCTATTCGGACTATCCAAAAACCGGAATGGGTTGGGATGTTTCACCAAAAGAGTTTAAAGAATTAATTCATCGCCTAAGACGAGAGTACACAGATCTACCAATTTACATTACTGAAAATGGAGCTGCGTATGAGGATATTCTAGAAACAGACGGAACGGTTCATGACAATGAGAGAACAGATTATGTTGAAAAACATATTACAGCTGTTCGCGAGCTTGACGAAGAAGGCATGAATATAGCTGGATATTTTCTTTGGTCGCTTTTTGATAATTTTGAGTGGGCCTTCGGCTACGAAAAACGTTTTGGAATTTTCTATGTTGATTTCGAAACACAACAAAGATACTGGAAAGATAGCGCGAAACGTTATAAGGAGATTGTAAAGAATAGATCAGTATAAGAAATTTTTCAAGAGCCTAAATAACGGGAGGGAATAAGATGGAGAGAAGCATGAGATTTATCCAAACGGCAAAGGATGATCAAGAAAAATGGAAAGATAAAGGTTCCTTATCGTTTAAAAAAGGAACTACTTCAGACAGTAATGTCATTCGAATTAATCCAGAAATAGAATATCAAGAATGGATTGGATTTGGGGGAGCGTTTACTGAGGCGGCGACATATACCATGTCAAAAGTGTCAGAAACTCATCGAAGCAACATTTTACGGGCTTATTATAATAAAGAAGAGGGCTTAGGTTATACACTTGGTCGAACACACATCAACAGCTGTGACTTTTCACTCGAAAATTACACGTATGTTGAGAATGAAGATACAAAACTCGAGACATTTTCAATTCAACGAGAGCAGAAGTATGTCATTCCTTTTATAAAGGATGCAATGAAAGAAGCAGAACAAGAACTGACAATTTTAGCCTCGCCATGGAGCCCACCTGCTTGGATGAAAACGAATGGTGAAATGAATAACGGTGGCAAATTAAAGGCAGAGTATCGTGATCTTTGGGCTACGTATTATGTGAAGTATATTGAGGCTATGGAAAAGGAAGGTATTCCTATTTGGGGAGTATCAATTCAAAACGAGCCAGAAGCAACGCAAACGTGGGATTCTTGTCGGTATACTGCAGAGGAAGAGCGTGATTTCATAAAGAATCATCTTGGACCAATCTTTGAGGCTAATGGTCTTCACGATAAAAAGATCGTTATTTGGGATCATAACCGTGACATCATCGTAGAACGTGCAACTACGATTCTTTCAGACCCTGAGGCGGCAAAATATGTTTGGGGAACTGGAAACCACTGGTATGTTTCCGAAGACTTTGAAAATCTTTCAATGGTCCACGAAGCGTTTCCTGACAAGCACCTCCTCTTTACTGAGGGGTGTATTGAAGGTGGTGTTCAACTAGGTGCATGGCATACTGGTGAAAGGTATGCAAGAAACATTATTGGCGATATGAATAACTGGTTAGAAGGATTTATCGATTGGAACATCGTGTTGGATGAGAATGGTGGACCTAATCATGTAGGCAACTATTGTGACGCGCCAATCATTGCTGATACAAAAACAGATGAAATTCACTACAATAGTTCTTACTATTATATTGGTCATTTCAGTAAATTCATTAAGCCAGGTGCTAAAAGAATTGGTCTCACATTAAATAACGAGAACATTGCTGCGACTGCATTTAAAAATAACAATGGTGAAATTGTGTTAGTCGTGTTAAATGAAACAGAATTAGGACAATCTTTTACCGTGCAAGTCGAAGGTGAATATGTTGAAGTTGAAGTTGAAAGGCGATCAATTGCAACATTTATCATTTAATCGAGTGAATTTCATAATTACTTTAATTGAACTAAATCATTCTAAATGTAGTTGCGAATGGTTTCTACGCAACTACATTTAAAACTTAGTAGCGAAAAATAATGAATTATGAAATTCATTAACGAACTTTTTGGGGGAATGACATGTATTCACTAAAAGAAAATCAAAACTTTCAAATTGAAAACTTTCAACAACGCCCAACATTCTCTAGTTTCTTACCAGGAATCGCAGGAGTTAATGGAATTCCGATGTGGGTATTTTATGTAAATCGTGGCCAAGGAATTGCGAGCTTTGGTGTCCAAGATAAAGACCATGCAATAATGGAATTTCTACCAGCAGATAAATCTTATCAGCTTGTACAAGTTCAAGGATTTCGAACATTTATTAAGATTATTGAGAATGACAGGACAACCTTTTTAGAGCCATTCTCGTCGCAATTATACTCAGACGCGAAAGAAACAATGGTGATTTCCGAGAATAAACTAGCACTAGAGTACGTCAACGAAGCAAACGGCATTAAGATGACAGTAGAGTATTTTATTTTACCAGAGTCACCTGTGGCTGGCCTCGTTCGTCATGTGAAGTTCCAAAATTTATCCAATAGTAAGAAGCAATTCGAATTATTAGATGGACTACCGTCTGTGTTTCCTAGCGGGGTTCCTAATGCCGCATATAAGGAATTAGGGAATACGATTAAGAGTTGGTTTGACGTTTATAATCTTGATAATGACATCCCTTTCTATAAGTTGAGAGGAAGCATGGAAGATACGGCTGAAGTGAAAGAAGTCCATCAAGGAAACTACTTTATGAGCTTAATCTCTTACCGTGGTGAGGAAAAACGTTCGAAGCCAATTATTGATCGAGATATCATTTTTGGAACGGATACAACACTACAGTTGCCTAAAAACTTTATGAAAGAGAACATCGAAGCGTTAATGGCTGAAGAAGCTCAGACAACGAATAAAGTGTCATGTGGTTTTACAGCAACTAAAGTGGAGTTAGAGACAAATGAAGAACTAGAGATTTATACAGTTGTTGGTCATGCTAGTGAGCTTCAAACCGTTAATACGTATGTGAAAGAAGAAATTACGATATCAAGGTTACGCAACATGAAGAAGATTGCAGCAACGATTACGGATAAAATAACAAAACCGATTAAAAGCAAAACAGGCAAACCGCTCTTTGATGCCTATAGTCGCCAAAGCTATTTAGATAATGGCCTTCGTGGTGGCTTCCCGGTTGTGTTCGGAAATGACGAAAAGCAAAGCTTGTATTATTTATATTCACGTAAGCATGGTGATTTAGAGCGAGATTACAATTTCTTCTCACTTAGTCCTACTTACTATTCTCAAGGGAATGGGAACTATCGTGATATTAACCAAAATCGCCGTTGTGATGTCTTTTTTGAGCCAAAAGTAAAGGATTACAATGTTAAACTATTTATGAATTTAATCCAATTAGATGGATACAATCCTCTTGGAGTGAAAGGTGTTAGATTTTCAATCGATTCGACGTCGTTTGATTTTACTCCTTACATACCAAAGGACACTGAAGAAAAAGTAAGCAAGTTCTTAAGCTCTTCCTACACGCCAGGAGAACTTAAACATTTCTTAGAGGATGAAAAAGTAACCTTGTTAACGTCCTTCGATGTCTTTTTAGCAGAAGTCCTGAGTGTTTCAGAGCATTTATTCCAAGCTGAATTCGGCGAAGGATACTGGATGGATCATTGGACATATAATCTTGATTTAATTGAAAGTTATTTAGCGATTTATCCAGATAAAAAGGCTGAATTATATTTTAACAAAGATTATCAGTACTTTGAGAGCCCAGCTCGAGTTAAGAAACGTGCTGATAAATATGTCATAAACAATGGCAAATTGCGTCAGTACGGTGCGATTTACGAGGATAAACAAAAAGAGCGTGAAGCTGCCCAAAATAATGGAGTAATGTGGGTAAAAGATAAGAGTGGACAAGGTGACGTTTATAAAACAACGCTTTACTCTAAGTTATTCCTTCTTGGTCTCGTAAAAACATCAACATTAGCCCCAATGGGACTAGGTGTGGAGATGGAAGCAGATAAACCAGGATGGAACGATTCTTTAAATGGTTTACCAGGAATGATTGGTGCGAGTACTTCAGAATTATTTGAAGTAAAACGACTATTTGATCTTCTTTTAGAGGTAACAGGTGAAGAGAAAGTAGCACTGCCAATCGAAGTAGCTGATTTTCTAAGTGGCGTTGTAAAGGCAATTAAGAAAGTCGAAGCTTCAGAGATTAATGAAGACGAGTATTGGCATGAGGTTTCTACATTTAGAGAGAACTACCGCGAGACAATTTATCAAGGTATTGGTGGTGAAGAGTCAGTATTCACGGTAGAAGAAATAAAAGGAATAAGTCAAATCCTTAAGACTAGAGTTGAGAAAGGGATTGAGCGTGTTCGTTCTTATAATGGAGAGCTTGTTCCTACGTACTTCTATTTTGAACCGAAGAACAGTTTAGATCATGGAGTACCACCGATTTCAGAGTTAGAGTGGACACCAAAAGCAGTAACACCGTTTCTTGAGGGAATCGTCAAATCATTAAAATTGACAGAAGACGGGCAAGAAGCGAAAAAGATTTATGATGCCGTTCGTGCTTCTGATATTTATGATAACAAGCTAGGTATGTACAAGACGTCGATGTCAATTCTAGAAGAGCCGAATGAGCTTGGACGTGCAAACGCATTTACCCCAGGATGGTTAGAGAACGAGTCGATCTTCTTGCATATGGAATATAAGTACTTGTTAGCGACACTTAAGTCAGGATTAGCAGCGGAATTTTATGATGATGTGAAAACAGCATTAATCCCATTCCTAGATCCAAAAGTATATGGAAGAAGTACGCTAGAGAATAGCTCATTTATTGCAAGTAGTGCAAACCCTAATCCGAAGCTACACGGTCGTGGCTTTGTATCAAGGTTAAGTGGTTCAACGATTGAGTTTATGAATATGTGGTTTGTTATGATGACAGGTGGAAAGCCATTTAAGGTTGAGGGTGAAGAGCTTGTTTGTCAACTTTCTCCAATCCTTCCAAGCTGGATGTTTACAGAAAACGGTGAAGTCTCTTGTACGTTCCTCGGAGCGTGTGAGCTTACGTATGTAAACGCTAAGAAGCTAGACACATTTGGAGATAACGCAGCCTTACCTGTACAATATACATTAACCTATGGCGATGGAGAGACCGTTATCCTCCAAGGTGACTCTGTAAGAGGATCCGATGCTGAAGATATTCGAAGTGGTAAAATACTGAAAATTTCAGTTCAATTGGCTGAATAAACAGTAACTAAGCTATCAAACTAAATGTAGTTAAGAAAGCCTATATGGGAAGTACATTTAGAACTTAAGAACGAAAATGGTGAATTATGAAATTCGTTAGCTTAGTTTTTATTGAAACTGAGTGATGGAAAGTGGGTGATGATTTTGCCTACTTTCAACTCTTGGATCAAATCGAAAGCGCTTTCGGTTTGAATTTAAACATCTATGATTCTCACCCGTATAACGATTTAGTTAGTTAAGGAGGTGATTTTGAACGCATTCTTACCTTTTAACTGTAATTCTATTTTTATTTAAAAATGGAGGGAAGTCAAATTATGTTAAAGAAGTCTATTAATATTCTATTAGTTTTTCTATTAATTCTTTCTAATTTTAGTTTGGTTGTAAAAGCGGAGGAAACTTCTGGAGTGAATGAAGAATGGACATTAGTTTGGGAAGATAACTTTGATGGAGACGAGCTAAACTTAGATAATTGGACAATAGACACAGGGAATGGTTTTTATGATGGTGAAACATTTATCCCAGGTTGGGGAAATGAAGAGCTGCAATATTACCATGAAGATAATGTGCGTGTAGAAGACGGTAAATTAATCTTAGAAGGGCGAAAAAAATCGCATACCGACCCGCGACAAGGTACATTTAATTATACGTCTGGAAAAGTTCACAGCCAAGGTAAGTTTAGTCAAAAATATGGTCGATTTGAAGCGAAAATGTCACTCCCAAAAGGTCAAGGTTATTGGCCTGCGTTTTGGATGATGCCTGAAGATGATGTTTACGGTGGATGGGCTGCTTCTGGTGAAATCGATATTATGGAAAGTGCTGGTGGAAGACCAGATCATATTGGTGGAGCAATTCACTATGGTGGACAGTGGCCAAATAATACGTACACTGCAAAAGATTATTACTTCCCTGAAGGTCGCGACATTACTGATATGAATGTTTACGCGGTTGAGTGGGAGCCAGGTGAAATTCGCTGGTATGTCAATGATGAGTTATTCCAAACATTAAACAATTGGTCAACGACGAGTACTGGAAATCCAGCTAAATTTGCATATCCTGCACCTTTCGATCAAGAATTTTACATCATTTTAAATCTTGCGATTGGTGGTTGGTATGGTGGAAATCCTAATGAAACTACACCATTCCCAGGAGAAATGAAAGTTGATTATGTAAGAGTGTATGAGTTAACTGGTAGAGACTACAAAGAGCCAGTAGAGCCAGTATTTGAACCGGTAGAATTACCTGTTGATGCAAAAGTAGCTATTAATGGTAACTATGTGTATGACACGAACTATGAAAAAGGTTTCACAGTTTTAAGATCTGGTGAAGAAGAATGGAACAATACTTATTGGAATTTCTTAAATTTAAATGAGTTCAACGGAACGGGTTCAGTATCAGTTGATACGTTAAACGGCGATAAATTCGCAAAAGTTGACATCGCCAATGGTGGGAATCAAACTTATTCAATTCAATTAATTCAAAATGTTACGATGGGTACTGGTAGATGGTACAAACTAAGTTTTGACGCTAAGTCGAACACTAACCGTAACATCAATGTGAAAATTGGTGGGGGAGCAGATCGTGGTTGGACAGCGTATTCTCCAAATATGGACTATCAACTGTCGAATGAAGTCCAATCATATGAAATGATCTTCCAAATGCAACATGACACAGATCCACGTGCACGACTTGAGTTTAACTTAGGGTTAAACGCAAACCCTGTATGGATTGGTAATGTAGTAGTTGAAGAGGTAGATGCAATAGACCCATATAATGAAGATGCACCAAAACGTCCGTTAAGAAACGGAAACCATGTTTATAACGGCACGTTTGATCAAGGTAGAATGGACCGTATGACGTATTGGAATTTCGATACAGACGGTGGAGACGCAACAGCTTCTGTCGATCAAGATTCAAGAGAGCTTTCTGTAGCTATTAAAGATGGTGGTTCTAACGTTGACTCTATTAAACTAGTACAAAAAGGAATGAATCTTCTTCCTACTGATGAATATAAGTTAACGTTTGATGCTAAAGCAGCAGCAGCTAGAAATATCGAAGTTGCATTGCTAAGCAAAGATGGTAGTGTTAATTATTCTAGTAATCAAGTGATTCAACTAACTACGAATATGGGAACAAAAGAAGTAGCATTCGTTATGCTAAATGTAGAAGATATTGAGGGACAACTCGTCTTTTTCTTAGGTGGAAATTCTAATGATGTAGTAATTGATAACGTAAAAATGGTCCGCACAACAAATAATAATGCTAGTGTAACAGTTGAGCAAGCTTTCCCATTAAAAAATGGTAATTTTTCAAATGGAATGGCGCATTGGGATCAACATATTCATGGGATTTACGAGCCATCTTCAGAAGCGACGTTTAATGTTGAAGATAGTACATTCAAAGCAAATATTATTAACACAGGTTGGGAGCCTTGGCATGTCCTTTTAATGCAAAATGGGATGAAAGCTTTAGGAAACCAAACGTATGTAGTAGAGTTTGATGCTAAATCTACAGTAGATAGAGTAGTAGAAGTAGTATTAGAAAATGGGAGTTATCACCGTTATTTTGCAGAAAAAGTAGAATTAACAAATTCCATGAAAACATATAAGTATGAATTTGTAATGGCTAATGATGATACAGTAGACTTGAAATTCTTATTAGGAAAAATTGTTGGTACTAATGATATTGGCAGTCATGAAGTATTGATTGACAACGTGAAGTTTGAGGTTAAAGGTGAAAGAGAACGATACTTCCCATTAAAGAATGGTGATTTCTCTAATGGAATAGAAGGATGGCACAATCACGTTCAAGGTGTTTGGGAAGGGCAATCAAGGGCATCTTTTAGTGAAGAAGATGGAAAAGCTAAAATAACTGTCGATCACACTGGAAATGATACTTGGCATGTACAGTTTTTCCAAGATAATATTACATTAGAAGAAGGACTAACATATGTCATTGAATTTGAAGGAAGTGCGTCAATTGAAAGAAAAATTGAGCTAATTGTTGAAAATGCTAGTTACCACCGTTACTTCTCAGAAGAAATCGCACTAACAAATCAGGCTGAAACATATAGATTTGAATTCGATATGAATTCAACTGACGTAACTGCATTAAAATTTTTACTAGGTTCGGTAGGTGGTGTCATAGCTGATAGTCACGATATTTTTATTGATAACGTAAGATTAGAAGTAAAAGGTGCAAGGGAAGTTCTAAATGGTAGTCAAGATGGTGAAGAACCATCAGACCCAGAAGTTCCTTTTGACCCAAAAGATAAAGAGTGGAAAGAAATTGGAGATAACTTAATCGTTGATGGTACTTTTAATACGACAACAGAATTCGGTGCTCCAGATAGTGATCTTCCATGGCAGATACACAACCAAGGTCTCTATGAAGATTGGGCAGGGCTTGTAGAATTTTCTGTAGTAGATCAAGTTTTAAATGCAAAAATTAATCAAGTTGGTTGGGCTTGGTGGCAAATTCAATTATTCCAAAATGTTGAAGTCCCAGCTGGAATTTACAAAATCGCATTTGATATGCAATCGGATCATGAACGTATTGTGAGAGTAGAATTAGCAGAAACAGGAACCGGCATACACGAATTTACTGTAGGTAGTACGATGGAGACATATGAAACTATCGTTGAAGTTACGAATTCTGGTAAATTTAAATTCATGTTCGGTTTAGGTAGAGAAGGTGCAGATGCAGAATTACCTGTGCCATACACTATTCTTATCGACAATGTAAGATTAGTAGAAGTTGAAGAAGTAAAATCGGTAGACCCGGTAGACCCGGTAGACCCGGTAGACCCGGTAGACCCAGTAAATCCAGTAGATAAAGAATGGGTAGAGATAGGAGAAAATTTACTTATTGATGGTACTTTTGACACGACAACTGAATTCGGTGCTCCAGGTAGCGATCTTCCATGGCAGATTCACAACCAAGGCCTCTATGAAGATTGGGCAGGGCTTGCAGAATTTTCTGTAGTAGATCGAGTTTTAAATGCAGAAATTAATCAAGTAGGTTGGGCTTGGTGGCAAATTCAATTATTCCAAAATGTTGAAGTCTCAGCTGGAATTTACAAAATCGCATTTGATATGCAATCGGATCATGAACGTATTGTGAGAGTAGAATTAGCAGAAACAGGAACCGGCATACACGAATTTACTGTAGGTAGTACGATGGAGACATATGAAACTATCGTTGAAGTTACGAATTCTGGTAAATTTAAATTCATGTTCGGTTTAGGTAGAGAAGGTGCAGATGCAGAATTACCTGTGCCATACACTATTCTTATCGACAATGTAAGATTAGTAGAAGTTGAAGAAGTAGAAGTTACTAAACCAGGAGATCAAGATGGAGAAGAAACTGTAGTACCGGTAGAGAGAAATGTTCTAACTCCAGTAGCAAAGAATAGCCGAGTTAATCTGATTGGAAGTAACGTATCAATAAAAATGCCAGCTAACTTACCAGAAGGTACACAAGTAGCTATTGAATTAATAGAAGAAGTAGCTACTCCTCCTCAAGGTCTTAATAAAGCAGGAGAAGTGATTAAGGTAGATCTTCAATTAGGTGACGGAGAATTTGATGGGGAATTTGAGTTAACTTTAGGGTATGAAGATGGTTTTGAAGAAGTAGCAATTTACTATTTAAATGAAACAACAGGGAAATGGGAATTCATTGGTGGAGAGTTGAACCCTGATACTAACACAATTACTGTAACGGTTACCCATTTTTCAACATATGGAGTATTTGGTCAAGTTCCAGACGATCAAGTTGAACCAGATAAACCAGTTGAACCAATTAAACCAGAACCAGTTAAACCGGAACCAGTTGAACCAGTAAAACCAGATAAACCAGTTAAACCAGTTGAACCAGTAAAACCAGTTAAACCAGTTAAACCAGTTGAACCAGTAAAACCGGTTAAACCGGATAAACCAGTAAAACCAGTAGACCCAGTTGATGATCAAACAGGTGAAAATACAAAAACTAAAAATGATACGGATAAAAAATTACCAAATACAGCGACAAATAGTTATAACTTGTTACTTGTAGGTTTAACATTGATTATCCTAGGTGGGATCGCTCTCATTGTGAAACGCAGAAAAAGTTTAGCATAATTATTTTTTAGATTAAAGGTGAAATGTCTGTTCTCGTTAGGAGTCAGACATTTTTACTTTGATATTGGTGTTTTTGCCTAAATTGTTTTCTATTTGTTAAAATAATCAAGACTACCATTGGTGGTGCCTTTCAGTAGATTGATTTCAGAACCTAGTTTATTACAAAAAAATTAATAAAATTTGATAAAATTAATCTACAGGTACTTTGACGTACAAGTACAAAAATGTGATTTTGAGGTGATTAGATGAAATCAGAAGGATTTGGTGGAAAGGTATATCAAGCTCTCGATTTATTCATGAAAATAGCATACCTAAATTTATTATGGATTATATTCACGGTTATTGGATTATTCATTTTTGGAGTCTTCCCTGCATCAGTCGCTTTACTCTCGGTTATTAGAAAATGGCTAATGAAAGATGCTGATATACCAATTTTTAAGAGTTTCTTTCTAGAGTTTAAAAAGGAATTTATTCGTTCGAATATTTTTGGGTTTATTTTTATCGTCGCAGCTGCCATTTTATACACTAATTTTAGTTATATACTCCATGGGAGTGGCCCACTACAGGGCATTCTTACAATAGGATTAATTATTAATGGGTTCATATTTCTAATAACATTCATCTATTTTTTCCCTGTATACGTTCATTATAAGTTGAAATTTCGTGAATATTTTAAGCATTCATTTCTCATGGGTTTGATAAATATCCATCATTTTTTATTAATATGTTTCCTTTTTTTTACAATCTATCACCTCTTCATTTACTTTCCCGTTTACGTGGGTTTATTTTTACCAAGTATGATTGGATTGACGGTTATGTCAATAACCTTAATTTCTTTTAATAATTTTGAAAAGAAGAAATCAGTAATTTAACATTTATGGAGGAATAAAAATGAGATATAAACCGAATGAGCAAAGATACGAGTCAATGGTTTACAATCGATGTGGGAGGTCCGGCATTAAACTACCGGCACTTTCATTAGGGTTATGGCACAACTTTGGTGGAGTAGATGTTTTTGAAAATGGGCGTGCTTTAATTCGAAAAGCTTTTGATTTAGGTATTACCCACTTTGATCTTGCAAATAATTACGGTCCTCCACCTGGATCGGCAGAACAAAATTTCGGGGAAATCTTACGTCAAGATTTTTCTGGGTTTCGAGATGAAATGATTATCTCTACAAAAGCAGGCTACGGAATGTGGCAAGGGCCATATGGTGATTGGGGGTCTAGAAAGTACTTAGTTTCAAGTCTTGATCAAAGTTTAAATAGAATGGGATTGGATTACGTTGATATATTTTATCATCACAGACCGGATCCCCAAACACCACTGGAAGAAACAATGATGGCACTTGATCATATTGTTAAACAGGGTAAAGCCCTTTATGTTGGGATTTCTAATTATGGGGTAGAAGAAACAAAACAGGCAATTGAGATTTTAAGAACATTAGGCACACCGTTACTTATTCATCAGCCAGCTTATTCGATGTTTAATCGCTGGGTTGAGGATGGGTTAACATCCCTTCTAAAAGAAGAAGGGGCAGGCTGTATCGCCTTTGTTCCGCTAGCACAAGGATTGTTAACAAACCGTTATTTAAACGGTGTACCAACAGATTCTCGAGCATCTAAAGCGAATAGCTTTTTAAATCATGGCGATATAACAGAAGAAGTCATTCAAAAAGTACAAAAACTAAACATATTAGCACAACAACGTGGTCAATCTCTTGCGCAAATGGCAATAGCATGGGTGCTTCGTGAGCAAAAAATTACTTCTTGTTTAATTGGTGCTAGTAAAGTAAGCCAACTTGAAGAGAATGTCGCTTCCCTTAATAACCTTAACTTTAGTTCGGATGAGCTACAGTTGATTGATCAAATTCTATCAGTTTAAAACGCTAGCTGAAATCATCAAAGAACGCGTAAAAATAGGTTACTTCTTTATAATAATATTGAGACACAGGTGCTAGGCTCTTAAGAGAGTTAAGCACCTGTTTTTTTGTTGATTTTATTAGATTACAATACCTGCAAAATTTTGTATTCAATCTAAAGATTCAGAAAAAAATACAATCAAATAGAAATAACAATTCAAAAATAAAACAAACTGTGATAAGATGTAACCATATAGTGAAAACAACATAAACGGAGGTAAATATGGTAAAAAATCTTTGGAATCCGAAAGAAACAAAAGATATGCAACCTGGATTGGATGAACTTGTTTATCGATCGAACTTAATCGGAGCTAATCGCGCTGTATGTAATTGGGGTGGTGGGAATACATCGATGAAAACAGTCGTTCAAGATTTTCGTGGTCGTGATGTTGAGGTAATGTGGGTGAAAGGTAGTGGCTCCGACCTTGCTACGATGAAAGCAAAAAATTTCACTGGTTTAAATTTAGAAGCCATACGTCCGTTATATGAGCGTGATGAGATGTCTGATGAAGAGATGGTTACTTACCTTGCGCATTGTATGTTTGATAGTAAACACCCTCGTGCTTCAATAGAGACTTTACTTCATGCATTTTTACCATTTAAACATGTGGATCATACACATCCTGATGCGATCATTAGTATATGTTGTGCTGATAATGGAAGAGAAGTAGCGGAAGAGATTTTTGGAGATCGCTATGTTTGGGTACCGTATGTGCGACCTGGATTTAAATTATCTAAGATGATCGCTGAAGGCGTTCGAGACAATCCGAATGCTGAGCTTGTCCTAATGGAGAAGCATGGTTTAGTTGTTTGGGGAGACACTGCAAAAGAAAGCTACGATAAGACGATTTCAATTATTAATGAGGCTGAACAATATATTGAGGCAAAAATTAAAGAAGATTCAGTTTTTGGAGGACAAAAGTATCCAGCGTTAGCCGAAGAAGAACGTAAGGAGATTTTAGCGGAAGTGATGCCGGCCATCCGAGGGAAAGTATTTGTTGAAAAGTCTATGATCCTTACCTATGACGATAATCATACCGTCCTTCAATTTGTAAATAGTGAAAGTGCAAAAGAATTATCACAAATTGGTGCAGCGTGCCCTGATCATTTGGTACATACGAAGATGGTGCCGTTATACATTGACTGGGATCCAAGAACAAAGGATGTCGACCAGCTACTTCATAAACTTAAAGTTGGGATTGAAACTTTTAAAGCAGAATATACAGCATACTTTAATCGTAATAAAGTAGAAGGAGACAAGATGTTTGAACCTTCACCACGTGTTATTTTAATTCCTGGTCTTGGGATGGTGAACACAGGAAAGAACTTAACAATGGCAAATGTTAGTGGATCGTTATATAACCGTGCCATCTCTGTCATGAGAGGTTCAACAGCACTAGGAAATTTCGTTTCCTTAAATGAAAACGAATCCTACCATATTGAATACTGGCCACTAGAGTTATACAAGCTTACATTAGCGCCTGCAGAAACAGAGTTTTCTAGAAAAGTAGCCTTTGTTACAGGAGGAGCTGGTGGGATCGGTAGTGAAACATGCCGCTTACTAGTTTCAGAGGGAGCTCATGTCGTGATTGCGGACTTGAATTTTGAAGGAGCTCAAAAGGTTGCAGTTGAAATTAATGAAACCTATGGTGAAGGCCGTGCAATAGCTGTAAAAATGGACGTGACGAAAGAAGAAGAAATTCAAGTAGCATTTAAAGAAGCTGCAATAAACTACGGTGGAGTAGATATTATCGTTAATAACGCAGGTTTAGCAACATCAAGTCCTTTTGATGAAACATCGTTAAAAGAATGGAATTTAAATATGAACGTGCTTGGAACAGGGTATTTTTTAGTTGCTCGAGAAGCGTTTATTCAGATGAAGCAACAAGGCACAGGTGGTAGCATGGTGTTTGTTGGTTCGAAAAATTCAATCTATGCTGGAAAAAATGCAGCTGCCTATAGCTCGGTGAAGGCACTTGAAACTCATTTGGCAAGATGTATTGCTGCAGAAGGTGGAGAGTATGGCATTCGCGTAAACTCAGTTCTTCCAGATGCAGTACTTCAAGGATCTGCGATTTGGGGTTCGAACTGGCGTCAAGAAAGAGCAACAGCATACGGCATTGAGCCAAGTCAACTTGAAGACCACTATCGTAAACGTACAACTTTACTCGTGAATATCTATCCTAGAGATATCGCTGAAGCTATTGCTTTTCTTTCTTCGTCGAAAGCAGAAAAAACAACAGGTTGTATGATTACAGTTGATGGCGGTGTCCCAGCATCGTTTACTCGTTAAACGACATTAGAGAGGTTGAACATACAGGTCATCTGCAATGACTATATGAGTCAATCTCTCTTTTATTGTTAATAAAATAATAAGGTTTTTTCACTTGTGGATAAAGTGAAAGAGCATACTTTTTTCTCGGAGATCAATTGCTAGTCGGGGTTTACCTATACCTTCCTCTTTTTGTTCTACTGTAAATCTGAGAGTATAGCTGCCTTACAATTTAAAATCTCTAGAATCATTTTTTCAAGAAAACTTTCTGTTAGTCTGTAATTTGGGATACTAACACTAATGGCACCGTAATTGTTTTGATTTACGGTAAGTGCTGTACCTACACAAAACACATCGTTCTCATGCTCCGAATTATCAAAAGCATAGCCGAACTTACGAACTTTTTCTATCTCTTCCAACAGTTCCTGTTTGGTCGTAATCGTATTTTTCGTATGCTTAGTAATTGTATTTGAGTCAAAATATGTTTCAATTTCATGATTTGATCTTTCAGCTAAAATCGCTTTTCCCATTGCCGAACAATAAAGTGGGATGACTTTACCAACTTGAGAATATAAACAGATTGGATTTTTGCTTTCCAATTTCGTTACATAAACAATATTTGTATTATTTAAAATACCTAAGTGCACAGTTTCATTTGTTACCCTATTTAAATTTTCTAAATGTGGCTTTGCAATGTCTTTTATACTTAGCTGGTTAATTGCTTTATCCGCATATTTAATAAGACCGTGGCCAATAGTGTATTTCTTCGAATTAGTATTTTTTTGAACATAACCAATAAGTTGAAGTGTATCTAGGATTTTTAATGCAGTAGATGTCGTTAAATTTGTATTTTTGGCAATTGAGTTCAGACTTTGTTCCTCACTTGAAATAGATAAAAAATCCAAAATGATCTTTGCTTTAATAAGGACAGTTCCATAGGGTTGTTTTGTCATGTCATAAGAAATCCTTTCAAATATAAGTAGTAATATAGCAATTCTAACATCTTAAGTATAAAGATTGAAATTTACAGAATAATCATTGAAGTCTTTTAAAGTATTATATATAATAAATTTAAGATTTCCAAATAATAAATCGTATTTCCAAATAAGAAATTTTAATCAAAGTGAAAAAAGCAAAAGAATTAGGTGTAAGAACTAGCTTTGATTTTAACTGCCGAGCACGTCTTTGGAGTCATAAGGAAACATCAGATGCAATTAAAGCCATTTTTCCATTTGTAGATCATTGTTTCTGTGGAGAATTAGATGCTATTTATTTGCTTGGTTTTGAAAGGGGTAAGATAACCTCAATTAAACTATTTAAAATTGAAAGAAAAGGAGAATGAATTTATGCAAACGCGCTATGCAACAAATCCTGAGGATGTAAAGAGTTATACTACTGATAAGTTACGCGAGGAGTTTCTTGTTGAAACGATATTTGAATTAGGGAAAGTTCATTTAACCTATACACATAACGATCGAATGATCTTTGGTGGAGTTACACCTGCTGAAGAAGAGTTAACAATTAAACTAGACAAAGAGCTAGGTGTTGAATATTTTTTAGAACGCCGCGAGATGGGGATTATTAATATCGGTGGTCACGGTATAGTTATTCTTGATGGGACTGAATACGATATGCAACTTCAAGATGGATTATATGTCAGCAAAGGAACAAAAGAAGTTTTATTCCGTTCAAAGGATGCTGCTAATCCAGCCAAATTTTATATTAATTCTACTCCTGCACATCACATATATCCAACAGTAAAAATTGATATTAACAAAATTTCTCCTCTTGAAGCAGGATCATCAGAAACATTAAACGATCGTAAAATTTATCAATATATTCATCCAAATGTGTGTGAGAGCTGCCAATTGCAAATGGGGCTAACAATGCTCTCGCAAGGAAGCGTCTGGAATACAATGCCATGTCATACTCATGAAAGACGTATGGAAGTTTATTTATACTTTAATATGGAGCCAGAAACAAGAGTTTTCCATTTTATGGGTAAACCTGAGGAGACTAGACACTTAGTTTTGAAAAATGAACAAGCAGCAATTTCACCAAGCTGGTCTATTCATACTGGTACGGCAACGAGTAACTACACATTCATTTGGGGGATGTGCGGTGAAAATATTACTTACCATGATATGGATTTTGTGAAAATGGAGGAATTAAGATAATTATTACAATAGCTATGTAAAAATTGGAGGAATTAACTATGGTAAACCAATTACAAGATTTTTCTTTAGATTTCTTTAGCTTAAAAGGTAAAACGGCTATCGTAACAGGTGGAAATACAGGCTTAGGCCAAGGATATGTAGCAGCCCTTGCAAAAGCAGGAGCAGATTTATTTGTTGTCACATATGATACAAATTGGGACGAAACAAGAGAGTTAGTTGAAAAAGAAGGACGTAAAATCGAATTTTTCCAGGCAGATTTAACGAAAAATGAGGTTATTAAAGATGTAGTTGACGGTTGTTTAAATGCATTTGGAAAAATCGACATTCTAGTTAATAACGCTGGTACAATTCGTCGTAATCCATTGCTTGAATACAAGCAAGAGGACTGGGATGCTGTAATGTCCATTAACTTGGACTCTGTATATTTCTTAAGTCAAGAAGTTGCAAAAGTAATGGTAGAGCAAAAGAGTGGGAAAATTATCAACATCGCATCAATGCTTTCATTCCAAGGTGGTAAATTTGTTCCGCCGTATACAGCTAGTAAGCATGCTGTAGCTGGTATTACAAAGGCATTTGCTAATGAGTTAGCAGAACACAATGTTCAAATTAATGCAATTGCACCTGGCTATGTTGCCACGGCTAATACTGCACCAATTCGTGCAGATGAAAAGCGTAATGCAGAAATTTTATCTCGTATTCCAGCAGCGCGTTGGGCAGATCCTGCAGATTTAATGGGAACTGTAGTATTCTTATCAAGTAAAGCATCTGATTATATTAATGGTCATATTTTAGCTATAGATGGCGGTTGGTTGGCTAGATAATAACAACTAAAGAACGCAACACATGTAAGAAGCCGTACTACCTCATCTAAGTGGTACGGTTATTTTTTCGAAAGGTTGGAGGGATCTATATGATGAATATTGGAATAAGAGCACATGATATTGAAAAGCTTCCACTTGAAGAGCTAGTTAAGGTAATAGCGGACAAAGGGTTAACCTCTGTCCAATTAGCTTTAGCGAAATCTCTTGATTTTAATACAGCTAACGGGAGTTTAAGTCCTGGGATTGCTTATCATGTCGGGAGTGCTTTCCGACAAAAAAATATCCAAATTGCTGTATTAGGCTGCTATATTAATATGATACATCCTGACAAAGAAGAAAGAAGGAAAGCATTAGAGCGTTTTAAGGAACATTTACGATATGCAAGAGACTTTGGCTGCAGTATTGTCGGAACTGAAACTGGAAACGTGAATGCTGAAATGGGCTATACAGAAGAAAATTTTAAGGAAGAGCCTTTTGGGGAAGTTGTAACAAGCGTTCGTGAGTTAGTAGCAGAAGCAGAAAAGTTTGGTGTCATAGTTGGAGTAGAGGCAGGAGTTAACCATCCGATTTATTCGGCAGCCGCCTTGAAAAGACTACTTGATAATGTACCATCTAATAACCTTCAAGTAATTCTCGATCCAGCCAATTTAATAACGGCTGATACTTATAAAGATCAAGATGAAATCATTAAAGAGGCGTTTGAGTTACTAGGAGATCGATTGGCTATTATTCACGCTAAAGATTTTGTCATAGAAGAAGGTAAATTAAAGTTTGTACCAATTGGTACTGGGCAATTAAATTATGATCTAATTATGAAGTTGGTTAAAGAGAAGAAGCCTTTCATCAATATTTTAATGGAAGATACTCAAGAGCCATATATAGATGGTAGTATCTCTTATCTAAGAAATAAATACGAAGGAGTGTGAGCATAAATGATACGTAAAGCTACAATCATGAAAGTAAATCATGATAGCTTTGAAGAGTATAAGAAGAGACATGATGAGCTTTGGCCAGAAATGGCAGTGATGTTAAAAGAACATGGCTCACATAACTATTCTATTTTTTTAGATGAAGAAACAGCCACATTATTTGCCTATGTGGAGATAGAAAGTGAAGAGAAATGGGATCAAGTAGCCAAAACTGATATTTGCCAAAAATGGTGGGCCTATATGAAGGATATTATGGAAACAAATGAAGATAATAGTCCGGTATCGAAAGAATTACAAGAAGTGTTTTATTTAGGTTAAATTCAATTAATTAGTGGAAAGAGACAAACCAAGGTGATATGCTCCCCTAAAGGTAGA